>NZ_JBRIQR010000021.1:0-93648 GCF_052983755.1 Enterobacter sp. CFEC122 | reverse complement strand
ACGAATAGGAGGCCGGGCCGCCACCCGGCTTATTTCCCGCCCGCTAACTCAATAAAACTCCCCGTCACGTACGACGCCTTTTCGCTCAGCAGCCAGACAATCGCCTGGGCGACCTCTTCCGGCTGGCCGCCGCGCTGCATCGGCAGTAACGCTTTCACGCGGTCCACTCGCCCCGGTTCTCCGCCCGAAGCATGAATATCGGTATAGATCAGGCCCGGACGGACGCAGTTGACGCGAATGCCCTGCGCCGCCACCTCCAGCGACAGCCCCGTTGTCAGCGAATCCACCGCCCCCTTGGACGCGGCGTAATCCACATATTCACCCGGTGCGCCCAGGCGGGACGCCGCGGAAGAGACATTCACTATCGCCCCGCCCTTGCCGCCATGTTTGAAGGACATGCGTTTTACCGCTTCCCGGCAGCAGAGGAAGTAGCCCGTAACGTTGGTCGCCAGGACGCGGTTAATACGCTCGGCGGAGAGATTCTCGATGGTGGATTGCTCAAACAGAATCCCCGCATTATTGACCAGCGCGGTCAGCGGCTCGCCTTCGCGATCGAGGCTGTCAAACATCGCCAGCACCTGGGCTTCATCGCTAATGTCTGCACGTACGGCAAAGGCTTTACCGCCCGCCTCAACGATCTGGTTGATCACGTCCGTTGCGGCCTTAATGTTGTGATGATAGTTGACCGCCACGGTGTAGCCTTCGCGGGCCAGCTGCAGCGCGGTGGCCTTCCCAATGCCCCGGCTGGCGCCGGTCACAAGTGCAATGCCCATTTTCTTCTCCCAATAAAAAAGCCGGGTGGCGGCTTCGCCTTACCCGGCCTACGTTACTACATCAGCAATGTTACTGGTATTCGCTCATCGGCACGCAGGAGCAGAACAGGTTACGGTCGCCGTAGACGTCATCAAGACGCTTCACGGTCGGCCAGTATTTGTTCGCCACGCCTGCCGGGAAGACGGCCAGCTCGCGGGAATAGCCGTGGTTCCACTCGGCCACCAGCTCGTGCTGGGTGTGCGGGGCGTTAACCAGCGGGTTGTCTTCCAGCGTCCACTCGCCGTCCTGCACGCGGTCAATTTCCATGCGGATGGCCAGCATCGCGTCGATAAAGCGGTCCAGCTCGGCTTTACTTTCGGACTCTGTTGGCTCCACCATCAGCGTGCCCGCAACCGGGAACGACATGGTAGGCGCGTGGAAGCCGTAGTCGATCAGGCGTTTGGCAATATCCAGCTCGCTAATGCCGGTCTGCTCTTTCAGCGGACGAATATCGAGGATGCACTCGTGCGCCACGCGACCGTCGCGGCCGGTGTAGAGCACCGGGAAGGCAGACTTCAGGCGCGTCGCAATGTAGTTGGCGTTCAGAATAGCCACCTGGCTCGCCTGCTTCAGCCCTTCCGCACCCATCATGCGGATGTACATCCAGCTGATTGGCAGGATAGAGGCGCTACCGAACGGTGCCGCAGAGACCGCGCCCTGACGGGTCAGCATGCCTTCGATCTGCACCACGCTGTGGCCTGGGACAAACGGTGCCAGGTGCGCCTTCACGCCGATTGGGCCCATGCCCGGGCCGCCACCGCCGTGCGGGATGCAGAAGGTTTTGTGCAGGTTAAGGTGCGACACGTCCGCGCCGATAAAGCCCGGAGAGGTAATGCCCACCTGCGCGTTCATGTTCGCGCCGTCGAGGTATACCTGACCGCCGAACTGGTGCACCACTTCGCACACTTCACGGATGGTCTCTTCGTACACGCCGTGGGTGGACGGATAGGTCACCATGATGCAGGAGAGCTTGTCGCCCGCCTGTTCGGCTTTCGCGCGCAGGTCAGCCAGGTCGATGTTGCCGTTCTTATCGCACGCGACCACCACGACTTCCATGCCCGCCATCTGGGCTGAAGCCGGGTTGGTGCCGTGAGCGGAGCTTGGGATCAGGCAGATATCGCGATGGCCTTCGTTACGGCTTTCGTGATAGTGACGGATTGCCAGCAGGCCGGCATATTCACCCTGCGCGCCGGAGTTCGGCTGCATGCAGAGCGCGTCGTAACCGGTCAGTTTCACCAGCCAGTCGGAAAGCTGGTTAATCATCACGTGATAACCTTCCGCCTGCTCCGGCGGGCAGAACGGGTGCAGCTCGGAGAATTCAGGCCAGGTGATCGGGATCATCTCTGCCGCGGCGTTCAGCTTCATGGTGCAGGATCCCAGCGGGATCATCGCCTGGTTCAGCGCCAGATCCTTGCGCTCCAGAGAGTGCATGTAACGCATCATCTCGGTCTCGCTGTGGTAGCGATTGAAGACCGGGTGCGTCAGGATGGCGTCGTTACGCAGCATGCTGTCCTGAATGGAGCGGCTGTCGAGCGCAACGTCTTTGTCGAGCGCATCAATGTCCAGACCGTGCGCGTCACCCAGCAGCACGCTGAACAGGTTCAGGATATCGTCGCGGGTGGTGCTTTCATCCAGCGTAATGCCGACGGCGTTGTGGATGTCGCTGCGCAGGTTGATCTTTGCCGCGTCCGCGCGGGCCAGCACGGCGGCTTTGTCCGCCACGTCCACGCACAGGGTATCGAAGTAGTGGGCATGGCGCAGCTTAAGACCTTTTTGCTGCAGGCCGCAGGCCAGGATATCGGCCAGGCGGTGAATGCGGCTGGCAATGCGTTTCAGACCAGCCGGACCGTGGAACACGGCGTACAGGCTGGCGATGTTAGCCAGCAGCACCTGTGAGGTACAGATGTTGGAGTTCGCTTTCTCGCGGCGGATATGCTGCTCGCGGGTCTGCATCGCCATGCGCAGCGCGGTATTACCGGCAGCGTCTTTGGAGACGCCGATAATACGGCCAGGCATGGAACGTTTAAATTCATCTTTCGCGCCGAAGAACGCCGCGTGCGGGCCGCCGTAGCCCATCGGTACGCCGAAGCGCTGTGCTGAGCCGAATACGATATCCGCGCCCTGTTTGCCCGGTGCCGTCAGCAGCACCAGCGCCATAAAATCGGCGGCAACGCTGACAACCACCTTGCGGGATTTCAGCTCGGCAATCAGCGCGCCGTAGTCGTGCACTTCGCCGGTGGTGCCCACCTGCTGCAGCAGCACGCCGAAGACGTCCTGGTGATCCAGCACTTTGTCAGCGTCATCGACGATCACGTCAAAGCCGAAGGTTTCCGCACGGGTGCGCACCACGTCCAGCGTCTGCGGATGCACGTCCGCCGCCACGAAGAAGCGGTTGGCATTTTTCAGCTTGCTCACGCGCTTCGCCATCGCCATCGCTTCGGCGGCGGCGGTCGCTTCATCCAGCAGAGACGCGGAGGCGATATCCATCCCGGTCAGATCCAGCGTTACCTGCTGGAAGTTCAGCAGCGCTTCCAGACGACCCTGGGACACTTCTGGCTGATACGGCGTATAGGCGGTGTACCAGCCCGGGTTTTCCAGCATGTTGCGCAGGATCACCGGCGGCAACTGCACGTTGGTGTAGCCCATGCCAATGTAAGACTTATAGCGCTTGTTCAGGCCGGCGATAGCCTTCAGCTCCGCCAGCGCGGCGAACTCCGTGGTGGCTTTCCCCACCTGAGGCGGCGTGGCTAGCTGGATGTCTTTTGGCACAATCTGGCCGATCAGTGCGTTTAATGAATCCGCGCCAACCGTCTTCAGCATCTCCTGCTGTTGCTGAGCATCCGGCCCAATGTGACGTTCAATGAAGGCGCCACGGTTTTCAAGCTGGCTTAAAGTCTGTGTCATGAGCGATGGTTCCTGAAACGTGCAGTGAATCGTAGTTATCTGTAACGCTGTTGCCCGGTGGCGCTAACGCTTACCGGGCCTACGTTGATCTCCAGGCCGGATAAGCGCAGCGCCATCCGGCACAACGTTATTCGTCTTCCAGTAGTGCTTCGTATGCGGTCGCATCCAGCAGCGCGGCAACCTGGGATTCGTCGCTGGCTTTGATCTTGAAGATCCAGCCGCCTTCATAAGGCTCGCTGTTGACCAGCTCCGGGGAGTCGCTCAGCGCGTCGTTGACTGCAACAATCTCACCGCTTACCGGTGCGTAGATGTCTGATGCCGCTTTTACGGACTCCGCCACGGCGCAGTCGTCGCCCGCGCTCACGGTCGTGCCCACGTCAGGCAGGTCAACAAACACCATGTCGCCCAGCAGCTCTTGCGCGTGCTCGGTGATCCCGACGGTGTAAGTGCCGTCCGCCTCTTTGCGCAGCCACTCGTGTTCTTTGCTGTATTTCAGTTCTGCTGGCACATTGCTCATTGAAGTTCTCCTGATAAAAATAGTTAGGCGACCGGCTTACCGGCGCGAACAAAAATCGGTTTGGTCACGTTGACCGGCATTTCGCGGTTGCGGATTTGCACCACCGCCGTTTCGCCAATGCCTGCCGGCACGCGTGCCAGTGCAATACTGTAGCCCAGCGTCGGTGAGAAGGTTCCGCTGGTGATCACGCCTTCGCGAGGATTGCCGTCAGCATCGGTAAAACGTACAGGCAGTTCGCCGCGCAGTACGCCTTTTTCCTTCATCACCAGGCCAACCAGCTGTTCAGTGCCCTTCTCACGCTGCATCTCCAGCGCTTCACGGCCAATAAAGTCACGGTCAGCCGGTTCCCACGCGATGGTCCAGCCCATGTTGGCGGCCAGCGGAGAGACGCCTTCGTCCATCTCCTGACCGTAGAGGTTCATGCCCGCTTCCAGACGCAGCGTATCGCGCGCGCCCAGGCCCGCAGGCTTCACGCCCGCCTCCACCAGCGCACGCCAGAAATCAGCGGCCTTTTCGTTCGGCATCGCAATTTCGTAGCCCGCTTCACCGGTGTAGCCGGTGGTGGCGATAAACAGATCGCCCGCCTGCACGCCGAAGAACGGCTTCATGCCTTCGGTGGCTTTACGTTGCTCATCGTTGAACAGAGATGCGGCTTTCGCCTGCGCGTTAGGCCCCTGCACGGCGATCAGCGACAGGTCATCACGGACGGTGATGTCGATGGCATACGGTTCGGCGTGTTGGGTGATCCAGGAGAGGTCTTTTTCGCGGGTGGCGGAGTTTACAACGAGGCGGAAGAAATCTTCGGTGAAGTAGTAGACGATAAGGTCATCAATCACGCCGCCCGAGGCATTCAGCATGCCGGTATAGAGCGCTTTACCCGGCGTCTTCAGTTTGGCGACGTCGTTTGCCAGCAGATAACGCAAAAACTCCCGGGTGCGGCTACCGCGCAGATCGACAATCGTCATATGGGACACGTCGAACATACCGGCATCGGTGCGCACCGCGTGGTGCTCATCAATCTGCGAGCCGTAGTGCAGCGGCATCATCCAGCCGTGGAAGTCCACCATGCGGGCGCCGCATAACACGTGTTGTTCGTACAAAGGAGTCTGTTGAGCCATCTTGTCCTCGTTGAAAAATTCACCGTGAAACCCGGTATCGGCCCCGCTTTCGGGCACCGACGCAAACGTTCTCTTTTACCTGAACTTACCACCGAAAACGGCGGTTAACCATAAGGCAAAACAGGTCATCACATTAGCTTATGACCAAAAAACGCTGAAAAGCCTACAGAGTTATCCACTGGAAAAATGCGATTAACCCCGCACAAAATTAACAATGATCTAACAGGATTTAGCACATGGTGATATTTCGTGCGGAAAAACGGGCCGAATTTCTGTAACGAGAAAAACACGACATTAGATTATCTAATGCGAAAAATGACGTGAAATTAGAATATTTCAAACGAGGGAATTTCCCCGGCGCAGAGGCCGGGAAAAGAAAGTGTGACAGGGGTCTACATTAACGCAGCCAGTCCGGGAGGTCGTTCAGACCCATCGCCTGACGGAGGAGTTGGGGTTTAACACCCGGAAGAGTGTCAGCAAGCTTAAGGCCGATGTCGCGCAGCAATTTCTTCGCCGGATTTGACCCGGCAAACAGCTCGCGGAAGCCCTGCATACCCGCCAGCATCATTGCCGCGCTGTGCTTGCGGCTGCGCTCGTAGCGACGCAGGTAGAGATGCTGGCCGATATCTTTGCCTTCACGATGCAGGCGACGCAGCTCTTCTACCAGCTCCGCCGCGTCCATAAAGCCAAGGTTAACGCCCTGCCCGGCCAGCGGATGGATGGTATGCGCCGCATCGCCCACCAGCGCCAGACGGTGCGCCGCAAACTGGCGCGCGTAGCGGCCGGTTAACGGGAATACCTGACGCTCGCTTTCAAGCGTGCACAGGCCAAGGCGGTTATCAAAGGCCACGCACAGCGCCTGGTTAAAGGCCTCCGGCGTCGCCTCATGCATCTGCTGGGCTTTTTCCGGCACCAGGGACCAGACAATTGAGCACAGGTGCGGATCGGCAAGCGGCAGGAACGCCAGTATGCCATCGTTGTGGAAAATCTGGCGCGCCACGCCTCCGTGCGCCTCTTCGGTACGGATCGTCGCGACCAGAGCATGATGGCGGTAATCCCAGTATGTCAGCGGGATATCGGCTTTATTACGCAGCCAGGAGTTGGCACCGTCAGCACCGACCACCAGACGCGCGGTCAGCATGTCGCCACTCTGCAGGGTGATAAACGCCTCGTTTTCGCCCCACGCCACCTGCTGGATCTGCGCAGGCGCAATCAGCGTCACGTCGCTGCACTGCTGTGCTTTCTGCCAGAGCGCGTGGTGGATCACCGCGTTTTCAACGATGTGCCCCAGATGGCTATAGCCCATGCTTTCATCGTCAAAAGCAATATGACCAAAGCTGTCTTTATCCCACACTTCCATGCCGTGATAGCAGCTGGCACGGTGTGCCACAATATCTGACCAGACGCCAAGGTGCGTCAGCAGCTTTTCGCTGGCCGCATTGATCGCCGAGACGCGGAGTTCAGGCGGCGCATCCGGTGCAACGGGCTGAGGCTGCTTTTGCTCCAGCACCGCCACGCGCAGGCCGCTGCCCTGTAATCCGCAGGCCAATGCCAGTCCAACCATTCCGCCGCCAACGATGGCGACATCAACATTTTGCACGGTGATAACTCCTTAACGCGCGACCCAACCCAGGGTCCGCTGCGCCAGCACGTCACGTGCCGGAATGAATAATTCCATCGCCATCAGCCCAAGGTTGCGACCCGCAACCAGCGGTGCCCAGCGATTGGCAAAAAGATGAACCAGACCATCGGTCACACCGATGGTGGCCTCTTTATCCGCCTGTCGGCGCTTCTGGTAATGACTCAGCACCGAATAGGCCCCACAGTCTTTTTGCTCGCCCCACGCCTGCACCAGTGATTCGGCCAGGCTCATGACATCGCGTAAGCCAAGGTTGAAACCTTGCCCCGCGATGGGGTGCAGCGTCTGCGCAGCGTTACCGACAAGCGCCAGACGATGGGAGACAGACTGAGACGCCGTGGTCAGCGAAAGCGGGTAGACCGTCCGCTTGCCGGCATGGGTAATACGCCCCAGCCGCCAGCCAAAGGCTTTCTGCAGCTCGGTACAAAAACGTTCGTCGGACCAGGCCTTAACCTCTTCCGCCTTATCCTGCGGGTGACACCAGACCAGGGAACAGCGCCCGTCCGACATCGGCAGCATCGCCAGCGGGCCATGCTGCGTAAAGCGCTCAAAGGCCCTGCCGTTGTGGTCAGCTGCGGTAGCGACGTTCGCAATGACCGCCACCTGGCCGTAAGGCTGCTGGCGCCACTCCACGCCACACTGGGTGCCGAGCGACGAGCGCGAACCGTCCGCAGCGACCAGAAGCTGGCCTTCAAGGACGGTGCCGTTTTCCAGGGTCACGCTGACCGACGCGTCACTTCGGCTCACGCTGGCCACGCGCGCGGGGCAATGCAGCGTGACGCCCGGCGCGTCCTGGAGCAGGCGGAACAGACGCAATCCGACGTCGTGCAGCTCAACAACCTGACCCAGGGCATCAATCCGGTAATCCTGCGCGTCCAGCGTGACAAAGCCTGCATGTCCGCGATCGCTGACGTGAACGGTCCCGATCGCCGTAGCACGGTCGGCAATCGCCTGCCAGATCCCAATGCGGGAAAGCTGCTGGCAGGTGCCCTGCGCCAGCGCAATGGCGCGGGCATCAAAACCGGGGTGATTCGACGCCTCTGGCGCAACGGCTTCTACCAGGTGCACCGGAAGCTGGCCCTGCGTCATATGCGAAATGGCCAGCGCCAGCGTGGCCCCGGTCATGCCGCCGCCCACGATAATCACGCTCATGCGCGCGCCGCTGCCATCAGCGCCTCGATATCGTCAGCGTTTTTCACAACGCTCGCGGTCAGGTTTTCATTACCGGTTTCGGTAATCACGATATCGTCTTCAATACGAATGCCAATCCCGCGGTATTCTTCAGGCACGTCGGCATCCGGCGCGATGTAGAGACCCGGCTCCACGGTTAATACCATGCCCGGCTCCAGCACGCGCGAACGGTCGGCGCCGTATGCGCCAACGTCATGCACGTCCAGCCCCAGCCAGTGGCTCAGGCCGTGCATGAAATACGGTCGGTGCGCATTTTCAGCAATCAGGGTGTCGACATCCCCTTTCAGAATCCCGAGCCTGACCAGACCGGTAATCATGATGCGCACCACTTCGCCGGTCACTTCCTGCATGGAAGTCCCCGGACGATACAGTTTGAGCGCTGTCTCAAGGGATTCGAGAACAATGTCATAAATCGCGCGCTGTGCCGGCGAGAATTTACCGTTCACCGGGAAGGTACGGGTGATGTCCCCCGCATAGCCCTGATATTCGCAACCGGCGTCAATCAGCACCAGATCGTCGTCGCGCAGCGCACTTTCGTTTTCGGTGTAGTGCAGAATGCAGCCGTTTTCCCCGCCGCCGACAATGGTGTTGTAGGAGGGATAGCGCGCGCCGTGGCGGTTAAATTCGTGGTGAATTTCGCCTTCCAGCTGGTATTCGAACATCCCGGGACGGCATTTCTCCATGGCGCGGGTGTGTGCCAGCGCGCTGATTTCGCCCGCGCGGCGCATCACATTTAGCTCTTCCTCAGACTTGAACAGGCGCATCTCATGCACCACCGGACGCCAGTCCGTCAGCGTGGCCGGTGCGGACAGGTTCTGGCGCGAGCCTTTGCGCAGCTTATCCAGCGCGGTGAAAACAATCTCATCTGCGTACGCATATTCGCCCTGCGCGTGATAGAGCACGTCGAGGCCGTTAAGCAGCTGATAGAGCTGCTGGTTGATTTCGCTAAACGCCAGCGCGCGGTCAACGCCCAGCTTCGCCGGTGCGGCCTCTTGCCCCAGGCGGCGGCCAAACCAGATTTCAGCAGTTAAGTCTCGTACGCGGTTGAAAATCACGCTGTGGTTGTGGGTGTCATTGCTCTTAATCAGCACCAGCACCGCTTCCGGCTCGTTAAAGCCGGTGAAGTACCAGAAATCGCTGCTCTGGCGATAGGGATATTCGCTGTCAGCGCTGCGCGTCACTTCAGGCGCAGCAAAAATTAGCGCGGCGCTGCCCGGCTGCATTTTCGCCAGCAGCGCCTGACGGCGTCGCGAATACTCTTGACTCGAGATAACCATGACACCCTCCTGTGCGTTATTTTTCTTAATGTAAGGTTGGCTTACGAACTTCCGGTGCGGTCGGCTGTGAGCGCGTAAAGTTGTCGTGGCACAGCAGTGCCGCGACGCGCACGTACTCGATGATCTCTTCGAGAGACATTTCCAGCTCTTCCTGGTCTTCGTCTTCATCGTAGCCAAGCTGGGCAATGTTGCGCAGGTCGTCGATCGCTTCACCCGCTTCGCCGGTCACTTTATCCAGTTTAGGCTGCGTGACGCCCAGCCCCAGCAGATAGTGGTTTACCCAGCCGGCCAGCGCATCGGCGCGATCGAACACGCTGACGTCGTCGCCGTCAGGCAGATAAAGCTGAAAAAGGAAGCCATCGTCTTCCAGCGAATCGCTGATGGCGGCGTGCATTTTACGCAGCGCTTCCGCCAGCTCGTGACCAAACGCCAGCCCTTCATTCGTGAGGTCGTGGATCAGCGGCTGCCAGGAGCTGTCGCTGTTTCCGCCGCACAGCATGCCACTGATCAGACCGTGCATTTCGGCAGGGGTTAAACCGACTCCCTGCTGGTTCAGTAACTGGTTTAAATCCTTGTAACCAGGCATTTCGTTCTGTATAGACATGCGCATTCGTCATCATTGGGGGGAAGTTTCATGATATGCTACCACTTTGGACCCTGGTGATACCAGAAAAGGGCTTGTATCTTCACATCAGGGTAGCTATAGTGTCGCCCCTTCGCAGCCCCCGGGGCAGTAAGCGAAGGCAGCGCAGTCAATCAGCAGGAAGGTGGCATGTCTGCACAACCCGTCGATCTCCAGATTTTTGGCCGTTCACTGCGAGTGAATTGTCCGCCTGAACAAAGGGATGCTTTGAATCAGGCTGCGGACGATTTGAATCAGCGGTTGCAAGATCTAAAAGAACGCACTAGAGTCACAAATACTGAGCAGCTGGTTTTCATCGCCGCGTTGAACATCAGCTATGAACTGACTCAGGAAAAAGCGAAGACCCGCGACTACGCGGCAAGCATGGAGCAGCGCATAAAAATGCTCCAGCAGACCATAGAACAAGCATTGCTTGATCAAGGTCGCAATCCCGAAAGACCGGGACCCAAGTTTGAATAACACTTCTCAGTTGACTATGGTAGAGTAACTGTGAAGACAAAATTTCTCTGAGATGTTCGCAAGCGGGCCAGTCCCCTGAGCCGATATTTCATACCACAAGAATGTGGCGCTCCATGGTTGGTGAGCATGCTCGGTCCGTCCGAGAAGCCTTAAAACTATGACGACACATTCACCTTGAACCAAGGGTTCAAGGGTTACAGCCTGCGGCGGCATCTCGGAGATTCCCTCTCTTTTCTTCTACCGACTACCATGACTCAATTCCCTGAAGTTTCAGCTTCACGCCAGGACATTCGTCAGCTCATTCGTCAACGCCGTCGTGCGTTAACCCCAGAACAGCAAGCGCATTTTGCCCAGCAGGCCGCCGCCCGTATGATGGCGTATCCCCCTGTCGTGATGGCGCGCACGGTTGCCCTGTTTCTGTCGTTTGACGGCGAACTGGACACCCAACCGCTGATAGAGCAGCTCTGGCGCGCCGGGAAGAAGGTATACCTGCCGGTGCTGCACCCGTTCAGCGAAGGCAATCTGCTTTTTTTGCACTATCACCCGCACAGCGAGCTGGTGGTGAATCGTCTGAAAATCACCGAGCCGAAACTCGATGTGCGCGACGTGCTGCCGCTGTCACAGCTGGATGTGCTGATTACGCCGCTGGTGGCGTTTGATGAGCAGGGACAGCGCCTTGGAATGGGCGGTGGTTTTTACGACAGAACGCTACAAAACTGGCAGCAGTATGGGTTGCAGCCGGTAGGCTACGCGCATGATTGCCAGGGCGTGGAGGCGTTGCCGGTGGAGAAATGGGATGTGCCGTTGCCGGCGGTAGTGACGCCCAGTAAAACGTGGCTTTGGTAGCATAAAGCCGGGTGGCGGCTGCGCCTTACCCGGCCTACATAAATCCTCACACATTGTAGGTCGGGTAAGCGTCAGCGCCACCCGACACCAGAGACCGCACCATCAGTAAAGCAGACGCGCGCGAATCGTCCCCGGAATGGCCTTCATGCTCAGCAACGCTTTCTCGGCCACATCGTCATCCGCTTCGATATCAATGACCACATAGCCCATCTGCGAGTTGGTCTGCAGATACTGCGCGGCAATGTTGACGCCCTGCTCGGCAAAGATCTGGTTGATCGCGGTGAGCACGCCTGGACGGTTTTCGTGGATGTGCAGCAGACGACGACCGCCGTGCAGCGGCAGAGACACTTCCGGGAAGTTCACCGCAGAGAGCGTAGAACCGTTGTCGGAGTATTTGCTCAGCTTACCTGCCACTTCCAGACCGATATTCTCCTGCGCTTCCTGCGTAGACCCGCCGATGTGCGGCGTCAGGATCACGTTGTCGAACTCGCACAGCGGAGAGGTGAACGGATCGCTGTTGGTGGCGGGCTCCGTTGGGAAAACGTCGATGGCCGCCCCTGCCAGATGTTTACGCTTCAGCGCATCGCACAGCGCAGGGATATCGACCACCGTGCCGCGCGCGGCGTTAATCAGCAGTGAGCCCGGCTTCATCAGCGCCAGCTCTTCTGCGCCCATCATGTTTTTGGTGGAGGCATTTTCCGGCACGTGCAGGCTTACCACGTCACTCATGTTCAGCAGGTCAGACAGGTGTTGAACCTGGGTGGCATTGCCCAGCGGCAGCTTGCTTTCGATATCGTAAAAATAGACATGCATACCGAGAGATTCCGCCAGAATCCCCAGCTGGGTACCGATGTGGCCATAGCCGATGATACCCAGTTTTTTCCCACGGGCTTCGTAGGAGCCCGCAGCCAGTTTGTTCCAGACGCCGCGGTGTGCTTTGGCGTTAGCCTCCGGAATGCCGCGCAGGAGCAGCAGCAGTTCGCCAATCACCAGCTCCGCCACGGAACGGGTGTTAGAGAACGGGGCGTTGAAGACAGGAATACCGCGTTTTGCAGCAGCATTCAGGTCAACCTGGTTGGTACCGATGCAGAAGCAGCCGATAGCCACCAGCTTTTCCGCCGCGGCAATCACATCTTCAGTCAGGTGAGTACGGGATCGCAGGCCAATGAAGTGGGCATCACGGATGGACGCTTTCAGCTCTTCGGTATCAAGCGCGCCTTTGTGAAATTCGATGTTGGTGTAACCTGCCGCACGAAGGCTATCGATTGCTTTTTGATGCACGCCCTCGACCAGCAGGAATTTAATCTTGTCTTTCTCCAGTGATACCTTTGCCATTTACCCGACCCTGTTTTTGTCTGAACTGATGTTGTGCTGGATATAAATCCGCTGTAGCCAACATATCAAAAAAAACTATTGCAGCAATATGAACGTTTGCGTCAGTACGCTGAAGGAAAGTCATACAGCGCAAAATGGCAGAGGAATATGCTATGGAAATTTACAAACGCGGAAGGATCGGCAAAAGAGGCATAAAAACGTGACACAAGTCACCGAATTTAGCGTTTCAAAAATTTTTTAGCGGGGGGAGGACTCCCCCCGTCAGATCATTTTACGATGGTTTTCACGCCGTCAGCGGTGCCGATCAGCGCCACATCCGCGCCACGGTTGGCGAATAGCCCTACGGTCACTACGCCTGGAATGCCGTTGATGGCGTTTTCCAGCGCAATCGCGTCAAGAATTTCCAGACCGTGAACGTCGAGGATCACGTTGCCGTTGTCGGTCACTACGCCCTGACGATATTCCGGACGACCGCCCAGCTTGACCAGCTGACGGGCAACCGCGCTGCGGGCCATCGGGATCACTTCAACCGGCAGCGGGAAATTACCCAGAATATCGACCTGCTTGGAGGCGTCGGCGATGCAGATAAACTTGTCCGCAACGGAGGCGATGATTTTTTCGCGCGTCAGCGCCGCGCCGCCGCCTTTGATCATCTGCATGTGGCCGTTGATTTCATCCGCGCCATCAACGTAAATCCCCAGACGATCCACTTCGTTAAGATCGAAAACGGTAATGCCGAGGCTTTTCAGCTTTTCCGTGGAAGCATCAGAGCTGGAAACCGCGCCCTCGATCTGCCCCTTCATCGTGCCCAGCGCATCGATAAAGTGTGCCGCGGTTGATCCCGTACCGACACCGACAATGGTACCCGGCTGTACGTACTGGAGAGCGGCCCATCCTACTGCTTTTTTCAGTTCATCCTGCGTCATGATCGTTTTGCCTGTGGTGTGAAAACTCAGGGCGCATTATAGAACACGTCGAATGGAATTCGTCTGCCACAAAGGGAAAATTGTGTCATAGTGCAGAATAAGCAAAATTAAGGAGCCAGCCAGAGCAATGAAACGTCCGGACTACAGAACACTACAGGCACTTGATGCAGTTATTCGTGAACGAGGCTTTGAGCGCGCGGCGCAAAAGCTTTGCATCACGCAGTCCGCCGTCTCTCAGCGTATCAAACAGCTTGAAAACATGTTCGGCCAGCCGCTGCTGGTGCGTACCGTGCCGCCACGTCCAACAGAGCAAGGGCAAAAGCTCCTCGCTCTGCTGCGTCAGGTTGAACTGCTGGAAGACGAGTGGCTGGGTGACGAACAAACGGGCTCTACGCCGCTGCTGCTATCTCTGGCGGTCAACGCCGACAGTCTGGCAACCTGGCTGCTGCCGGCCCTGGCACCGGTCCTCGCAGACTCCCCTATCCGCCTGAATTTGCAGGTTGAAGACGAAACCCGCACCCAGGAGCGCCTGCGTCGCGGTGAAGTGGTTGGAGCGGTCAGTATTCAGCCTCAGGCGCTGCCAAGCTGCCTTGTCGATCAGTTAGGCGCCCTGGACTACCTGTTTGTGGGTTCAAAAGCCTTTGCGGAACGCTACTTCCCCAACGGCGTCACCCGCGCGGCGCTGCTGAAAGCCCCTGCCGTGGCCTTCGACCATCTGGACGATATGCATCAGGCGTTCCTGCAGCAAAACTTCGACCTGCCGCCGGGCAGCGTGCCGTGCCATATCGTGAACTCGTCAGAAGCCTTCGTGCAGCTTGCACGCCAGGGCACGACCTGCTGCATGATCCCGCACCTGCAGATTGAGAAAGAGTTGAAAAGCGGTGAGCTGATTGACTTAACGCCGGGGCTGTATCAGCGTCGGATGCTCTACTGGCACCGTTTTGCGCCGGAAAGCCGCATGATGCGCAACGTCACTGACGCGCTGCTGGCGTACGGGCATAAGGTATTGAGACAGGATTAAAAAGAAAAGCCGGGTGGCGGCCACGCCTTACCCGGCCTACAGATTACTGAGCCGGTTTCGGCTGTGCTGCAACAGGTTCAAGCTGGAACACCACATCCACCTGATCGTCGAACTGGATTGTCGGCTGCTCGTAAGTTTCCTGAGCGGATACCGGCGCTGCGTCAGCCTTCATCATACGAACCATCGGGCTTGGCTGGTAGTTAGAGACATGGTAACGCACGCTGTAAACCGGACCGAGCTTGCTCTTAAAGCCAGAAGCCAGCTGTTCCGCCTGGTGAATGGCATCATCAATCGCCGCTTTACGCGCTTCGTCTTTGTACTTCTCCGGTTGCGCAACGCCCAGCGACACGGAACGGATCTCGTTCAGGCCCGCCTTCAGCGCACCGTCCAGCAGCGAGTTAAGCTTATCCAGCTGACGCACGGTCACTTCAACGGTACGCACCGCACGGTAGCCTTTCAGGATGCTTTTGCCATTCTGGTAGTCATAATCGGGTTGAGTACGCAGGTTCGCAGAGTTGATATCTTTTTTACCGACACCGTTCTGCTCGAGGAAAGAGAGGTATTGCGCAACGCGATCGTCAGCCTGCTTCTTGGCCGTCGCTGCATCTTTCGCCGCCACATTCACCTCAATTGCCAGGGTTGCAACATCGGGTACCGCGTCCACGCTTGCGGTGCCTGACGTGACGATGTGCGGGCCATCCGGCAATTCGCTTGCCTGCACCGACACCGCACCGAAACTCACTAATGCCGCCAGGGCCATCACTTTAAACTTCACTGTCATTCCTCCATGTTGCGAAGAGTGCCCCAATAACAGGGCGCATGCCAGCAAGCTTAGCGGGTCTTATTCAGTTGTCCATAAGACAAGGATTAGTTGAACAATTCCTGGACATGATGAATCCCCTCTTTCGCCAGCTGGAAAGCGATAAACCACATCACCAGGCCGACCAGGGTATTAATGATGCGCTGGGCTTTGGCCGTACGCAGGCGGGGCGCCAGCCATGCCGCCAGAATGGCGAGACCGAAGAACCACAGGAAAGAGGCGCTGACCGTACCGAGCGCAAACCAGCGTTTCGGCTCAACGTCCAGTTGACCGCCCAGGCTGCCCAGTACGACGAAGGTGTCGAGATACACATGCGGGTTAAGCCAGGTCACCGCCAGCATGGTGACGATAATCTTCCAGCGGCCCTGCTTCATAACCTCCGCGCTCGCCAGTTCGAGGTTGCTGCTCATCGCCGTTTTCAGCGCGCCGAATCCGTACCAGAGCAGAAACGCCACGCCGCCCCAGGTGACCAGCGCCAGCAGCCACGGAGACTGCATCAGCAGCGCGCTGCCGCCAAAAATCCCGGCACAGATCAGCAGCAAATCGCTTACCGCGCACAGCAGGGCAATCATCAGATGGTACTGGCGGCGGATGCCCTGATTCATCACGAACGCATTTTGCGGGCCGAGGGGAAGGATCATGGCTGCACCTAAGGCAAGCCCTTGAAAATAATAAGATAGCATGATGATTTTCTCGCAGAGTTGTTCTGGAAGCTGACTATACTGCGCGAATCACATTAGATGAAATGGATAATATTAATTGGGTATTAGCGGAGCTTATGAAGGTAAAGCCCGGTGGCGCTAGCGCTTACCGGGCCTACAACGTCGGGGGATTACTCGGCGGCTTTCTCGCGTTTAAGATTCACGTCCATCTGCGGATACGGGAAACTGATGCCGTTGGCGTCGAAGTCGCGCTTAATGCGTTCCAGCACGTCCCAGTACACGTTTTGCAGATCGCTGCTTTTACTCCAGATACGCACCACAAAGTTAATGGAGGAAGCGCCGAGTTCATTCAGGCGAACCGTCTGCTCTTTGTCTTTCAGAATGCGATCGTCAGAAGCAATGATGTTGGTAATCAGCGACTTCACCTGATCGATGTCGGAGTCGTATGCCACGCTGATAATCAGTTCGTTACGACGCACCGGCTCACGGGAGAAGTTGATGATGTTGCCCGCGATAATTTTCCCGTTCGGCACGACCACGATGCGGCCATCGACGGTACGCATAGTCGTTGAGAAAATCTGCACCTGCAGCACGGTTCCGGCAATGCCGCCAAGGTCAACGTATTCGCCGGAGCGGAACGGACGGAAGGTCACCAGCAGCACGCCTGCCGCCAGGTTTGAAAGCGAGCCCTGCAGTGCCAGACCAATGGCCAGACCGGCGGCACCGAGAACGGCAATGACGGAGGCGGTTTGCACCCCCACACGGCCCAGCGCGGCAATCAGCGTGAAGGCGATAATGCCGTAGCGCACCAGTGCGGAGAGGAAGTCTGCCACCGTGGCGTCAATGTGACGGGCCAGCATTACGCGGTTAACCGTATTCGAGACAATACGCGCCACGATCATCCCGACGATGATGATGGCAATCGCCGCGACGATGTTCACGGCATAGCTCAGCAGCAGGGCCTGGTTGCGCACCAGCCAGTTACCGGCGTTATTGATGCTGTCTACAACATCGAGTTGTTCCATTTATTCTTCCTTTTGTTAAACCAAAACACAAAATCCATCCCCCATGGAGACAGGCAGGTCAGTAAAGGGTAAACAAAAAGCACCGGCTTTGCCAAACAGATCACAAAAACAGGGCTGGCAGGGTATTGAAAAAGCATAAAAAAAGGCCCGCATTTGCGGGCCTTCTGATGCTGTTAGCAGCTCAAATTACAGAACGTCGATCGCGTTCAGTTCTTTGAAAGCCTGCTCCAGACGGGTCACCATGGACGTCTGCGCTGCGCGCAGCCATACGCGTGGATCGTAGTATTTCTTGTTCGGCTGGTCTTCGCCTTTCGGGTTGCCCAGCTGGCCCTGCAGGTAAGCTTCGTTCGCTTTGTAGTACTGCAGGATACCGTCCCAGGTTGCCCACTGGGTGTCGGTGTCGATGTTCATTTTCACAACGCCGTAGCTTACGGAGTCTTTGATTTCCTGAGCAGAAGAACCGGAACCGCCGTGGAAGACGAAGTTCAGGCTGTTGTGCGGCAGGTTGTGTTTCTTGGAAACGTATTCCTGAGAATCACGCAGGATGGTTGGGGTCAGAACCACGTTACCTGGTTTGTAAACGCCGTGTACGTTACCGAAGGACGCTGCAATTGTGAAGCGTGGGCTGATTTTGCTCAGCTCGGTGTAAGCGTAATCAACGTCTTCTGGCTGGGTGTACAGTGCAGAAGCGTCCATGTGGCTGTTGTCCACGCCATCTTCTTCACCGCCGGTGCAACCCAGTTCGATTTCCAGGGTCATGTCCATTTTGGCCATGCGCGCCAGGTACTTGGAGCAGATTTCGATGTTTTCGTGCAGTGACTCTTCAGACAGGTCGATCATGTGAGAAGAGAACAGTGGCTTACCGGTTGCCGCGAAGTGTTTTTCACCCGCGTCCAGCAGACCGTCGATCCACGGCAGCAGTTTCTTCGCGCAGTGGTCAGTGTGCAGGATAACTGGAACACCGTAGTGTTCAGCCATCTGGTGAACGTGGTGCGCACCAGAGATAGCGCCCAGGATTGCAGCACCCTGAGGAATGTCAGTTTTCACGCCTTTACCTGCGATGAACGCAGCGCCGCCGTTAGAGAACTGAACGATAACCGGTGCTTTAACTTTAGCAGCAGTTTCCAGTACGGCGTTGATGGAGTCGGTACCCACGCAGTTAACTGCTGGCAGAGCGAAGTTGTTTTCTTTAGCTACCTGGAACACTTTCTGTACGTCATCACCAGTGATAACGCCAGGTTTTACGAAATCAAAAATTTTAGACATGTTGCTTAGTCCTGTATCTTCGGCCGTTAGAAAAGGTGCGAGCTCTTAAAAGCGCGCTGAAAATTGGGCAGGTTTCCCTGCCCTTGAATGGCTTACTTCTTAGCGCGCTCTTCGAGCATTGCTACTGCTGGCAGTACTTTGCCTTCCACGAATTCGAGGAATGCGCCGCCACCAGTGGAGATGTAGGAGATCTTGTCAGCGATACCGAACAGGTCGATTGCTGCCAGGGTGTCACCACCGCCTGCGATAGAGAACGCTTCGCTGTCTGCGATGGCGTTAGCCACGATTTCAGTCCCTTTGCGGAAGTTCGGGAATTCGAACACGCCAACAGGACCGTTCCACAGGATAGTTTTTGCGTTTTTGAGGATTTCAGCCAGTTTCTGTGCAGAAACGTCGCCCAGGTCCAGAATCTGCTCTTCGTCTTTGATGTCGTTTACAGATTTCAGGGTCGCGGTTGCGGTTTCGGAGAACTCGGTCGCGACGCGAACGTCAGTTGGAACCGGGATATCACAGGTACCCAGCAGGCGTTTGGCTTCGTCAACCAGGTCTGCTTCGTACAGGGATTTACCGACGTTGTGGCCCTGAGCGGCAACGAAGGTGTTCGCGATACCACCGCCAACGATCAGCTGGTCAGCGATTTTAGACAGAGAATCCAGAACGGTCAGTTTGGTAGAAACTTTAGAACCACCAACGATAGCGACCATCGGACGAGCAGGCTCTTTCAGTGCTTTACCCAGCGCTTCCAGTTCGTCAGCCAGCAGAGGACCGGCACACGCTACGTCTGCGAATTTACCGATACCATGGGTAGACGCCTGAGCACGGTGAGCCGTACCGAATGCATCCATCACGAATACGTCGCACAGTGCAGCGTATTTTTTGGACAGGGTTTCGTCGTCTTTCTTCTCGCCTTTGTTGAAGCGAACGTTTTCCAGCACAACCAGTTCACCGGCTGCAACGTCAACGCCGTCCAGGTAATCTTTCACCAGGCGAACCGGGTTGGACAGTTTGTCTTTCAGGTAATTAACCACTGGCAGCAGAGAGAACTCTTCGTTGTACTCGCCTTCAGTTGGACGACCCAGGTGGGAGGTGACCATCACTTTCGCGCCCTGCTTCAGAGCCAGTTCGATGGTTGGCAGAGATGCACGGATACGCGCGTCGCTGGTCACTTTGCCATCTTTAACCGGTACGTTCAGATCGGCACGGATGAAAACGCGTTTACCAGCCAGATCCAGATCGGTCATCTTAATTACAGACATGGTGAATCCTCTCGTTGATTCTTAAAGTTTTGCAGACGCACGATGCGCCTTACCTGAAACCTTGAGCAGCCATTGCTAACGTGGTGTCGAGCATTCGGTTAGCAAAGCCCCATTCGTTATCACACCAGACCAGCGTCTTGATAAGGTGTGCGCCACTGACCCTCGTTTGCGTGCCATCGACGATGGCGCTGTGCGGGTCGTGGTTAAAATCTACTGAGACCAACGGTAATTCCGTATAGTCAACTATACCATGAAATGCCCCCTGTGCCGCTTTTTGCAGCAACAGGTTGACTTCACAGGCTTTTACCGGTTTTTTCACCGTCACGCTAAGGTCGATCGCGGTGACGTTGATCGTCGGGACGCGCACGGCAATCGCCTCAAAACGATCGTTGAACTGCGGAAAAATTCGCGTGATCCCTGCAGCCAGCTTTGTATCCACCGGAATGATTGACTGGCTCGCTGCACGCGTGCGCCGTAAATCCGGGTGGTAAGCGTCAATGACCTGTTGATCGTGCATGGCGGAGTGAATCGTGGTCACGGTGCCGGACTCAATGCCATACGCATCGTCTAACAGTTTGATGACCGGAATAATGCAGTTGGTGGTACAGGAGGCGTTGGAAACAATGCGGTGTTCGGCTTGCAGCTCATGCTGGTTGACGCCAAACACGACGGTCGCGTCGAGGTCGTTACTGCCGGGATGAGAAAACAGGACTTTTTTCGCACCTGCAGAGAGATGCGCTTCGCCATGTTCGCGATTGCCATACACACCGGTACAGTCAAGCACCACATCCACACCCAGTTCACGCCAGGGTAGCCCGGAGATGCTGTTCTCATGCAGCACACGAATAGCGTCATCACCCACAAAAAGCTGATCTCTTTCCTGGCGCACATCCCAGGCAAAGCGTCCGTGGCTGGTGTCATACTTCAACAAATGCGCCATGCCCGCAGCATCCGCCAGTTCATTGATTGCCACCACGGTCATTTCCGCCCGACGTCCGGATTCATACAAAGCACGAACCACATTACGCCCGATGCGACCGAAGCCGTTAATCGCTACGCGTACGGTCATAGATCTCCTGCAAAGCAATCCCTGAGTTTGAGGTGGCTGAAAGAGTAATCCAGCTACGCCCGAAGGGGAATCCTTGCTGTCACAAACTGCGATTGATTGGTCATTTGTCGAACATTTAATCGACTGAAACGCTTCAGCAAGAATAAGCGAATCGGGGAATAAAAGGAATGTCTGTCCAGATGAATAAGCGAGCTATATGACTTGCGTCACATTTTAGGTGGAATAATGCTTACAAAAAAGCCGGGTGGCGCGCTAGCGCTTACCCGGCCTACTTTCGAGCCATTTGTAGGCCCGGTAAGCATAAGCGCCACCGGGCAAAATGGTGATTACAGCAGTTCTTTCGCCTTCGCGACAACGTTCTCAACGGTGAAGCCGAACTCTTCGAACAGCAGTTCTGCCGGAGCAGATTCACCGAAGGTGGTCATACCGACGATAGCGCCGTTCAGACCCACGTATTTGAACCAGTAGTCAGCGATACCCGCTTCCACTGCCACACGCGCGGAAACCGCTTTAGGCAGTACGGATTCACGGTAAGCAGCATCCTGCTTGTCGAACGCGTCGGTAGACGGCATGGAAACCACGCGCGCCTTCACGCCTTCGGCAGTCAGTTTTTCCCATGCAGCAACGGCCAGTTCAACTTCAGAACCGGTAGCGATGAAGATCAGCTCTGGCTGGCCCGCGCAATCTTTCAGCACATAACCGCCGCGCGCGATGTTCGCCAGCTGCTCTGGGGTACGTTCCTGCTGCGCCAGGTTCTGACGGGAGAGGATCAGCGCGGTAGGACCGTCCTGACGCTCAACGCCGTATTTCCACGCCACCGCGGATTCAACCTGGTCACATGGACGCCATGTGCTCATGTTCGGGGTCACGCGCAGGGAAGCCACCTGCTCTACCGGCTGGTGAGTTGGACCGTCTTCGCCCAGACCGATGGAGTCGTGGGTATAGACCATCACCTGACGCTGTTTCATTAGCGCCGCCATACGCACGGCGTTACGCGCATATTCAACGAACATCAGGAAGGTAGAGGTGTACGGCAGGAAACCACCGTGCAGGGAGATACCGTTGGCAATAGCAGTCATACCGAATTCACGTACACCGTAATGGATGTAGTTACCGGCAGTGTCTTCGTTGATTGGCTTAGAACCGGACCACAGGGTCAGGTTAGATGGCGCCAGGTCAGCGGAGCCGCCGAGGAATTCAGGCAGCAGAGGACCGAACGCTTCAATGGCATTCTGAGACGCTTTACGGCTCGCGATTTTGGACGGGTTCGCCTGCAGCTTAGCGATGAATTCGTTCGCTTTCGCGTCGAAGTCAGACGGCATGTCACCTTTCATACGACGGGTGAATTCAGCCGCTTCCTGTGGGAAGGCTTTCGCGTAAGCAGCGAACTTCTCGTTCCATGCCGCTTCTTTCGCCTGGCCTACTTCTTTTGCATCCCACTGAGCATAGATCTCAGATGGGATTTCGAATGCAGGGTATTTCCAGCCCAGCGCTTCGCGGGTCAGTGCGATTTCCGCGTCGCCCAGCGGCGCGCCGTGGGAGTCGTGCGTACCCGCTTTGTTCGGAGAACCGAAGCCGATGATGGTTTTGCACATCAGCAGGGACGGTTTGTCCGTCACAGCGCGCGCTTCTTCTACTGCACGTTTAATCGAGTCAGCATCGTGGCCATCAACGCCACGCACAACGTGCCAGCCGTAGGCTTCGAAACGTGCAGCGGTGTCGTCAGTGAACCAGCCTTCAACGTGACCGTCGATGGAGATACCGTTGTCGTCATAGAACGCAACCAGTTTACCCAGCTTCAGGGTACCTGCCAGGGAGCACACTTCGTGAGAAATGCCTTCCATCATACAGCCATCGCCCATGAACGCGTAGGTGAAGTGGTCAACGATGTCGTGGCCCGGACGGTTGAACTGCGCCGCCAGGGTCTTCTCAGCAATCGCCATACCCACAGCGTTTGCAATACCCTGACCCAGCGGGCCGGTGGTGGTTTCTACGCCAGCGGTGTAGCCCACTTCCGGGTGACCTGGAGTTTTGGAGTGCAGCTGACGGAAGTTTTTCAGCTCTTCGATAGGCAGATCGTAGCCGGTGAGGTGCAGCAGGCTATAGATCAGCATAGAGCCGTGGCCGTTGGACAGCACGAAGCGGTCGCGGTCAGCCCATGACGGGTTCTGCGGGTTGTGGTTCAGGAAATCGCGCCACAGAACTTCGGCGATATCAGCCATACCCATAGGGGCCCCTGGGTGGCCGGATTTGGCTTTCTGTACTGCGTCCATGCTCAGCGCACGAATAGCATTAGCAAGCTCTTTACGTGAGGACATTTTAACTCCAGATCGGACTGTTAAAGGCCATGCCCTTGACGACAGCGCGTTTTGGGCTACACCGGAAAAAAGTGCCAACAATGTAACCCAAGCCGCAAGTCATGTACATGGAGCATTCTTTTGCTTGTTAAGAAATCTCTGGATCATGCTCGCATGTTGCGCAATCTGCTCGCCCGGCCCTGTAGATATTCCTTATACTTAGCCCAACACCGGCTTCGCTGACGGTGCACTTTTCGGATTTTATTCAGATTAACGAGTACGGAAGCAACCTCATGAAAATGCGTGCAATAGTGCTGGCCCTGGGTACAACGCTCCTGCTGAGCGGCTGTCAGAATATGGACTCTAACGGTCTGATGACGTCAGGCGCAGAGGCCTTTCAGGCCTATTCCCTGAGCGATGCGCAGGTAAAAGCGCTGAGCGACCAGGCCTGTAAAGATATGGACGGAAAAGCCACCCTTGCGCCGTCTGATAGTACCTACACGCAGCGTCTGAATAAGATTGCTTCCGCGCTGGGCGATAACATCAATGGCCAGCCGGTGAACTACAAGGTGTACATGGCGAAAGACGTCAACGCCTTCGCGATGGCAAACGGCTGTATCCGCGTTTACAGCGGGCTGATGGACATGATGACCGACAACGAAGTGGAAGCGGTTATCGGCCATGAAATGGGCCACGTTGCCCTGGGCCACGTGAAGAAAGGGATGCAGGTAGCCCTGGGCACCAATGCCATCCGCGCAGCGGCAGCCTCAGCGGGCGGTATCGTTGGCAGCCTGTCGCAGTCACAGCTGGGCGACGTAGGTGAAAAGCTGGTGAACTCTCAGTTCTCCCAGCGTCAGGAGTCCGAAGCGGATGACTACTCCTACGATCTGTTGCGCAAACGCGGCATTAATCCATCCGGTTTAGCCACCAGCTTCGAAAAACTGGCCAAGCTGGAAGCGGGACGTCAAAGCTCCATGTTTGACGATCACCCTGCCTCAGAAGAACGCGCACAGCATATTCGCGACCGTATGGCCGCAGACGGAATTAAATAATTTCAGAAGGAGGCAGTTTTGCCTCCTTTTTATTTCGCATGAATTGTTAACTTAACAGCACGTATCGATAACACCCCTGAAAGCCCCGCAAAATCTGCCCTGTCACATCGAAACACCTGGTCACATAATTATTGCAAAGGTCACTTTTTCCGGTAATTATCCTCCCTGCAGTTATTCAATTAATATATCCAGACAGAGACGTTCCCTCCGTGAAAAAAGAATTATCATTAATTGCTTTAAGTTTATTTGCCGCATTACCTGCCGCTGCAAGTCAGCAATCCGACAGCCAGGGTTTTATTGACGACAGCCATCTGGACCTGTTTTTACGCAATGCGTATATCAGCCGTGATTATCATCAGGGCCAGCAGGACAAAGCCGAATGGGGTCAGGGGATCATCGCCACGTTTGCATCCGGCTATACTGAAGGACCGGTTGGCTTTGGTGTGGACGGTATTGCTCAATACGGCGTGCGCCTGGACGGCGGCCGCGGCAAGAGCGGCGCGGGCGGCATCGACTTCTTTAAGCAGGAAGACGACGGCCGGGCAAAATCCGATCTGGCAAAGTTTGGCGCAACCGCCAAAATGCGCATCTCGAATACCGTACTGAGCTACGGGAATCAGCGACCAGAATTGCCTATCGTGAATGCCGACAGCTCCCGCCTGCTGTTTGAAAGCTATACCGGCACCATGCTGACCTCAAAAGAGATCGATGGTCTGGAAATCAATGCCGGTTATTTCACGGACGAGCAGCGTAAAAGTGACGACCGCCACGACAGCGGGCTGAAGAGCCTCTCCTTCGGCGGCGCGAGCTACCAGTTCAACGACCAGTTCAGCGGCGCGCTTTACGCCTCTCACAATGAAGAGGTGATGAACAAGCAATATCTGGGCCTGAACTTCAAACAGCCGTTCAGCACCGGGCAGCAGCTGGTGCTCGACTTCAACGGTTATAACTCCCGTCTGGACCAGAGTTATGCGGACAGCCTCGACACGGGCCGCAGCAACGCTATCTGGAGCCTGGCGGCGAGCTACATCTGGGATATTCACACGTTCAAAGTGGCGTACCAGCAGAGCAGCGGCAGCACCGGCTACAACTACGGCGGCTACCGCGACCAGGGCGGCGTGGGTGATGGCGGTAACACCATCTGGCTGGCAAACTCCTACTGGTCTGATTTTAACGGCGAAGATGAACGTTCCTGGCAGGCATCCTACGGTCTGGACTTTGGTGGCCTTGGCCTGCCGGGTCTCAGCTGGACCACCGCCTACGTGCGCGGGGACAACATCAAAACCGCAGAAACCAGCAACGGCAAAGAGCACGAGTGGTTTAATCAGATCCAGTACCAGGTGCAGGAAGGCCCGGCGAAGGATCTGAAACTGAAACTGCGCTATTCCGTACTGCGCGTCTCCAGCAACGCCAGCGATTATAACGTGGGTGGGGACGAGATCCGCGCTTACGTGGAATACCCGTTTAACGTGTTTTAAAGGCAATAAAAAACCTCTCCAGGGAGAGGTTTTTTTTACGCCAGAAGAGGCTTATTCGCCTTTTTTGGCTGCCTGGATGTAGAGCATTTCCAGTGCCAGGGTCGCTGCGGCCAGCGCAGTGATCTCGGACTGGTCATACGCAGGCGCCACTTCCACCACGTCCATCCCGACAATGTTAAGATCCTTCAGGCCGCGCACCAGCTTGATGGCACGGTCTGAGGTCAGGCCGCCGATCACCGGCGTACCGGTACCCGGTGCAAATGCCGGATCCAGGCAGTCGATGTCGAAGGTCAGATACACAGGCATATCACCCACGATCTGCTTCACCTGCGCCAGGATGTCATCAACACCGCGATCGTTAACCTGACCCGCATCCAGCACGGTGAAGCCGTTGTCTTTGTCGAATTCAGTGCGAATACCGATCTGCACGGAGTGGTTCGGGTCGATCAGACCTTCGTTCGGCGCGGTGAAGAACATGGTGCCGTGGTCAAACTCACAGCCGTTGGCGTAGGTGTCGGTGTGGGCATCGAAGTGCACCAGCGCCATTTTACCAAAGTGCTTCGCGTGGGCGCGCAGCAGCGGCAGGGTCACGAAGTGGTCGCCGCCGAAGGAGAGCATGCGCTTACCGGCAGCCAGCAGCTTCTCGGCGTGGGCCTGCAGCTTTTCGCTCATCTCACGCGCGTCGCCAAAGGCGTACACCAGGTCACCGCAGTCCACCACGTTCAGACGCTCGCGCATGTCGAAGTTCCACGGGAAGCGGTTGTGCTCCCAGGCCAGGTTAGTGGAAACCTGACGGATCGCCGCCGGGCCATGACGGCCACCCGCACGGCCTGACGTTGCCATGTCGAACGGCACGCCTGTGATCACCCAGTCCGCATCACTGTCGTACGGCTGGAAGTTCATCGGAAGGCGTAAAAAACCAAACGCGTTAGATACCAGAGAGTTATCGTACTGATGACCTAAAGTGCTCATGTCCTGTCCTCGTATCATAGATAGACGATCGTTGCTAAAGGTGAAAAAAAATCCCTTCCGCGTCGTTAAGCCCGACGAGGAAGGGATCGTTTCATATCGTAATGCTGTATGGCGCTAAGAATAGCGCCTGAATCCATTAAATTCAAGCGACTCATAAATACAACATATATAGACAACCCATCCTATTCACCAAATAAAATCATAGCCATAAAAATATTATAATCTTTACAATTCACATATTTTCCAAGTGAATATTCAATTCATCCCACCATCTATTTCGCCCTTGTAATTCAAAGAAAAAAACACCTCATACCATATTCATACATACATAAACAGCATGAGACAGTCTCAATTCGGAATTTATTTAGTTTCATCCTGTGGTTTTCTCTTTTTTTACTCCCTACAATCCAGCCGCTTTATTAAAATTTATGTCTAAATGGAATTATCTATGAACAAATATTTAAAAATTGGTCTTTTTACCATTCTGGCGGGAGCGGGTTCTGCAGCAGCGGCAGAAGATGGCACAATTACCTTTGACGGAACGATCAGTGACGCCACCTGTATTATTACAGGCGGTGACGCACAGGGTGAATCCACCTCTCCTGATTTCACCGTGCATCTGCCAAGCGTCAGCACCACCGCGCTAGCCACTGCGGGTCAGCGCGCGGGAGACACGCCATTCTTTATTAAACTGAGCGGCTCAAATTGCACCAACAACAAAGTCGCCAGCGTCTTCTTCGAACTGGCACAGAGCACCAATATCAACACCGCGACCGGTAACCTGAAAAACACCGTTACCACGGGTGGTGCCGATAAAGTTGAAATCGGTCTGTTAGATTCCAGCAAAGCTGTTTTGGATTTGAATACCGCAAACAATAACCCGAAAACAGCGGTCATTTCGGGTAATACCGCTCGCTTCGACTACTGGGCGCAGTACGTTGCCACCGGCGGTGCGGCAACGGCCGGTAAAGTCACCACTGACGTCATTTATTCCATTAAGTATCAGTAAGACCTTTGAGCAGTGGGAGTGATCCCACTGCTTTCCCTGCCACATTTAGGAACGTTGAGCCTGATGGTCAGTAATATTCTCAAAGTAATGTTAATGGTGACATTGACGTGGTTCCCCTGCGCCAACGCCACTATACAAATTTTAACAACTCGTGTGGCATTCAATGCAAACGAGAGTGAACAAACCGTTCGCGTAAATAACCTCAGTAAAAACCCGGAGCTGGTGCAGGTCTGGCTTTCCAGCACCGACAAAACCGATGGGACGGAGAAGGAGAATCTTCCGTTCTTTATCAACCCTCCCGCTGCGCGCGTTAACGGTCAGAAAGGGAAAGTTTTCCGTATATTCCAGACAGAGGAAGCCGCAGGAAAATATCCGAAAGATCGCGAAACCCTGCTCTGGCTAAACGTGCTGGATATTCCACCTGAACTGCCGGAAGAGGCGGATCGGAATCAGATAAAAATGGCGTTCCGCACGATGATCAAATTTTTCTATCGCCCTGCGGGCCTGAAAGGCAATCCCATGCAGGCGGGCGACGATCTGAAGTGGGAACTGCGTAAAGTGGCAAAGGGCTACGACGTGGTGGGAACCAATAATTCGCCTTTCCACGTGAGCATGACGAGCGTGTGGCTAACGAATGCCGACAATAAAGACATTGAGATCCCCGGTGACATGATTGTCCCTTATGGAACGCTGGTTTATCACTTTCCGCAGGTGAGCGCAGTGAGTGGACGCGGCATATTTAAATACAATTATATCACTGATTTAGGCGCATATATTAAGCGCACCTATAACTTTTAACTTTTTATACGTTCTACCTTTCGGAAGGTCAAATGTCCGCACGCCATAATAAATACAGGCTTCTCAAAAAAGCGAAAAGTACACTTGGCCAGATAATGATTCTGGCATTGTGCATTTCAGGCCAGGTTAACGCAGAAACAGAAAAAAAAGCGGTAAACTTTTCTCGCGGCTTTATGAATTTCTATGACAGTGGATTAGACCTTAGCCAGTTCGACGGGGTAGATAAAATCCAGCCAGGTGATTACAAACTGGAAGTATTTAGCAACTTGCGGAAATTAGGAACCTGGCCCATTTCATTTATTCCGGCAAACAATACGCAGGGCGTAAATGCCTGCATGACGCCGGAAATGATTATCCGCTTTGATGTCGACACCAGCAAACTGCCGGAAAACTGGAAGACGGGCCGCTGCCTGATCCTCGAAACGCTTATCCCCGGCGCGACCGTCACCTACAACCAGGATGATGAGCGCCTGGATGTCACCGTTCCGCAGGCGATGCTGCTCAATACACCAGAGGGTTATATCAGCCCTGAACTATGGGATGACGGTGAACCTACCCTCATGGCCTCCTACGCGCTGAGTGGTTCAAGCA
This sequence comes from Enterobacter sp. CFEC122, assembly GCF_052983755.1. NCBI lineage: Bacteria > Pseudomonadati > Pseudomonadota > Gammaproteobacteria > Enterobacterales > Enterobacteriaceae > Enterobacter > Enterobacter sp. CFEC122. The sequence goes on along the minus strand of NZ_JBRIQR010000021.1, from coordinate 64,664 downwards.
CGCGCAACCGTGAGTTAGGTGAAACCAGCAACTATCTCTTTGGTAACCTGCAAACCGCTATGACGCTCGGAGCGTGGCGTTTTGTAACCTATGACACCCTGAACCTCGGCAATGATATTGAGGATGAAGGGTTCGATCATCTGCAGGCATTTGCCAGCCGGGGAATTGCGGCCTGGCAATCTGAAGTGGTGCTGGGCGATCTCAACACCAGCGGGGAGATGTTTGATACAACGGCCATTCGCGGCGTCAGACTCGCCACCGACGATCGCATGCTGCCGGATTCCGTGCGCAGCTATGCGCCTGTCGTTCGTGGTTTTGCCAACAGCAACGCGACGGTCACCATCAAGCAGTCCGGCAGTACCCTCTATGAAAAAGTGGTTCCCCCAGGCGAGTTTGCCATCAGCGATCTCTATGCAACGGGCTACAACGGCGATCTGGAAGTCACCGTCAAAGAGACCGATGGCACCATCAATTCCTTTACCGTCCCCTACTCCAGCGTTCCGCAGCTGCTGCGCGAAGGCTATTTTCGCTATTCGGTCTCCTCGGGTGAAATCCGCAACACATTTCTTGCCGATGATCCGTGGATGACGGAAGGCACGCTTCAGTACGGTTTGCTTAATAATCTGACCGGTTACGTAGGCGCTCAAACCGCGTTTGATGGTGATTACAACGCCCTGCTGGGTGGTGTGGCTATCAATACCCCGCTGGGGGCATTAGGCCTGGACGTTACCCGCTCTTATACGAACTTTAACTCCAGCACCGGGAGCGATGACTGCGGCTCACTGTGTGACATGTCCCTGCGTATCAGCCTTGCTAAAAATCTTTCCGAAACCGGGACAAATTTCAGCCTGGTGGGTTACCGCTACTCCAGTAAAAATTACTACTCGCTGTCGGATGCCGTCAGCGTGAAGCAGGCGCTGGAGCATGGTAACGACCGATATTTACCCGAACGCTATCGTGAACGCCTGGAAGCAAACATCAACCAGATGCTGCCTGCGGGTTGGGGAAGTTTCTACGTCAGTGGTTTCATCGGCAACATCTGGAACGATGAACTGGGCCGCACGGAAAAATCCAACTACGCGCTGGGATACAACAACCGGTTTGGCTCGTCGACCTGGGGCATTTCGCTTGGCCGAACCAACAATGAAGACGGTGGTCACGACGATACGATCTACCTGAGCGTATCTATGCCGCTCGGCCATCGTTATGAAAAACAGGCTCGCCTGGGAGCAAACTTTAGCTACAACAGTGATGAGGCCACCATCCGCACCTCGCTCAGCGGCTCGGCCGGCGAGCGATCGCAGTATGGCTTTAGCGGCTACTTCAGCGAGTCCAGCAGGCCAGAAACCAACTTCGGTACCAACCTGTCTTATGTGGGCGATAGCGCTTCCGGCGGCGTCGCGTTCAGCCAGTCCCTCCATAGCTTCATGGGCGGTTTGAACATGAACGGTGGCGTGGTTGTGCACCGTGGCGGTATCAATTTGACCCCAACGTTAGGCGACACCATTGGCGTGATAGAGGCCAAAGGCGCTGAAGGGGCAAGAGTTTACCCTGATTCAAATGCGGTCATTAAAGATAACGGCTACGGGATTGTCGGCTATCTGACGCCTTACAGATACAACGATGTCTTCATTGATCCAAAAGGTACATCAATGAGTGTCGATGTAGAGGATACGCGTAAGAGCATTGTGCCAACCGCCGGTGCCGCCGTGCATATCAAAATGGAAACACAGCAGAAGCAACAGACCTTTGTGCGCTTCACACATGCCTCCGGGCAAAAGATCCCCTTCGGCGCATCCATTACCGATGGTAGCAATACCACGCTCGGTATGGTCGGACAGGGTGGCCTGGCAATGCTGACCTTACCTGAACCTGGCAAGCCGATCGTTATTAAATGGAATAGTAATAAGGTGATGAACGCGTGCTCAGCAGAAGTCAATCACCTTTCTGATAACAGAAACACCCGCAACATGAATAAAGCCGCCTCCTTTAATGCGATAGATATTCTCTGCAAAGGCCTTTAACAGAAAATGAATAAATACATTACTACTCTGCTTTATCTCGTTTTATTATCCGTTTTATGGATGTTTACCCTTGAAGCAAAAGCCTCTGCGTGCAGACTCGAAGGCGTGGAAAAGGTTTTAAATATTACAGACGACATTACGTTAAACCCTGCGGATAAAGGCTCCACTGGAACGGTCTTATGGTCGAAAACGTATTCTGCACCTAACATCAAATATATCTGTGATGAATCAACGCAAACGCAGTGGCACACCGCTTACAGCCGAAATTATCTCTCTTCCTCGGTAGATAAAGTCTATACAACCGAAATTCCGGGTATCGGTATTCGGATGAAATGGCCAGCCAACGCAGGAAACACCTGGGTGCCGGGTAACTCCGGCTCTCCGGTGACCTGCAGCCCGAGCTGTTCTATCGACAACAGCACCGTATTAGTAGAATTCGTGCAGACAGGTAATATTAATCAGGGAGAATCCGAGATCCCTGCCGGCGAAATGGTTAACGTAAAAGTCAAACCTTTGCTCACGCCAGAGGATGCGCTTCGTATTCTTACTATCAATTTCTCAGCGCCAATTAAAGTAAATACGCGTTCATGTTCCATTTATCCCTCGTCGACCAACGTCGATTTGGGGACCTACAGTATTGCTTCATTCCAGAATACGCTAAATTATCAAGGTGATAAAAAGGACTTTTCTATTACCATCACATGCCCGGAACAGGCACAAGTTGGCTTAACTTTCTCTTCCCTGATCAATACCAAATTCGCATCAATGAACGGTCTTTTGGGCGTCGAGACCGGCGAAGGCTACGCGAAAAATTTCGCGATTATGGTTTACGAAAAATCCAGCCCTTATGTCTCATCGGCCCTTGTTCTTGGAAAAGAATACCCTTTCCAGGTTTCATCCCGCTTAACTAAAAACTATCAGGCCCAGATATTCGTTCCTGCCGAGGTTAATCGCGAAAACTCATTAAGTGCTGGCAGGGTGGTCGGCGCAATTCAATACACCATGGCTTTAAGATAATTATCAAGGAGAGATTCGTGCTTCAGCGTTTTTCAAAATATGCACTTTTATTAGTGCCGTTCATTCCTGTGGCTCATGCTACGGCGGCACTCCCTGGTCAGCAAAATAAACAGGAACTGGATCGTCTCGAAAGACAAACCAGCCAGGCATTAATAGAAGAAGCCAAGCGGACCGAGCAGTTAATCCAGCAACAAAAAAAAATGCGCGAAGCCGGAGATGAAACCCTGGCCAGCAGCGACTCGAACTGGAAATTTCAGGTCAATCATATTGTCATCCTTGATGATACGCAGTTTGACAACTCACCGCAGCGTCAGGCGATTATCGATCGCTATGAGGGCAAAATGCTCGGTCGAACAGAAATATTTGAACTGGCCAAAGAACTGACCGATTTTTATATTTCTCGTGGTTATGCCACGACGCTGATTGGTGTTGAGCCCGGTAATATCAAAACGGGCACACTCTCTCTGCGGGTGATGTGGGGAAAAATACACGATCTTAAGGTTAACGGGCAAGCGCCGTCCTTCCGTGAACGCACGCGCATGTTCACTGCCTATCCTTTTGCGAAAGACAAGATTCTGAACATGCAGGATGTCGATCAAATGGTCGAAAACCTGCTGCGCGTTTACCCTAACGACAATATTGAAATTCAACCGTCTGTTATAAACAGCTATTCCGATCTTAATCTGCTGCACGTGCCTGCATTCCCTCTTTCGGTCACCGCGGGTCTTAACAACTCTGGCTTTAAGGCTGACGGCTGGCAGCAGTATTATGGCAGCGTAACCGCTAAAAACATTGCCGGCATCAATGATATTTTCAACGTTTATTATTCATGGAATAACCTGAAGAATAACCAGGATAATCAGGATTCGTGGTCAACGAGTTACAGCATCCCACTGGGTTATTGGTCGTTTGACGCGCTTTATTACAAATCCAGCTACGACAAAACGCTTGCCGGCAATAACGCCAGCTACGCTTCTGACGGAGATTCTGACCGTGCTTCTCTGCGTGTCAGCCGCATGCTCGGCCGTAACGCCACGGGTAAAACCAGCTGGTGGGCAAAAGTTGAAAGACGTAATAGCAACAACAGCATTGAAAACCAGCGTATAGACGTCAGCTCTAAAACCTATACCTCGATTTCGTCGGGCGCTACCTGGGTCGGCGCTCTGATGAACGGCTGGTTCTATGGCGATGTGGGCGTGACGGCAGCGGTTCCCTGGTTTGGTTCCGCCTGGAAAAACGATGCCGACCTTAAAGGGTTTGACCTTGATTACGTCAAGTACAACGGCATTGCCAGCTGGACGCGTCCGCTTTTTCAGTCTGGCCGTTTAGGTGGCGTGTATGAACTCAACGCAGGGTTCCAGTACACCCCGAACGTACTGGTTAGCGATGCAAAATTAACGCTGGGCGATGAATTCACCGTACGCGGCTTCAAGGACGATAGCCTGCTGGTTGATAGCGGCGGCTGGATCGCCAATACCCTGCAGTTTCCATTCGATGTTGGCGTCGGCGGTATCTATCAGCTTATTCCCTATGTAGGTTATGACCTGGGCTTTGCCAAAGATAATTGCCCTAAAGGCGTCAACGTATGTGATAGCCAATTCATGATGGGTGGCTCTGTCGGGATTAAAGCTACCGGTAGCCATTTTTCAACGTATGTCCTCGCGGGCTGGCCTATAAAAAAACCAGATTCACTGGAAGAGAATACCGTCGATAACACGGTCGTTTATTACAAGATGGAAGTAACGTTCTAATTTAAGGAATTTTTATGAGCAATAATAAAACCTCAAAAACGAAGCTAACCGCAGGGAATTTGCATAAACACCTTTGCCCACTTTTTATTTCAATAGCGGGTATTCTCGCAGCTAATGCCGAAGCCGCAACGGTGCCGGATGCCAGCCAGAGTAAAGGGCCAACAATGGGTCAGGCGGCTAACGGCACGCCAGTCGTGAATATCACCGATCCGAATGCGAAAGGCGTCTCGCATAATAAATTCGACCAGTTTAACGTTGATAAAAATGGTCTTATTTTTAACAACAGCATGCAGGATGGTGTGTCTAAGATCGGGGGTTACACGGTTAAAAATGCCCAGCTTGAGCATGAAGCAAAAGCAATTATCAGTGAAGTGACGGGAGCCCAGGCGTCCTATATTAACGGGACGATGGAAGTCTTCGGCAGAAAAGCGGACGTGATCGTTGCTAACCAAAACGGTATTAGCGTTAACGGCGCCACCACCATTAATGCCAACAGCCTGACGCTGAGTACCGGTAAGGTGCAGATGAAAGAGGACGGCAACTATAAACTAGCTGTTGAAAAAGGCACCGTGTCTCTCACAGGGCAAGGCATTTCTACCGAAGGGCTAAGCTACTTCGACATTGTCAGCCGAAGTGCAAAACTGGAAGGTGAAATTGCCGGCCAGGCGGACGTTAAGGTAGTTGCCGGGCAGAACGATTACGATCTCTCCAGCCGCCAGCACACGACTCGCGCCACGGGTGACGGCCATACGCCGGATGTCGCGATTGACGGTCGGGCGATGGGGTCAATGTACGGTGGTAAAATTCAGCTTATCAGCACCGAATCCGGCGCAGGCGTCCGTCATGAGGGCAGTATTATTGCCACGGGTGACATTGAGATCAGTGCGAACGGCGACGTGACGCTGACAGGTTTACGCAGCGATAAAAATGTCACTGTCAGCGGCAACAATATTGCCCTGAACAAAAACAGCAGCGGCACCGGAAGTACAGAAGCGCAAAATAATATTATCCTGCATGCGCTCTCTGGCATGACGGTGAATAACGACGTTATCTCCCGTAACGGCACAATCCGAATTGATGCCTCAACCCTGCTGCAAAATACGGCTGCTATCATTGCGCAAAACAGTGCCACAACAGCGGTACCCGCCATTCAGATTAATGTTGCCGGGCAGTACACCCTTTCCGGAAAACTAAAAGCGCTGGATGCTAACGGCGCTGTCATTTCCGGTGGCGTCGTGACGTTAAAAAATGGCGATTTTGTCGTCATCCAGAATGGCCAGCAGGTGCCCTTCAGCACCCTCGTCTCCGATGCGGAGATCGTCAGCAACAGTGGTAATGTCAACATCACCGCGGGCAGCATGACTAACAATGAAGGCGTTATTCTCGCGAAGAAAGGGACGCTGCAGTTCAACCTGACCGGTGCGTTTGAAAACAAGGGTTCCGTCAGCGCCACAGGGGATATCTGGATTGCATCAGGTTCAATGAAGAACAATGGCATCCTGTATGCCAGCAACGCCCAGACGCTGTCTGTCGGCCATCTCGACAACGCAGGCCGCCTCTACGCGGATAAAAACCTGGTTATGACCGCCAGCGCCCTGAACAACAGTGGTCATATTGGCGCTAATAGCGGTGAGATGCGCATTAAGGTCAACGGTGAGGTTTCAAACAGCGGCACCCTGAGCGGTAACGATGCGCTGATCTTCATTGATGCCGACGGTAACATCGTCAACGACGGCACCATTGCCAGCAACAAGCATGACGTGACGGTGGCATCCGGCGGCGACACGCTCAGCAATACCGGACGTATTGCAGGACGTAATGTCTCCACCCAGACCCGTAAAGCCAGTGCAACCGTCAGTAACAGCGGCACCATCAGTGCCAGCGAGAAACTGGCCATCGCAACCGCGAATCTGAAAAACCAGGCCGGCACGCTGAGTGCGACCACTGACATGCAGCTTGATGTCAAAAAAGAGCTACAGAATAGCCAAAAAGGCAGCATTATTGCCGGGAAGAACCTCACCATAAAGGGTGACGGCGCGCTGGCAGTACACAATGACGATGGGCTGATCCAGGGCGATAATATCAATGCCAGCGGAATTTCCACCCTCTCTAACACCCATGACGCGCTGATTGCGGCAAGAGAAAACCTCTCCGTTACAGCGACATCGTTGCTTAACGACGCCTCAACCATTCAGGCCGGTAGCCTGACGCTCGATCGCGTCAGCACCGTCGATAACCTTAACGCCGCCACGCTGTATGCCAGCAAGACGCTGCAACTTACCCATCTCAACACGCTGAATAACACCGGCAGTTTTGTGATTTCTGACGGCACGCTGTCACTGTCCGATGTGAACACCCTCAATAACACTGAAGGTGCAACGCTATTCGGTGCTGGAAATACCACGCTGAGAAACGTAGGTACCCTTAATAACAGCGGCGCATCGATGATTAAATCGGATAATGCGCTCTCGATCGCGACGACCACGACGCTTAATAACAGCAGCGATGCAGTGATTGCCTCTGAGGGCAATCTGAATATCAGCGGCGTGAAGACGTTAAACAACCGCTCGGTGATTATCGGCAATGGCAATATCGCGATCGATGCCGTTGAGGAGCTGAAAAACGACGGTGTGGTTCAGGCAGGTCTGGATCTGATTATTCGCAACGTCAAAAACCTGGCCAACACAGGTGAAGGGCATGTTTTAGCTGCACTGCGTAACCTGACGATTGAAGACGTTGAGTCGCTCATCAACAGCGACGGCGCGGTCATCTCCGCCAATATGCAGACGGTGCTGAACGCCATCGGCGTTCTGACCAACCGCACGGCCGGTGTCATTCAGGCTGTAAACGGCCCGCTGGAGATTGTCGCCAACACGTTGAGCAACATTGGCAGCCTCACCGCAGAGGACGGGCAGCAGTCGGTGTCCACTCTCGTGGCGGGCGGCGACATTACGATCAATGCGCAAAACATGCTTAACACCGAACAGGCGGTGATTGTGTCGACGCAGAGCGATCTGTCAGTTAATGTCGCTAATAATCTGATCAACGCCAATGCAGCGGTACTATCGGGTGCCAACAATACGAACCTTAACGTAGCGGGCGGGACGATTAGCAACGAAAAAAATGCCCTGATCGCCGGGAATAACATCACGATTAATGCCTCGCAGCTGAATAATCATGATTCCGGCACGACCTCTGCCAGAAACGACCTCAACATCCATACCGGTTCATTCAATAACATCAATGGCATCCTCGAAGCGGGTCATGATTTATTGCTCAAGGTAAAAGACTCCATCGCGCTGAATGACAATAACCGCAGTATTCGTGCAGGTCATGATATGACGCTCAGCACCGAAGGTTCGCTGTTCAACAACACCATGATGGAAGCCATCGGCAACCTGACGCTCCAGGCAGACGGTAAGGTGATCAACAGCAAGTCTGTGGTCACGGGGGGTGATTTACGCATCAACGCTAATGAGGTAATGAACAACAGCAACAGCCTGCTCTGGTCGTTAGGGAAGATGGATATTAATGCCCACGACGGTGCCTTTGTTAATGACTATAACGGTAACGTGCTGAGCATGGGTGACATGTCGCTCATCGCGAAAACGATTATCAACTCCGCCGGGATCATTCGCTCCGAACAGAACATCAATATTGATGCGGCCTCTCTGGAAAACCAGAGCACATATACGGGTGGCACCATTTCGCAAACCCAAACGCAGGATGCCGTGGGTCAATGGGCCGGTATTGATAATGTGATGACGCAGGTCAGGATTACCACGGTTCTGCACATCCCGGTTCTGGCGTCAGATATCGCTATGAGTAAGCTCGGCGAAATCAGCGCCGGGAAAGATATTAATATTAACCAGCGCGGCATTTTCGACGAAAAAGAGGTTAAAAATAACGGCGGCCTGATCCAGGCGGGACGTGATATCACCATCACGGGTAATCTGCTGAACTCGCCAACCTATACCTCCGAATCCATGTATGACTATCTGAATCTCATCCTTGAGCAACCGATAGTACTGACCGACTACTGGAAAGTGGCAGCAGAGCACTACACGACGCTGACCTTCAACTCGCTCTATCAATACCTTGATTTCATCTTTGGTGACGGCGCACCTGCAACCAAAAGCGGTACCCAGGATCCAAACAGAGAGCGTAGCTATAAATCGCTTCTCGACGCCGCGAATGACTCAACCCAGCTCAACTATGTCATGAGCAAAGTGTTTGGTGAAACGTGGAATTCGCATGATTACGCGACCCTGAACACGGCATGGCATAACCTGGTAAGCAATGACACCAGCATTACCCCTCTGAAGACGAATATGATCTACTTCGTGCCTTCAGAAAAAGGTGAAATCACGGCGGGTCGTAACTTTACGCACAATGGCGGCACGCTGGATAACGGCCTGGCTAACGCTGGCACAATCAAAGAAAACGCCAAAATTGAGAATATCGACGTGGGTGACTACACCATCGACACCGCCGTCGCGGGCTATGATGTTGCCATCAATACCAAAAAGCTGAATGAACTGGCCATGGGGATCAGCCCACTGCCGACCATCAAGGATTTGGTCTCTCTGCCGGGCATGTTTGAAGTCACTGACGAATTCAAAAAAGCCTCTGAGGCGGCGAAAAACGGTACCGAATACAGCGGCCCGGCCAACCACATCATTCCGATTTTCGAAACGCGCCCGGAAATGATCGATCAGAGCAAGTACAGCGGCTCTGACTACTATTTCGACAAGGTGGATTACACTACCACCGAAACCGTTAACGTCATTGGCGATAACTACTTTATCTCCGAACTGATTCGTCGAGAGATCAGCCGCTCCGTAGGCAGCATGTTTGCGATACGAGACGGTCTTGAAGGCGATGCGCTGGTACAAAACCTGATGGATAACGCCGGTATTGCGGCGAAAAACAGCGATCTAAATCTGGTGGTGGGGCAGCCTCTGAGCGAAGAGCAGCGCAATGGGCTAACCCAGGATATCGTCTGGTTCGTGAGCCAGAACATCAAAGGGACGGAAGTGCTGGTGCCGGTGGTCTACCTTTGCCCTGAAACCCTTAGCCAGCTGGCTAACGGTGATATCAGTAAAGGCACAGCGTCCATTGCAGCCGGAAATAGCCTTTCAGTTGATGCCACCGCCATTAACAACGTGAACGGTACCCTCTCCTCTAAGGGTGACGTCACGCTGAAATCCAAAGGGGATATTAACAACATCAGCAATGCGACAGATGCTGGCATCTCGGCGGGCGGTAACGTCTCAATGACGTCGGAAAATGGCAGCATTGCCTCAAACGGCGCGGCAGTGAACGCCGGTGGCGACATTGACATGAAGGCTGAAAAGGGCGACATCACCCTGACCGCATCTGTCGGACACGGCGAAGACGGCAAGCAGAAGATTCATGCGCACGATGATGGCGTCACCGCAGGCGGCAGTATCAACATGCAGGCGAAAACCATCACTTCCAACGCGGCTGATATTACGGCAGGCCAGGACGTGAATATGAAGGCGAGCGAAGGTGACGTCACCTTCAACGACCTGCATCAGATTGATTCTAACCGTACCATCAATACCGAGATCAACGGTCTGTCCAGCTATACCACCACCGACACCAAAACGGTGACCGGCGAAGCTATCGGCGCAACCGTCAAGGCTGGCGGCAATGTGCAGATTGATGCCAGCAAGAATGTGGTCATCGAAGGCGGCAGCATTGACGCGAAAAGCGGCTCCATCAACGCGGCAGAAAACGTTGAGATAAAGACGTCTGAAAACGTGTCCGCTGAGGAACACACCACACAGTCTCGCCAGTTTGTTGCTGAGGCCGGCATCAGCGGCGCCGGTAAATCCGCCTCGGCTTCCTACGGCAAAAACGAGGGCACCACAAAAAATACCACCTCTGGCGACTACACCAGCGCAGGCGGTAATTCTGAAACCTCCGCGATTGGTGCCAAACCGGGCCGCGCACCGATCACCGATACTGCCGGTTTCAGGGTGGGTATGGAAGACACAACCGATACCGTGTCGACCCAGAGCAAGCAGAACACCAACGCGTCCATTAATTTTACCGATTCCGGTTCCGTAAATGCAGGAAAAACGGCGGATATTGGCGGCGCTGACCTTTCCGCCGGAGATAAGCTCAGCATTAACGCGAAAGATGTCGCAAGCACCAAATACGAGGATGAAACCAAAACCACCGTCACACATAAAGACCGCTTTGTCGGTGTTTCAGGTGAGGCCCACAGTGCGGTAGTTGATGCGATCGACAAAACCGGGAATCTCATTGATAAATCGCAGCAAGGCCAGTCGATTAACAGCGGAACCACGACGGCGGAAGTGCTGGGCGATGTGTCCAACATCATGCTAAACGATCTTGCTGGCGGCTCCGTCACTTTCGGCGGGAACACGACAAAAACGAAAGAAACGCGCACCGCAACGGCGGAGAATACCACCAATATTAATGCTAAAAACGTCAGCATTAATTCGACCAACGATACCACGCTCAACGGCGTGAACGTGAACTCGCAGAATACGGAGATCAATGCGGGTGGTAATGTGGACATTAACGCAGCGAAATCAACAACCTCTTACACCAATGAAACCGAAAAACACAAAGGCGGTCTTACCGCAGGCGTGGGAGTGGATATAACTGGCGCAAGCGGCGGTATTTCAGTCGATTACAACGGCAGTACGGAACACGGCTCGGGTAACTCTACGTCGTATAAGAACAGTACTATCAACGGCAACACGGTGACAGTGAACGCTGGCGGTGATATGAACATGAAGGGCGCTAACATCGATGCAGAAAAAGCGGATGTTAACGTTGCAGGCGATATGAATATCACCTCCGTGCAGAATACCGAGCACACCGAAAGCAGCCGCGGTAACTGGGGCGCTTCTGTGGGCATCTCCGTCTCGGCAGCGGGCATCATCCCGAACGCGTCCGTCAACGGGGGCGGCGGCTCTGAAAGTTACGATTCGTCTAAAACAGCGAAGCAATCCGGTATCAATACCAGCGGCGAGCTGAATGTGAAAACCGGAGGCGACCTCAATATGACCGGGGCTAATCTGGTATCTCAGGATGGCACCGGATCGGTGAACGTTGCGGGTGATATCAATGCGAAAACGCTGGAAGACCACGTTGAGCAGGATGGTCTGTACGGCGGTGGCGGCATTGGCCTGAGCAATGGCGTAGTGCCTTCCGGTAACATCTACGTCGACACCGTGGATGAAATTCACTACAACGAAACGCAGAAATCCACTATCGCCGTGGGTGACACCACCAGTGCGGCAGTGAATGGCGATCTCAATACCAATAAAGATGAAATGTCGGTTGTCACGCGTGATGAGAAAGAAGCAGGAAATAACATTTCCTACACGCTTGCCGATCCGGGGATTCGTAAGAAGAAGAAAAGCGGCGCTGACGCAGACAGCGATACTCCAGCGAAGCCGGATGACGGCCATACGGACGATGGCGGCTGCCCTCAGAAGTGTACGCCGACTAAGCCAGGCTCAACGCAGCAGCAGACGACAACCACGACGCGTACAACGTCTGATTCTCAGCATATGACGATTGAGAAAACGACGGCGACAACGACCTCCACGTCCGCCTCTTCGGTGGTCCATAAGGAGGCCGTCGCGTCTGAAACCGCACGCAGTGAAGCCGTGCCAAACGTTGCGCCGTCAACGTCCCAGCCGCTGACGCCAAAAGCGAAACCAGAGGCCGCAACGGTTACGCCAAAAGCGAAACCAGAAGCCACAACGGTTACGCCAGTGAAGAAATGGGCCGTACCGGAAACTAACTATCCGGTGCTCTCTCCTGGCTCTGCAACGGGTAAAACCGGTAAAGACATGCCGAAAACACCGGACCACAGGAAGTGGAATGGCGACATGACCAACGGCGTTGCGCCATCCAGCAACACCAAAGGCGATGACGTCAAGCTCTCGCCGGGTTCGTCCACCGGTCAGACCGGGATGGATATGCCGAAAACGCCGGAACACAAGCAGTGGAATGGCGACATGACCAACGGCGTTGCGCCATCCAGCAACGCCAAAGGGAATGACGTTAAGCTTTCTCCGGGGTCGTCCACCGGTCAGACCGGGATGGACATGCCGAAAACGCCGGAACACAAGAAGTGGAATGGCGACATGAGCAAAGGTGCGATGAACGCGCGTCCACAGTGGAAGGCGTTGCAAATCGATCGACCGATTGATATCTATGCTCCGGTAACCATTACCTTCACCGACGAGCAGTACAGCTAAAACAAAAGGGTCTGACTTTCGTCAGACCCTTTTTTTAACGCCCCTTTCGAACGTTATTCGTCTTCCAGATACGTATATCCGTACAGACCCGCTTCAAACTCTTCCAGGAACTGCTGCTGCAGCGCATCGTCCAGCCCGGTGTTTTTCACCTGGTCGCGGAACTGCGTGAGCAGGGTTTTCGGATCCAGCTGAACGTATTCCAGCATGTCCGCCACGGTATCCCCTTCGTCAGACAGCTCAACTTCCACGCTGCCGTCAGGGAAGACAAACACGTCAACCGCCTCGGTATCGCCGAACAGGTTGTGCATGTTGCCGAGGATCTCCTGATACGCGCCGACCATAAAGAAGCCCAGCATTGGCGGGTTCTCCGGGTCGTATTCCGGCATTGGCATCGTCGTGGCGATACCGTCGCCGTCCACGTAGTGGTCGATAGCGCCGTCAGAGTCGCAGGTGATGTCCAGCAGCACCGCGCGACGTTCCGGGGCGTGATTCAATCCTTCCAGCGGCAGAACCGGGAACAGCTGATCGATACCCCAGGCATCCGGCATCGACTGGAACAGCGAGAAGTTGACGTAAATCTTATCCGCCATACGCTCCTGCAGCTCGTCGATTATCGGACGGTGGGCGCGGTTGCTCGGGTCGAGCTGCTTCTGCACTTCATGGCACATATTCAGATAGAGCTGCTCTGCCCACGCGCGCTCCTGCAGGCTGAAGGTGCCTGAAGAGTAGCCGACGTGAATGTCGTGCAGATCCATCTGGCTGTCGTGAAGCCATTCGCGCAGGGAACGACGCGTGCCGGGCTCGTGCATCTCCTGCCAGGTTTCCCACATGCTTTGCAGGGAACGCGGGGCATCGTCTGCCGGCGGCGTCGCTTCGGTGGTTTCGCTGCGCTCAACGCCGATAATGTTAGAGACCAGCACCGTATGGTGCGCGGTCACCGCGCGACCGGATTCGGTAATCACCGTCGGGTGCGGCAGGCCGTTCTCTTCACAGGCGTCGCCGATCGCCCAGATGATGTTGTTCGCGTATTCGTTCAGGCCGTAGTTCACGGAACAATCAGATTGTGAGCGGGTCCCTTCATAGTCCACGCCCAGGCCGCCGCCCACGTCGAAGCACTGAATATTCACGCCAAGCTTGTGCAGCTCAACGTAGAAACGCGCCGATTCACGCACGCCGGTGGCGATATCACGAATGTTGGCCATCTGCGAGCCGAGGTGGAAGTGCAGCAGCTGAATGCTGTCCAGACGCCCGCGCTCGCGCAAAATTTCCACCAGTTGCAGCACCTGGTTGGCCGCCAGGCCGAACTTGGATTTTTCACCGCCGGAGGACTGCCATTTTCCGGAACCCTGCGACGCCAGACGCGCACGCACGCCAAGGCGCGGCACCACGTTCAGACGCTCGGCCTCTTCCAGCACGATGGCGATTTCAGTCATCTTCTCAATAACCAGATAGACCTTGTGGCCCATCTTCTCGCCTATCAGCGCCAGACGAATGTATTCACGGTCCTTATAGCCGTTACAGACGATCACTGAACGGGTCATCCCCGCATGCGCCAGCACGGCCATCAGTTCGGCTTTGGAACCCGCCTCCAGCCCCAGCGGCTCGCCGGAGTGGATCAGCGATTCAATCACGCGGCGGTGCTGGTTTACCTTGATCGGGTAAACCAGGAAGTAGTCGCCTTTATAGCCGTAGGATTCACGCGCGCGTTTGAACGCGGCGTTAATCGAACGCAGACGATGTTGCAGGATCTGCGGGAAGCAGAACAGTGCAGGCAAACGCTGGCCCTGAGCCTCACGGGCTTTCACCAGTTTGGCGAGATCCACGCGCGCTTCAGGGACGTCCGGATCCGGGCAGACGCTGATGTGGCCCAGTTCGTTGACGTCGTAGTAGTTATTGCCCCACCAGGCAATATTGTAAGTGCGCAGCATCTTGCTGGCTTCCTCGGAGCTCATCGCAACCTCCTGCATAGAACGTAGTACACCCTGTTCGCCCGCTGACGAAGGCGAAAAAGAAGACATGTCGTCAGACATAGCGAACCTCAACTCTTTGTATTAAGTGTAAAACAGTTGACTACTATCGCAGCGTTATACGGCGATAACAACCCATAAACGGCTCCGTTTCCCAGCAGAGTATGCTGAAATCCAGACCGTGCGACCGGTTTCTTATTCATATCATTGTAAAACACGTATCCGAACTCTGTATGACAAGGTTCGGCGAAACCACGAGAAAACTCTTGTATTAACAAGAGCGCCCTTGTTCAGTTTTCACAAAGCGTGACCGGCCCTGGAATCCTGAGAAGCGCCGAGATGGGTATAACATCGGCAGGTTTGCAGACTAGAAATGCGGGTTGCGGGAATCAAATGCGCGCCAGAACGGCTGCGCTGAATTAGCGGAAAACGATGGTTCATTATCTCGTATCACCTCCACGGCCGCCTCTGCTGAAACGGACCCCAAGCCAAAGCTAAAAGTTCACTGCTTTACCCGGCTGGAAGTGGCGACACGATGAGTTCATCGAGCGCTTATTTTATATGAGCCGCGCGCCGCGTTTTATACCGAGAAGGGGGCTAAAAAGCAAAACAAAAATGCGCGTGTTGCCAGCACCGTCAGGAATTTTTGCCAGCAGCAATTTCAACTGAGTGAGAGATGAGTCAAAAAAAACTGGAAATCGGGTGAAGAAGTGACCTAAAATAGCCATCCAGATGTTAATCCATCTATACTGATTAACACTCATACTGCCAGTGTCAAAAACCTGCAGGCCTTGGTAGAATTATCTCCTTTGGCTATTCCACACAGCAGCTTGAGCTAACCAAATTCCTCTTAGGTGAAATAAAACATGGCAAAACACCTGTTTACGTCCGAGTCCGTATCAGAAGGACATCCTGATAAAATTGCTGACCAAATCTCCGATGCGGTGCTGGATGCGATCCTCGCGCAGGATCCAAAAGCACGCGTCGCGTGTGAAACCTATGTCAAAACCGGCATGGTTCTGGTTGGCGGTGAGATCACCACCAGCGCATGGGTTGATATCGAAGAGATCACCCGTAACACGGTGCGTGAGATCGGTTATGTGCATTCTGATATGGGCTTTGATGCCAACTCCTGCGCGGTACTGAGCGCAATTGGCAAACAGTCTCCAGACATCAACCAGGGCGTTGACCGTGCCGATCCGCTGGAACAGGGCGCGGGCGACCAGGGCCTGATGTTCGGCTATGCAACCAACGAAACCGACGTGCTGATGCCAGCGCCGGTCACCTACGCACACCGTCTGGTGCAGCGTCAGGCTGAAGTGCGTAAAAACGGCACCCTGCCGTGGCTGCGCCCGGATGCGAAGAGCCAGGTCACCTTCCAGTACGACGACGGTAAAATCGTCGGTATTGACGCGGTGGTTCTGTCTACCCAGCATGCCGAAGATATCGATCAGAAATCCCTGCAGGAAGCAGTGATGGAAGAGATCATCAAGCCGGTTCTGCCAACCGAATGGCTGAGCAGCGCCACCAAATTCTTTATCAACCCAACCGGACGCTTTGTTATCGGCGGCCCAATGGGTGACTGCGGCCTGACCGGTCGTAAAATCATCGTTGATACCTACGGCGGCATGGCGCGTCACGGTGGCGGCGCATTCTCCGGTAAAGATCCATCAAAAGTGGACCGTTCTGCAGCGTACGCGGCACGTTATGTGGCGAAAAACATCGTTGCTGCCGGCCTGGCTGACCGCTGTGAGATTCAGGTTTCCTACGCCATCGGCGTGGCTGAACCCACCTCCATCATGGTGGAAACCTTTGGTACCGAGAAAGTGCCTTCAGAACAGCTGACCCTGCTGGTGCGCGAGTTCTTCGACCTGCGCCCATACGGCCTGATTCAGATGCTGGATCTGCTGCACCCAATCTACAAAGAAACCGCTGCATACGGTCACTTTGGTCGTGAACATTTCCCATGGGAAAAAACCGACAAAGCCGCCCTGCTGCGTGAAGCTGCCGGTCTGAAGTAATCGACTGTCATCGCTTTTAAAAGGCCAGCCTTCGGGCTGGCCTTTTGCATTTGTGCGATCATCCTTGCCCGGCGGCGCTTCGCTTGCACGGGCCTACGGGTTTTGGGCATTTGTAGGCCGGGTAAGGCGCAGCCGCCACCCGGCTGAAAGGTGTACTCTTTGGAACCGATTACACCGCACCGGCACCCCTCCGCTTTCAGAATATTCTCTTTGCATGATCGCCATTCTTCTGCTGTTACATTCCCTTTCAGTTAAGTCTGAAATATCTCCTTTCGCGATGCGCCTCACTTCATTTACCTCTATATTTTCAAAGCTTTAATTTTATTTACGGTTGCACGCGAGTGTAACCGATTACACCTATGTGATTAATCTCACATATTTTTACGGGTCGCTCACCTACCCTTACCATCAATAAAACTGATAACCCAACTGGAGGGCATAATGCCTGACAATAAAAAACAGGGGCGTACGTCCAACAAGGCGATGACATTCTTCGTCTGTTTCCTCGCCGCCCTGGCAGGATTACTTTTTGGCCTGGATATCGGCGTGATTGCCGGTGCATTACCTTTCATCACTGACGAGTTCCAGATTAGCGCTCACACTCAGGAGTGGGTGGTGAGCTCCATGATGTTCGGTGCGGCCGTTGGGGCCGTCGGCAGCGGCTGGCTCTCCTTCAAGCTCGGACGTAAAAAGAGCCTGATGATCGGCGCGATCCTGTTCGTTGCCGGCTCCCTCTTCTCTGCCGCAGCGCCTAACGTTGAGGTCCTGCTGGTTTCCCGCGTGCTGCTCGGTCTGGCCGTGGGCGTGGCGTCCTATACCGCCCCGCTCTACCTGTCTGAAATCGCGCCGGAGAAAATCCGCGGCAGTATGATTTCGATGTACCAGCTGATGATCACCATCGGTATTCTCGGTGCATACCTTTCCGATACCGCGTTTAGCTACAGCGGCGCATGGCGCTGGATGCTCGGCGTGATCATCATCCCTGCAGTTCTGCTGCTGATTGGCGTCTTCTTCCTGCCGGACAGCCCTCGCTGGTTTGCTGCAAAACGTCGCTTCCACGATGCCGAACGCGTGCTGATGCGCCTGCGTGATACCAGCGCAGAGGCGAAAAACGAGCTGGAAGAGATCCGCGAAAGCCTGAAGGTCAAACAGTCCGGCTGGGCGCTGTTTAAAGAGAACAGCAACTTCCGCCGGGCGGTGTTCCTCGGCGTGCTGCTCCAGGTGATGCAGCAGTTCACCGGGATGAACGTCATCATGTACTACGCGCCCAAAATCTTTGAGCTGGCGGGTTATACCAACACCACCGAGCAGATGTGGGGGACCGTCATCGTGGGTCTGACCAACGTGCTGGCGACCTTTATCGCCATCGGTCTGGTGGACCGCTGGGGACGTAAGCCAACCCTGACGCTGGGCTTCCTGGTGATGGCGGCCGGTATGGGCGTCCTCGGTACCATGATGCATCTGGGCATTCACTCCCCAACCGCCCAGTACTTTGCGGTAGGCATGCTGCTGATGTTTATCGTCGGGTTTGCGATGAGCGCCGGGCCGCTGATCTGGGTGCTGTGCTCTGAGATCCAGCCGCTGAAGGGGCGTGATTTTGGTATCACCTGCTCTACCGCAACCAACTGGATTGCCAACATGATCGTCGGCGCAACGTTCCTGACCATGCTCAACACTCTGGGTAATGCCAATACCTTCTGGGTCTACGCCGGTCTGAACATCTTCTTTATTGTGCTGACTATCTGGCTGGTTCCGGAAACCAAACACGTTTCGCTGGAACATATTGAACGTAACCTGATGAAAGGTCGCCCGCTGCGCGAAATCGGCGCTCACGACTGATCCTCTTGCGGGAGGCGCCTCTTGCGCCTCCCCGCTTCCCGCTTTATGCTCTGCCCCTATGAAAGCTCCCCGTCTCCCCATCGCCATTCAGCAAGCCGTTATGCGCAGCCTGCGGGAAAAACTCGCCCAGGCGAACCTGAAGCTTGGTCGCAATTACCCTGAACCCAAACTCGTCTACCAGCAGCGTGGCACCTCGGCCGGTACCGCCTGGCTGGAATCCTATGAGATCCGCCTGAACCCGGTTCTGATGATGGAAAACCAGCAGGCGTTTATTGATGAGGTGGTGCCGCACGAGCTGGCGCACCTGCTGGTGTGGAAACACTTCGGACGCGTCGCCCCCCACGGCAAGGAGTGGAAGTGGATGATGGAAGCGGTGCTCGGCGTTCCGGCGCGCAGAACCCATCAGTTCGAGCTGGAATCGGTGCGCCGCAATACCTTCCCCTACCGCTGTCAGTGCCAGCAGCACCAGCTTACCGTCCGCCGCCATAATCGCGTGGTGCGCGGCGAGGCAACCTACCGCTGCGTGAAATGCGGCGAGCCGCTGGTGGCGGAATAATTATCTGAACGTTCAGGAACTTTCCTGATCTGACTGATTGCATACAGGAACAACATTCGTTACGTTGCGGGCTCGTTTTGACACGGAGTGTAAGATGTCCCGTAATTTTTCTCTCGCGGTCGCCTTTCTGACGACGGCGCTCTCAGGCCACGCCCTGGCCGACGGTATCAACAGTTTCTCTCAGGCCAAAGCGGCCGGTGTAAAGGTCAACGCTGACGTACCGGGTGATTTCTACTGCGGCTGTAAAATTAACTGGCAGGGTAAAAAAGGGGTCGTAGACCTTGAGTCCTGCGGCTACAAGGTGCGTAAAAACGAAAACCGCGCCAGCCGTATTGAATGGGAACATGTCGTTCCGGCATGGCAGTTTGGCCACCAGCGCCAGTGCTGGCAGGATGGTGGACGTAAAAACTGCGCCAAAGATCCGGTTTACCGCCAGATGGAAAGCGACATGCATAACCTGCAGCCCGCGGTGGGCGAAGTGAACGGCGATCGCGGCAACTTCATGTACAGCCAGTGGAACGGTGGCGAAGGTCAGTACGGCCAGTGCGGTATGAAGATTGATTTTAAAGAGAAAGTCGCCGAGCCCCCTGCCCGCGCGCGCGGCAGCATTGCCCGCACCTATTTCTATATGCGTGACCGTTACGATCTCAACCTCTCCCGCCAGCAGACCCAGTTGTTCAACGCCTGGGACAAGCAGTACCCGGTGACGGAGTGGGAATGCCAGCGCGACGAGCGTATCGCCAGAGTCCAGGGGAATCACAACCCTTACGTCCAGCGGGCTTGCCAGGCGCAAAAGAGCTAACCTACACTACGGCAATTCGCTTATATCGCATGACACATGGAATTTCTGACTATGCGCATTCCCCGCATTTACCATCCTGAACTGATTACCGCAGGCCGTGAAATCGCCCTGTCTGATGACGCCGCCAACCACGTTGGCCGCGTGCTGCGCATGGGCGCCGGCCAGGCAATACAATTGTTCGACGGCTCTAACCAGGTTTTCGACGCGGAAATCACGCGGGCGGATAAAAAAAGCGTACACGTGAACGTCCTGCGCGGTGAAGTGGATGACCGGGAATCACCGCTGCATATCCATCTGGGCCAGGTGATGTCGCGCGGCGAGAAAATGGAGTTTACGATTCAGAAATCCATTGAACTGGGTGTAAGCCTCATTACGCCACTTTTTTCTGAGCGCTGTGGCGTTAAACTGGATGCGGAACGTCTGAACAAAAAGATCCAGCAGTGGCAGAAAATTGCCATCGCGGCTTGCGAACAGAGTGGCCGCAACCGTATTCCGGAGATCCGCCCGGCGATGGATCTGGAGGAGTGGTGTGCAGAAGAGGACAGTGGGCTGAAGCTCAATCTTCATCCGCGCGCCAGCGCCAGCATCAATACGCTGCCGCTGCCCGTTGAGCGCGTTCGCCTGCTGATTGGCCCTGAAGGCGGCCTGTCGGCGGACGAAATTGCGATGACGGCACGTTACCAGTTTACTGATATTCTGTTGGGACCTCGCGTTCTGCGCACTGAGACAACGGCACTCACGGCCATTACCGCGCTACAGGTACGGTTTGGCGATCTGGGTTGACGCATTATTGGAGAGAAAGATGATCAAGCTCGGCATCGTGATGGACCCCATCGCAAACATCAACATCAAGAAAGATTCCAGCTTCGCCATGCTGCTGGAAGCGCAGCGTCGCGGCTATGAACTCCACTATATGGAGATGAACGATCTTTACCTGATCAACGGTGAAGCCCGCGCGCGCACCCGCATCGTTAACGTTGAGCAGAACTACGACAAATGGTATGAATTTGGCACAGAGCAGGACATTGCCCTGGCCGATCTCAACGTCATTCTGATGCGTAAAGATCCGCCGTTCGACACCGAGTACATCTACTGCACCTATATTCTCGAACGTGCCGAAGAGAAGGGAACGCTGATCGTCAACAAGCCGCAGAGCCTGCGCGACTGTAACGAGAAGCTCTACACCGCCTGGTTCTCTGACCTGACGCCGGAAACGCTGGTGACCCGCAGCAAGGCGCAGTTGAAGGCATTCTGGCAGAAGCACGGCGACATCATCATGAAGCCGCTGGACGGGATGGGCGGCGCGTCGATTTTCCGCGTGAAAGAAGGCGACCCGAACATTGGCGTGATTGCCGAAACCCTGACCGAACTGGGCACCCGTTACTGCATGGCACAGAACTATATTCCGGCAATCAAGGACGGCGACAAACGCGTGCTGGTGGTGGATGGCGAACCGGTCCCTTACTGCCTGGCGCGTATCCCGCAGGGTGGCGAAACCCGTGGTAACCTGGCGGCCGGTGGCCGGGGTGAACCGCGTCCGTTGACCGAAAGCGACTGGGAAATTGCCCGCCGCGTCGGCCCAACGCTGAAAGCCAAAGGCCTGATCTTCGTCGGACTGGATATCATCGGCGATCGTCTGACCGAAGTGAACGTCACCAGCCCGACCTGCATTCGTGAAATTGAAGCGGAATTCCCGGTCTCGATCACCGGAATGCTGATGGACGCCATCGAAAAACGCCTGCAGAAATAACCCACCAATGAGTGACAGCGCCCGGGTTTCTCCGCATACTGGTCGCTGTCGCTTTTTAAACCAGGAAACAGTACCTCTGACAATGAATTTACAGCATCACTTTCTTATTGCCATGCCTGCTCTCCAGGACCCGATTTTTCGCCGCGCCGTGGTTTATATTTGTGAATACAATGAAGACGGCGCGATGGGTATTATCATTAATAAACCGCTGGAAAATCTTCAGGTTGAAGGGATTCTGGACAAGCTGAAAATCCCGGCTGAAGCCCGACTGCCGGAGATCCGGCTTGATAAGCCCGTGATGCTGGGTGGACCTCTTGCAGAAGATCGCGGCTTTATCCTGCATACGCCGCCGGTGTTCTCTTCCAGTATTCGAATTTCGGATAACACCGTCATCACCACCTCACGTGACGTGCTCGAAACGCTGGGCACCGCAGAGCAGCCTTCTGAAGTGCTGGTGGCGCTGGGCTATTCGTCGTGGGAGAAAGGCCAGCTTGAGCAGGAGATCCTCGATAACGCCTGGCTCACCGCCCCTGCGGACATGAATATCCTGTTTAAAACGCCGATTGCCGATCGCTGGCGCGACGCGGCGAAGTTGATTGGCATTGATATCCTGACCATGCCTGGCGTAGCGGGGCACGCCTGATGAGCGGAACGCTTCTGGCCTTCGATTTTGGCACCAAAAGCATCGGCGTCGCCGTGGGGCAGCGCATCACCGGTACCGCGCGTCCGCTTACCGCCCTGAAGGCCAACGACGGTACGCCGGACTGGAACCTCATTGAGCGTCTGCTCAAAGAGTGGCAGCCGGATGACGTGATTGTCGGATTACCGCTCAACATGGACGGTACCGAACAGCCGCTGACTGCCCGGGCGCGTAAGTTCGCCAATAAAATCCATGGTCGCTTTGGTGTCTCCGTGAAGCTGCACGACGAGCGTCTCAGCACCGTCGAAGCGCGTGCGGGTCTGTTTGAGCACGGTGGCTTCCGGGCGCTCAATAAAGGCAGCGTGGACTCCGCTTCTGCCGTCATCATCCTCGAAAGCTATTTCGAGCAGGGCTTTTAAGCACAGGGGCCTACAGCCGCCCCTGCGCCCGTCTCTCCGCCAGGCTTTGGTCAAAATTCTGCATGCCTGCCTGCTGTCCGGTTTGAATAATGCCGGGCAGCTGCCACGTTTTTCCTTCTCGTATCAGATTTGCCGCCGCCGCGGTATTCACCAGCAGCTCATACAGCGCGACGCGCCCGTCCTGTAAGTCAGGAACCAGCTTCTGCGCCAGCACCGCCCGCAGGCTGCCGGCCAGCTGGTTACGCACCGGATCTTTCTCCTGCGCCGGGAACGTATCGACCAGCCGCTCAATCGCCTGCGATGCCCCGCGCGTGTGCAGCGTCGCCAGCACCAGGTGCCCGGTCTCCGCTGCCGTTAGCGCCAGGCGGATCGTTTCGCTGTCGCGCAGCTCTCCCAGCAAAATCACGTCCGGATCCTGGCGTAAGGCACTGCGCAGCGCATCGGCAAATGACGGGCTGTGCTGGCCGATCTCCCGCTGCTGGATCAGGCAACGCTCGCTCTGATAGATAAACTCCACCGGATCTTCGAGCGTGAGAATATGGCCGTCAGTATGGTGGTTGAGAAAATCGACCATCGCCGCCAGCGTCGTGGATTTGCCGCTGCCGGTCGCCCCCGTCACCAGAATCAACCCGGACGCATTGGTTAACAGTTCCGGGATTGCCCTCGGCGCGCCCAGCGAAGCGAGCTGCGGACAGGTACGCGGCAACAGCCGCAGCGTCACAGAGACTCCGCGCATCTGCTTAAAGGCACTGCCGCGCAGGCGCTGGCCTCCCGCCACCGTAGCGGCAAAATCCACCTGCCCGCTGGCCCACCATATCCCCTGCTGCTCATCGTTGAGCCACGCTTTTAACAACGCCCCGAGGTCCGGAGAAGGAAACGGTGCCGGTTCAAGGCGGCCCGTTCTGCGCCAGCGAGGTGGCGAATCACTGCACAGGTGTAGATCGGAGACGTTATGCTTTACACTAAGGGCCACAATTTCTTCCACATCCATAGACTACTCCTCGGAAAATGAACGACATTGCGCATAACCTGGCACAGGTCCGGGACAAAATCTCAGCCGCCGCAACGCGTTGCGGCCGGGCTTCAGAAGAAATTACGCTGCTTGCAGTCAGCAAAACCAAGCCTGCGAGCGCCATCGCAGAAGCCATTGACGCAGGCCAGCGGGCGTTTGGTGAAAACTACGTCCAGGAAGGCGTGGATAAAATTCGCTACTTCCAGGAACAGGGGAAGACGGATCTGCAGTGGCACTTTATCGGCCCACTGCAGTCGAACAAAAGCCGTCTGGTGGCGGAGCACTTCGACTGGTGCCATACCGTTGACCGTCTGCGCATTGCGACACGCCTGAACGACCAGCGTCCGGCAGAGATGCCAGCGCTTAACGTGCTGATTCAAATCAACATCAGCGATGAAAACAGCAAGTCCGGTATTGCGCTGAGCGAGCTGGATGCGCTGGCAGCCGAGGTGGCCGAACTGCCGCGCTTAAGCCTGCGTGGTTTGATGGCAATCCCGGCGCCTGAGTCAAGTTATGAAAGGCAGTTTGCCGTGGCACAGCAAATGGCTGTAGCATTTGAGGCGCTTAAAGCGCGCTATAACACGGTAGACACGCTTTCTCTGGGCATGTCGGATGATATGGAAGCCGCCATTGCGGCAGGCAGCACGATGGTGCGCATCGGCACGGCAATTTTCGGTGCGCGCGACTACTCAAAATAATAAGGAAACCTGAGGAACGCCATGAAGACGTTGACTTTCCTGCTCTCAACGGTCATTGAGCTGTATACGATGGCGCTTTTGCTGCGCGTCTGGATGCAGTGGGCCCGCTGTGATTTTTACAATCCGTTCTCGCAGTTTGTCGTGAAAATCACGCAGCCTGTTGTCGGACCGCTGCGCCGTATTATCCCGGCCATGGGGCCCATCGACAGTTCGTCTCTGCTGGTGGCGTTTATTCTGAGCGTTATCAAAGCGATTGTGCTGTTTATGGTCTTCACCTTCCAGCCGATCATCTGGATTGTCGCCGTCCTGATTTTGATCAAAACCATCGGTCTGCTGATCTTCTGGGTGCTGCTGGTCATGGCGATCATGAGCTGGGTGAGCCAGGGCCGTAGCCCGGTGGAGTACGCCTTGATTCAGCTGACCGAGCCGCTGCTGCGCCCGATCCGTAACCTGCTTCCGTCTATGGGCGGCATCGATTTTTCGCCGATGATCCTGGTTCTGCTGCTCTATGTGATCAACATGGGGGTCGCTGAACTGCTGCAGTCCACGGGCGATATGCTGCTGCCGGGGCTGTGGATGGCGCTATGAGTGCCGTAAGCACCTGCGCTGACGGGCTGGTTTTACGGCTGTATATTCAGCCGAAAGCCAGCCGTGACGGTATTGTTGGACTGCATGGCGACGAGTTAAAAGTCGCCATCACTGCCCCGCCCGTTGACGGCCAGGCGAACGCGCATCTGACCAAATATCTGGCAAAACAGTTTCGCGTCGCCAAAAGCCAGGTCATCATTGAAAAAGGCGAACTGGGGCGACATAAACAAGTAAAAATCCTTAATCCGCAATCTATCCCGACGGAAGTCGCGGCTCTGACAGAACAGGACTAAACCATGCAGAAAGTTGTTCTCGCGACCGGCAACGCCGGTAAAGTGCGCGAGCTGGCCTCGCTATTAAATGATTTTGGTCTGGACGTGGTCGCCCAGACCGATCTTGGCGTGGATTCCGCCGAAGAGACGGGGCTGACGTTTATCGAAAACGCGATCCTCAAAGCACGCCATGCCGCGCAGATTACGGGCCTGCCCGCGATTGCCGACGACTCCGGCCTGGCCGTAGACGCCCTCGGCGGCGCGCCGGGGATCTACTCTGCCCGCTATTCCGGCGTTGACGCTACCGACCAGCAGAATCTGGAAAAGCTGCTTGTCGCCCTGAAAGACGTCCCGGACGAACAGCGCACCGCGCAGTTCCACTGCGTGCTGGTCTATCTGCGTCACGCGGAAGACCCTACGCCGATCGTCTGCCACGGCAGCTGGCCGGGCGTGATTACCCGTGAAGCGGCTGGCAACGGCGGCTTTGGTTACGACCCGATTTTCTTTGTCCCTTCCGAGGGCAAAACCGCTGCGGAACTGACCCGCGAAGAAAAAAGCGCGATATCCCACCGCGGACGCGCGCTGAAACTGTTACTGGAAGCACTGCGTAATGGCTAATTTGCCACCTCTGAGTCTTTATATTCACATCCCGTGGTGCGTGCAAAAATGCCCGTACTGTGATTTCAACTCGCACGCGCTGAAGGGCGAAGTGCCGCACGATGACTACGTTGCGCATCTGCTGGCCGACCTGGATGCCGATGTACCTTACGCACAGGGACGCGAAGTTAAGACCATTTTCATTGGTGGCGGTACGCCGAGCCTGCTGTCAGGCCCGGCGATGCAAACGCTGCTGGACGGCGTGCGTGCGCGCCTGAACCTGGCAGCGGATGCTGAAATTACGATGGAAGCCAACCCCGGCACCGTTGAAGCCGACCGTTTTGTCGACTATCAGCGCGCGGGCGTGAACCGCATCTCCATCGGCGTGCAGAGCTTTAGCGAGCCGAAGCTGAAGCGCCTGGGGCGTATTCACGGCCCGGAAGAGGCGAAGCGCGCGGCAAACCTGGCGACCGGTCTTAATCTTCGCAGCTTTAATCTCGATCTGATGCACGGCCTGCCGGATCAGTCGCTGGACGAGGCGCTGGACGATTTGCGCCAGGCCATTGCGCTGAATCCCCCTCATCTGTCGTGGTACCAGCTCACCATCGAGCCCAACACCCTGTTTGGCTCGCGTCCGCCGGTGCTGCCGGATGACGACGCGCTGTGGGATATCTTCGAGCAGGGTCACCAGCTGTTAACCGCTGCGGGCTATCAGCAGTACGAAACGTCGGCATATGCAAAGCCGGGCTATCAGTGTCAGCACAACCTGAACTACTGGCGCTTTGGCGACTATCTGGGCATCGGCTGCGGCGCGCACGGCAAGGTGACCTTCCCGGACGGGCGTATTCTGCGTACTGCCAAAACCCGCCACCCGCGCGGGTATATGGAAGGCCGCTACCTGGAGCGTCAGCACGACGTCGAGGCGGCGGATAAGCCGTTTGAGTTCTTTATGAACCGCTTCCGTCTGCTGGAAGCCGCGCCGCGCGCTGAGTTTGCGCTGTACACCGGGCTGCCGGAGTCGGTGATTCGCCCGCAGATCGACGAAGCGCTGGCGCAGGGGTATCTCACGGAATGTGAGGAATACTGGCAGATCACCGAGCACGGCAAACTGTTCCTCAATTCCCTTCTCGAGCTGTTCCTCGCCGAAGAAGCTGAAGGCTGATTCAGGATTTTGGATCCCGTTCTGCCGGCTGAGGGAAAGGCTGG
This sequence comes from Enterobacter sp. CFEC122, assembly GCF_052983755.1. NCBI lineage: Bacteria > Pseudomonadati > Pseudomonadota > Gammaproteobacteria > Enterobacterales > Enterobacteriaceae > Enterobacter > Enterobacter sp. CFEC122. The sequence goes on along the minus strand of NZ_JBRIQR010000021.1, from coordinate 37,232 downwards.
CAGAGTGTAGAGATGATCGACCTGAAGAAACAGTCGATCACCATGGGTAAAGGATGTTAAAAAGTGTTCACCATGTCCCCGAACACCTGTCTACCATGTCCCCGGACCGTACACCCTAAAAGGAGAGGGTTAGGGTTAGGGGACCTTACTTCAGCGTCCCCACCAGCGCCTTCCGGCTATCTTCCAGCGACACCACGCGCTTACACACGTCTTTGCCGAACTGCTGGAAATCATCTTCCTGGTTTTTCCACTCGTTCTGAATGGAGGTTTGCAGGCCGCCCAGACTGCCCAGCACGCCCTGCAGCGGGTTACCGCCGCCTTTCAGCACCGCTTTGGCGCCCATCTCGTTGATGCTGTCCTGCAGGATGCCGCCCATCGCCTGGTTCACCAGCTGCTGCCCGTCGGCACGGACCTGATCGATCGCCTTGTAGTGGAACGTCAGGCCGTCGGAGCGCGTCTCGATAATGCGGTTCATCTGTTCTTTAAGCTGCTTGTCCAGCTTCGTCAGGCGGGTGCGCATGTTACTGCTCTCACCCACCTCTTTGGTGATGATCTTATCCAGCGCCACGCGGCTCTTTTCGACGCGCGTCAGGGCACCTTCATTAATCCACGGCAGCGCGGTACGCAATTCGGACTGGTAGTCTTTCGCCTGCTCGCGCTGTGCGGCAGTCAGGTTGTACTGCTTGCCGTTATAGGTGACGTTCCCTTCTGGCGTAATTACCAGATTGCCGTTCTCGCCTTTGACCTGCACGGTTTGCGGGCTTAACACCACGTCATCACGCGGGGTGACGCTACATTGATAATCCGCATGGGCGGTGAATCCGGTTGCCATCAAAGCAACTGCCAGCAACGTTTTGCGCATCTTAAACACTCCCTCAGACAAAATGGGCCAGCTAATGCTGGCCCTTGACTGCTTTATTAGTCCCACCAAACGTCGAAAAGTTCGCTGACGCGGACATCTTCGAGCTTGTGGTCTTCAAGCCATTTACGGACCAGGGCCTGATGTTCTTCGGTGCATTTACCCACTTCCTGGGTGCAGATCAGACCTTCCCAGGCCAGATAGCCGCTACCGTCGAAGGCCAGTTTGTTTGGCTCGATCACCTCGTTGATGAACGCATCCACGTCCTGATCGATCTGCTCAACGCTGGTGCCTTCCGGGAAACGCCACGCAACGGAGAAGCCCACTTCCTGGAATTCTTCGATGTGCATCTTTTTACGCAGACGACGGCTACGATTCTTTGCCATTATTTCACCCTCTCGAACATTAAGTCCCATACACCGTGACCAAGACGATGGCCACGCTGTTCAAATTTCGTTACCGGACGCGATTCCGGACGCGGTACATAGTCGTTATTCGCAGACTGGTTTTTATAACCGTCGAGCGACGACATCACTTCCAGCATATGTTCCGCATACGGTTCCCAGTCGGTCGCCATATGGAAGACACCGCCCAGCTTCAGCTTGCTTTTAACCAGCTCGGCAAACGGCGCCTGAACGATACGGCGTTTATTATGACGCGCTTTGTGCCACGGGTCAGGGAAAAAGAGCTGAACCATGGTTAAAGAATTGTCAGGAATCATTTTGTGCAGCACTTCCACCGCGTCGTGACACATCACGCGCAGGTTCTCAACGCCCTCTTCATGGGCCGTTGCCAGACACGCACCGACGCCCGGGGAGTGGACTTCGATACCGAGGAAGTTCTGCTCCGGGCGCGCTTTCGCCATGGTCACCAGCGAGGCGCCCATACCGAAGCCAATTTCCAGCGTGACCGGCGCGTCGCGGCCAAACAGCTCGCTGAAATCCAGAGGCTGCTCGCTGAACTCAACGCCCATCACCGGCCAGTAGTTGTCCAGCGCGTGTTGCTGACCTTTTGTCAGGCGGCCCTGACGACGGACAAAGCTGCGAATACGGCGCAGCGGGCGACCGTTTTCATCAAATTCCGGTGAAATGACGTCGTTTTTCATAAAAGAGTTGTCTGCTTGTGAGAATGTTCGGGAAACGGGCATTATCCAAAGTTAAGGCTTCTATGCAAGCATGGGAAAGATCCGGTTTACAGCAGATTGACGCTGTGCTGCAATCTGCGTCCCTGATTATGCGAATCGATGACCATGCAAGCCTCTCAATTTTCAGCCCAGGTGCTGGACTGGTACGACAAATACGGGCGTAAAACCCTGCCCTGGCAAATTGAAAAAACGCCGTACAAAGTATGGCTCTCCGAGGTGATGTTGCAACAAACGCAGGTCGCCACGGTGATCCCTTACTTCGAGCGTTTTATGGCGCGCTTCCCGACGGTCACCGATCTGGCCAACGCCCCGCTTGACGAGGTGCTGCACCTGTGGACCGGGCTTGGCTATTACGCCCGCGCGCGCAACCTGCACAAGGCCGCTCAGCAGGTTGCGACGCGCCACAACGGGAAATTCCCGGAAAATTTCGACGAGGTGGCGGACTTACCCGGCGTCGGGCGTTCGACCGCAGGCGCTATTCTCTCCCTGTCTTTAGGCAAGCATTTCCCGATCCTCGACGGCAACGTGAAGCGCGTGCTGGCACGCTGCTATGCCGTTGACGGCTGGCCGGGGAAGAAGGATGTTGAAAAACGCCTCTGGGAAATCAGTGAAGCGGTTACCCCAGCCAACGGCGTCGAGCGTTTCAACCAGGCGATGATGGATCTCGGCGCCATGGTCTGCACGCGCTCAAAACCCAAATGCGAACTCTGCCCGGTGAATAACCTCTGCGTGGCGTATGCCAACCATTCCTGGGCGCAGTATCCGGGCAAGAAACCCAAACAGACGCTGCCGGAGCGCACCGGCTATATGCTGCTGATGCAGCACGGCGATGAGGTCTTCCTCGCCCAGCGTCCGCCGAGCGGTCTGTGGGGTGGTCTATACTGCTTCCCACAGTTTGAAGATGAAGACTTGCTGCGTGAATGGCTTAAACAGCGCGGGATTGCTGCCGATAACCTGACGCAGCTGACCGCGTTTCGCCACACCTTCAGCCATTTCCATCTGGATATTGTGCCGATGTGGCTTCCCGTGTCCTCCGTCGCCTCGTGCATGGATGAAGGCACCGCTCTCTGGTATAACTTAGCGCAACCGCCATCAGTCGGACTGGCGGCTCCCGTGGAGCGCCTGTTACAGCAATTACGTGCCGGTGCAATGGTTTAGCATCGACAAGAAAAAGAGGAATGAGTATGGCCAGAACGATTTTTTGTACTTTCCTGCAGCGTGACGCTGAGGGCCAGGATTTCCAGCTTTACCCGGGCGAGCTGGGTAAACGCATCTACAATGAAATCTCCAAAGAAGCCTGGGGACAGTGGCAGAAAAAGCAGACCATGCTGATCAACGAGAAGAAACTCAGCATGATGAACCCGGAACACCGCAAGCTGCTGGAGCAGGAGATGGTGAGCTTCCTGTTCGAAGGTAAAGACGTGCACATCGAAGGCTATACGCCACCGGAAAAATAACATCGAGCGGCTGTTGCCCGGCGGCGCTTCGCTTGCACGGGCCTACGGTTTTGTAGGCCGGGTAAGCGCAGCGCCACCCGGCGAAAGCAACGACTAAGCAAACACAACACGCACTCCCGGAATGATGAAAAAACTTTTAGCGCTAGCCCTTGTTGCGCCGTTGCTCGTCTCGTGTTCGTCAAAAAAAGGCGATGATTACAACGAAGCCTGGATCAAGGACACCAACGGTTTTGACATTTTGATGGGGCAGTTTGCCCACAACATCGAGAACATATGGGGATTTAACGAAGTTCTTATTGCCGGACCTAAGGACTACGTTAAGTACACCGACGCCTATCTGACCCGTAGCCACATCAACTTTGATGAGGGGACGATCACGATTGAGACCATCGCAGGCACAGACCCTGCGGCTCGACTCCGTCAGGCCATTATCAAAACCCTGCTGATGGGTGACGATCCGGGCTCTATCGATCTCTACTCCGATGCCGACGATATCACCATCTCGAAAGAGCCGTTCCTGTACGGTCAGGTCGTCGATCAGACCGGCCAGCCGATCCGCTGGGAAGGTCGCGCCACGAAATTTGCCGACTACCTGCTGCAAACGCGCCTGAAGAGCCGCTCTAACGGTCTGAAGATTATCTACAGCGTCACCATCAACCTCGTCCCGAACCACCTCGACAAGCGTGCGCATAAGTATCTGGGCATGGTGCGTCAGGCCTCGCGTAAGTACGGCGTGGATGAGTCGCTGATCCTGGCGATTATGCAGACCGAATCCTCGTTTAACCCGTATGCGGTAAGCCGTTCCGACGCCCTGGGGCTGATGCAGGTGGTGCAGCACAGCGCCGGTAAAGACGTGTTCCGCGCGCAGGGGAAATCCGGCACGCCGAGCCGCAGCTATCTGTTCGACCCGCAGAGCAACATTGATACCGGCACGGCCTATCTGGCGATGCTGAACAATGTCTACCTCGGCGGCATCGACAACCCGACGTCGCGTCGCTATGCGGTGATCACCGCCTATAACGGCGGCGCGGGCAGCGTGCTGCGTGTCTTCTCAAATGACAAAGTGCAGGCCGCAAACATCATCAACAGCATGGCGCCAGGGGATGTCTACGCCACCCTGACCACCCGCCACCCGTCCGCGGAATCCCGTCGTTATCTGTATAAGGTGAATACGGCGCAGAAGAACTACCGTCGCCGGTGATCCGCACACCTTCTCCTGCAAGGAGAAGGTGTTCTGCTTCCCCCCACCCATACGAAAATGTTATTTGCATCACAATCCAAACTGCAAATTAATGTGGATTGCATTTTTTTGCGGGAGGTAACAAAACATATCGTTGCCAACTGATAGAATTGCATCAAATAACAACCCTGAATGTTTCTATAACAACATATCTCCCGCTCACTTGTGAGGAAAGTAACATGAACCTTAAGCTGCAGCTTAAAATATTGTCGTTTCTGCAGTTCTGCCTGTGGGGTAGCTGGCTGACTACACTCGGCTCCTATATGTTTGTGACGCTCAAGTTCGATGGTGCGTCAATCGGTGCCGTCTACAGCTCGCTCGGTATTGCGGCTGTCTTCATGCCAACGCTGCTGGGGATCGTGGCGGATAAATGGTTAAGCGCCAAATGGCTGTACATGCTTTGCCACCTGGTGGGCGCGGGGACGCTGTTTATGGCAGCCCAGGTGACCACGCCGGGGGCGATGTTCATGGTGATCCTGCTTAACTCGCTGGCCTATATGCCAACGCTTGGGCTGATCAACACCATCTCCTACTACCGCCTGAAGTCCGCGGATATGGATATCGTGACCGATTTCCCGCCAATCCGTATCTGGGGCACCATCGGCTTTATCATGGCGATGTGGGGCGTGAGCTTCGCGGGCTTCGAACTGAGCCATATGCAGCTCTATATCGGTGCGGCGCTCTCCGTATTGCTGGCGATCTTCACCCTGACGCTGCCAACCATTCCGGTGTCTAACCAGCAGAAAAACCAGAGCTGGAGCACCATGCTCGGCCTGGATGCCTTCGCGCTGTTCAAAAACAAACGCATGGCGATCTTCTTCATCTTCTCCATGCTGCTGGGCGCGGAGCTGCAGATCACCAACATGTTCGGCAACACCTTCCTGCACAGCTTCGATAACAATCCGCTGTTCTCCGGCAGCTTTATCGTTGAGCATGCGTCGGTGATGATGTCCATCTCTCAGATCTCTGAGACGCTGTTCATCCTGACCATCCCGTTCTTCCTGAGCCGCTACGGCATCAAGAACGTCATGCTGATCAGTATCGCGGCGTGGATGCTGCGCTTCGGTCTGTTCGCCTACGGCGACCCAAGCCCGTTCGGCACCGTGCTGCTGGTGCTGTCGATGATTGTTTACGGCTGCGCCTTCGACTTCTTCAACATCTCCGGTTCGGTGTTTGTGGAAAAAGAAGTGAAGCCTGAAATCCGCGCCAGCGCGCAGGGTATGTTCCTGATGATGACCAACGGCTTCGGCTGTATTCTGGGCGGCGTGGTGAGCGGTAAAGTGGTTGAGATGTACACCACCAACGGCATCACCAACTGGCAGCCGGTGTGGCTGATCTTCGCGGCGTACTCGCTGGTGCTGTTCTTCGCGTTCATCGCACTGTTCAAGTACAAGCACGTGCGTGAACCACACGGTGCGCAGCCGATCGCGCATTGATTGTAGTGCCCGGTGGCGCTGCGCTTACCGGGCCTACAAAACCAGACCGTAGGCCGGGTAAGGCGAAGCCGCCACCCGGCTATTTTATTCCAGACAGCACCCACCCTACCGACAATAAATCCGCGCTGCCGCCCGGGCTCAGGTTCCGTTCAATCAGTGCGTTATCCATTCTGATCAACGCCTCGCGGTCCCAGCCGTTAGCCAGCAGTTCCCGCGCGTAGCCCTGAACGTAGCGCAGCCCTTCCATGCCACCGCGAGATACCAGATTGCTGTCCTGATTGACGGCCATCAGACGCAACAGCAGGCCGTGAAGTGAATGTCCATTCCACTGCGCCAGCGCCTGACGCACCGTCGCAAAGCCGCTCTCCGCCTCACCGCGCGCGCCGGTTAAGCCGTACTGCTTAAACTGCCGCTCGCCCGCCGTCGCCTGTCCGCTGCGTGCGGCCAGCTCCCGCGACACCAGCCCGCGGCAGATGTTACTCACCTCACAGCAGAGGCTCTCTGCGGAGACATTTTTCACACGCCCGGCGGCGAAGCACAGTAAACCCAGGGCAAAAATCCCGCCCTTGTGGGTGTTCACTCCGTTCGTCGCGGCATACATCGCCTGCTCGCAGGCCAGCCCCATCGGGCGGAGAAGTCGTAGCTGTTCCCCAGCCGGTTTATCCGCATGCGCGCTGCCCAGCTCGGCAAAGCGCGAAAACCACGGCGTAATCGCCGCAATGCTGCGGACAAACAGCGCGTGGTCCATATCGCGATGGGAACCGTTGTTGAGCCTGTCCACCAGCCCCGGCTTGGGCGTCAGCTCCAGCTCCTGCCACAGCGCCGCTTCGGCAAGCGCGGGCACGTCAGCCGGGCGCGGTTTAGTCGCGAGCAAACCAGTCATCGATCGTCTTCTCCACGCGGGAAACCACCTGCTCAACGGGGTGGTTGCGCGAACGGGAACAGGCGTGGGCGGGCGCGTCGCAGATCAGGCAGCGCCTGAGATTCGCCCCCAGCGACTGACGCCCGACGTGGCCGTGCTGAGGGCAAATCACGTCCAGATCCCACAGCCTGCCGAGCGGGTGCGTCTGCTCCAGATCCGCACAGTGCGCTTTGATTTCCACCGCCGGATGGGCCACGCACCACAGGGCTTCGGGCCCGGTCGGGAGCCACAGCACCTGGCGGTCCAGCACCTGCCAACGGTTTTCCCACAGCAGCTGGTCGCACATCTGCAGCGCCACGCCCATGGTATTGCGGTAGCGCAGGCAGTCCTTGATTTCCCCTGGCGTGACCAGCGTGAGGGAGATCACCGGTTGTTGATAGTGCTCAAGCATGTCAGCCTGGCGCGCTGCGCGGCGCTCTTTCGCCGCCAGCAGTTCGTCAAGGCTGACACCCGCCCGCACGGGTGTCGCTAAAGTCATACTTCCTCCTTCACCTGTCGCACGGTGTCGATCACGCTGCCGTCGCGGTAGCGGATCACCCCGACGATTTTGTCGGTGAACTCAATCGGTTTCGGGACGCCGGTCAGGGAGATCGCCCGTTCATACAGCGCGTTGATATCCACAACCTTCAGCCCGGCTTCCAGCAGCCGCTCGCGGATTTCGGGGCGCGCCGGGTTGACCGCGATGCCGTGATCGGTAACCAGGACATCGATGCTCTCCCCCGGCGTAAGGCGCGTGGTAACGCGCTTCACCACCGTCGGAATGCGGCTGCGCAGCAGCGGCGCGACCACAATGGTCAGGTTCGCCGCGGCGGCCACGTCGCAGTGCCCGCCGGACGCGCCGCGCATCACGCCGTCGGAGCCGGTGATAACGTTGACGTTGAACTCGACGTCGATTTCCAGGGCGCTGAGGATCACCACGTCGAGCTGGTCGCAGCTTGCCGCCTTGCTGCCGGGGTTGGCGTAGACGTTGGTGGAGATCTCCACGTGGTTCGGGTTACGCGCCAGCGAGGCCGCCGCCTGACCGTCAAAGCACTGGGTATCGAGCAGCTTTTCGATGAGCCCCTTCTCGTGCAGATCCACCAGGCTTCCGGTGATGCCGCCGAGAGCAAAGCGCGCCTTCACGCCGCTGCGCTCCATCTTCTCTTCCATAAAGCGGGTGCAGGCCGTTGCCGCCGCGCCGGAGCCGGTCTGCATCGAGAAGCCCGGTTTAAAGTAGCCGGAATGCTCGATCACATCCGCCGCATAGCGGGCAATCATCAGCTCGCGCGGGTTGCTGGTGACGCGCGCCGCGCCGACGCTGATTTTCGCCGGGTCGCCCACGCTCTCCACCTGCACGATGTAGTCCACCTGGTCCTGCACCAGGCTGGCGGGCATATTGGGGAACGGCACCAGCTCTTCGGTCAGCAGCACCACTTTGCGGGCAAAGTGCGCGTCCACCATGGCGTAGCCCAGCGAGCCGCAGCACGATTTTCCGTGCGTCCCGTTGGCGTTGCCAAACGCATCGCTGCACGGCACGCCGAGAAACGCCACGTCGATATTCAGCTCGCCGTCCTGGAGCAGCTTCACGCGCCCGCCGTGGGAGTGAATTTGCACCGGCTCGTCCATCAGCCCGTGGGAGATGGCGTCTGCCAGCCTGCCGCGCATGCCCGAGGTGTAAATCCGGGTGATGACGCCGCTTTCAATATGCTCGATCAGCGCGTCGTTGCAGGTCATCAGCGAGCTGGAGGCCAGCGTCAGGTTTTTGAAGCCCATCCGCGCCAGCAGCGCCACGACGGTGTTGATCACCCGGTCGCCTTCGCGAAACGCATGGTGGAAGGAGATGGTCATCCCGTCATGCAGGCCGCAGCGTTTAACCGCCTCTTCAATGGAGGCACACAGCTTGCGGCTGTGCTTCGCATCGCTGTCCGCCAGCCACGGCGTGGCGCTGTGGGCGGTATCAAACGGTTTTAAGTCCCGCAGATGGGGAAAATTCACGTGAAGAAGTTCAGTCTGATTCATTGTCTTATCCTTACCGACGCACGCCGGAGGCCGCCGCGCGCTCCAGCACCACCTGCGCGTGGTTAATAATCGGTGCATCCACCATTTTGCCGTTGAGCGACACCACGCCCAGGCCGTTACGCTCGCCCTCTTCTGCCGCCTCAATCACCCTTCTGGCGTGATCCACCTCTTCCTGCGTCGGGGCGTAGGCGTTGTGCAGCAGGTCAATCTGGCGCGGGTTAATCAGCGATTTGCCGTTGAAGCCCATCTTGCGGATCAGATCGACCTCACGCAGGAACCCGGCCTCGTCGTTAACGTCTGACCACACCACGTCGAAGGCGTCGATACCCGCCGCGCGGGCGGCGTGCAGCACGGCGCAGCGGGCGTAGAACAGCTCGGTGCCGTCGCCGCGCTCGGTCTGCATGTCCATCACGTAGTCAAAGGCGGCCAGCGCAATGCCGATGAGGCGCGGAGAGCTGCGGGCAATCGCCACGGCGTTAATGACGCCAATGGCCGATTCAATCGCCGCCATCACGCGGGTGGAGCCGACCTCACGGCCGCACGCCTGCTCGATGCGCTCGAGGTGGCCCTCCAGCTCGTAAATGTCGTCCGGAGTATCGGTTTTCGGCAGACGGATCACGTCCACGCCGGCCCGCACTGCGGCTTCCAGATCCAGCAGACCAAACGGCGTGCTCAGCGGGTTAATGCGCACCACGGTTTCGATATCCTGATACATCGGGTGCTGCAGCGCGTGGAACACCAGCATGCGCGCCGTATCCTTCTCGCGCAGGGCAACGGCGTCCTCAAGGTCAAACATGATAGAGTCGGGACGGTAGATAAAGGCGGTAGAGAGCATGGCGGCGTTAGCGCCTGGCAGGAACAGCATACTGCGGCGGAGTTTGCTCATTTCAGCGCCCCCCAGTTGATGGCCTGTTCATCGGCGGCACGCATCAGCGCGCTTTGCAGGCGGGCGCGGATCACACAGTCCAGCGCCCCTTTGTCTTCAATAATGATTAATCCCTGGTGCACGTTCATGGCGCGCAATGTGTCGTTGACCACCTGGCGAATTTGTTCGCCAAACTGCTTAATCACTTCGCTGTGGATGACGATCTCCAGCTCACCGTGAGCGGGAGCAATTTTCACCATCAGGTCGCTGGACTCCTGCGTTCCGGCCAGCGCCTCCCTTACAATTTTCATGATAAATTCCTGGTAGTTAAGCGACTTCCGCACTCGCACGGTAATGCGTTTCGAGATGCGTGAAGGTGGAGTCCGGGACAATCTCCCGGATCCGGGAAAACTGCTGTGTCTTCAGTAAGCGGCGCACTTCGGACGCCGATATGGCGTTACCGGTGGCCTTGATGCGCGGCATTTCCACCACCTCGATATGCGAGGCCAGCAGGTCGTGCAGCGTCTGGTTGTACTGGCGGGTGATGTCGCAGAACGGCTCCGAGCCGATGAAGCGGTGCGTGATGCCGAGCGCCGGGGCGATGAAGTCCCGGAAGATCAGCACGTCGATCTCGCTCCACGCCTGCTGCACCTTGCCGGTCTCCTTCAGGAAGTAGGCCGGAAACGTGGCGCGGGAAATGATGTACTGCGAGCCTTCATGCACCACCACGTTCGGCAGATGCGCCACGCCCGCGCGCACCATCTCGAGACGCGCGCTGAACGGGAAGAACGACGCGTCTTCGCGCACCACGAACAGATGCAGGGCGTCACACTGCGCCGCCGCCTGCTCCACCAGATGGCGGTGGCCGAGGGTAAACGGATTGGCGTTCATCACGATGGCGCCAATATTCTCCCCACACCTGCGGCTCGCGCGCAGAGAACGGCAGTAGCGTTCGATCCCCTGCGGCGTGTTTTCCATCAGCACCGCGTTGTTCTCGCTCTGGGCGATAGGCCAGAAGCCGCTGCGGGCAAAGCGCTCCCGGTTGCACGGCCGGGTGCAGAGGAAGAGGTGAAAATGGCCGCGCTCCAGCGCCGCATTTTGCACCTCCGCCAGCAGCCGCGCGCTGAGGTTCTCGCCGCGAAGCTGCTCGTTAACCGCTACGCACTTGATGACGTTGGCGGCAAGCCCTGCGCAACCCACCAGCTGCGAGCCGGACCAGGCTTCGACGAACAGCGTGATGTCGTTGTCCAGACCAAGGCCGCTGTCTGCCAGCAGATAACGGATCTGACTTAAGCGTTCCGGATGTTTCGCCACCAGCGTGTGGCGAAAATCGATGGGTTGCGAGTGCATGTTGCCGCCTTACTTAATGTGCTGCCGCAAGCCCGACGGCTGGCGCTTCCACGATCACGTTGCTCAGATGACCGATATGCTCAATCTCCACCTCAATGCGATCGCCCTCTTTCATAAACAGCGGCGGGTTACGCTTTTTACCCACCCCGCCAGGGGATCCGGTGATGATCACATCGCCAGGACTTAAGCGGGTGAAGGTGCTGATGTACTCGATCAGCTCTGCAACCTTGTGGATCATGCTGCTGGTGTTGTCTTCCTGCACCATGCGGCCGTTCAGCCAGGTGCGAATCGCCAGTTGGTGCGGATCGGGGATCTCATCCGCCGTCGCCATCCACGGGCCAAACGCGCCGGTCTGACGCCAGTTTTTACCGGCGGTGAACCAGGTGTGCTGCCAGTCGCGGGCGGAGCCGTCCATGTAGCAGCTGTAGCCCGCCACGTGGCGCAGGGCATCGTCGCGGCTGATGTTCTCTCCGCCTTTACCGATGATCACCGCCAGCTCGCCTTCGTAGTCGAATTCGCTGGAGTGGCGCGGCTTCAGCACCGGCTCGTTGTGGCCGGTCTGTGAGTCCGGGAAGCGGACAAACAGCGTCGGGGCCGGGTTGTGCTGGTCAAACTCCTTGCGCTTGTCGGCGTAGTTCATGCCCACGCAGAGGATTTTTTCCGGCTGCTCAATCACCGGTAAGAAGGTGATGGCGCTCAGCGGCACGTCCACGGCATCGTTCAGATAGCGGGTGGCCTGCGCCAGCCCGTTGCCCTGCAGCAGCGCCTTAAGGTCGCTGTAGCGGTCGCCCAGACGGCGGCCCAAATCAATCACGCCGTCGGCCTGGACGATGCCGTAGCTGCGTTTTCCCTGGTATAAAAAGCTTGCGAGTTTCATTGTTCTTTCCTGAAAACTTAAACGAGGAAGTTGCCCAGAATCAGCAGTGAGATGGAGACGTTAATCGCCCCGCCGATACGGGTAGCAATCTGGGCGAACGGCATCAGGCTCATGCGGTTGCCTGCGGTCAGGATCGCCACGTCGCCGGTACCGCCCTGGCCGCTCTGGCAGCAGGAGACGATGGCGACATCAATCGGGTGCATGCCAATCTTTTTGCCGACGAAGAACCCGGTCGCCACCAGCGCGGAGACGGTGCTGATAATCACCAGCAGATTGGTCAGCGTGAAGGCGGCCACCAGTTCATGCCATGGGGTGATGGCCACGCCAACGGCAAAGAGAATCGGGTAGGTCACAGAGGTCTGGAAGAATTTGTACACCACCTGCGAGCCTTCCAGCAGACGTGGAGAAGCACCGTTGCAAAGCTTCACCAGCACCGCCATAAACAGCATGCCGACCGGCGCAGGCAGGCCAATCAGCTTGTGGCCGAGCATGCCCAGCATGTAGAGCAGCACCGCCAGCAGCGCGCCGGAGGCGATGGTGGTCACATCCGCTTTGCCGGAGAACGCAGGCTGAGAGACGGTGGCATCGGCATTGGCGCGGTTAGGCATCAGCTGGCCTTCACCGGTCAGGTGCGGATAACGCTTGCCCAGCTGGTTCAGGCAGCCGGAGATGATGATGGCAGTCAGACCGCCGAGCATGACCATCGGCAGCACGCGTCCGAGCGCCACGCCCTGGTCCATATGCAGCAGGGTGGCATAGCCGATGGAAAGCGGGATTGCCCCTTCCCCGACGCCGCCCGCCATGATCGGCAGGATGATAAAGAAGAAGATCTGGAATGGCTCAAGACCCAGCGCCAGGCCGACGCCCATCCCCACCAGCATGCCGACGATTTCGCCGCACAGCATCGGGAAGAAGATGCGCAGGAAGCCCTGAATCAGCACCGTGCGGTTCATGCTCATGATGCTGCCGACAATAATGCAGCAGATATAGAGGTAGAGAATGTTGGTGGATTTGTAGAACTTGGTCGTAGACTCGACCACCACGTCCGGCAGCAGGCCATAATAGACCAGCGCGGAAGGGATAAAGGTGGCGCAAATCGCCGCCGCGCCGAGCTTGCCGACAATCGGCAGGCGTTTGCCAAACTCACCGCAGGCAAAGCCGAAGAAGGCCAGCGTCGCCACCATCACCACGATATCGCTCGGCAGTTTTCCGCCCAGGCAATCAATGGCGATCAGCGCGCCCGCCAGAACGAACAGCGGCAGAGGAATAATCCCGATTTTCCAGGTATCCATAATATGCCACCAGCGCTCTTTAAGCGAAGGTCGCTGAATTTCAATCGGGTCGTGGGTAACAGAGAAAGAATCGTCAGTTGTGCTCATAATAAGCCCCTTGGTTATTTTGTGCGTTCAGCTTAGAGTCACAAAGGCTTACTTTATGTGAGGAATGGCATATTAAAAGCGAAGTTTTAATGGCAGCTATGGTTTTAATGGTTTCTTTTATTTAATGTGATTTACGCCTTATTTATGGCCGTGGTTTTTATGGTTTCTTTTCTGAATTGAACAAACAAATAACATTTATTCGTGCAGCCAGAGGCCACCCGTCTTTGGGATAACGCTTTTACAACGCCCGCTGTGCAAGGGATCACAAGTTTTCGGCAAAGCGGACGTCCGCGCGAAAAAAGATGATATATTGGCGTTCTTTGTCGCTACCTTGCGTGAGAGTTATGAAAGTCTCTTTTCAGATAAAGCTGTTTATTTCGCTGGTTGCCTTTTTCTCAGTGCTTTTTGCGTTACTGGGCGGATATTATTATGCCGATGTCGGGAAACAGCTTTATCAGGAAATGAGTACGCGCGCCAAAATACAGGCTGAAGAGATTGCGCTTATTCCAACATTGCGACATGAAGTTGAACAAAAGAATATCGCCGCCATCCATGATTTTATGCAGAAGATTTCTGCGCACAGTGACGCCAGCTTTATTGTGATTGGTGATAATAAGGGCCAGCATCTTTTTCACTCCGTCTTCGCCGACAGAGTGGGCACCACGCTGGTAGGCGGTGACAACGAAGCCGTATTGCAGGGTAAAAGCACCACCACCATCCGCAAAGGCGGGTTGGGTATTTCGCTGCGCAGTAAGGCCCCCATCTTCAACGCTGCCGGACAGGTGGTCGGCATTGTTTCGGTCGGCTATCTCACCAGCTACCTGGACACCATTACCGTCAGTAAAGTGGTCAATATCCTGATTGCCGCGGTGCTGCTGCTGATTGCTCTCTTTATCTTCTCCTGGTTCTTTACCCGCAGTATTAAGAAGCAGATCTTCTCCCTCGAGCCGCGAGAGATCGGCCTGCTGGTGCGCCAGCAGAAGGCGTTGATGGAGTCTATTTATGAAGGCGTAATTGCCATTGACGATCAAAGGCGGATTGAAGTCATCAACCAGGCGGCGCGCAAGCTGCTGGGGCTGAGCCAGCCGGCCCGCGAGCTTCGCGGGCAGCTGATAAGCCAGGTGATCGATCCGGTCCCGTTCTTCGACACGCAGACGATGCTGGCGAAAGATACCCATGATGAGATTTGCCGTTTTAACGATCTCACGGTGATTGCCAGCCGGGTCCACATCATGCTTGAGGGATCGCTGCAGGGCTGGGTGATCACCTTCCGCGATCGCAACGAGATCGACTCGCTGAGCGCCCAGCTCAGCCAGGTCAAACGCTACGTCGATAACCTTCGCATCATGCGTCATGAGCAGTTAAACCGGATGACCACCCTCTCCGGTCTGCTGCATATGGGCCGCTATGAGGAGGCGATTGGCTACATTCAGGCGCAGTCTGAACACGCTCAGGAGCTGCTGGACTTTATCTCTTCGCGCTTCAGCTCCCCGACCCTGTGCGGCCTGCTGCTGGGGAAAGCCGCCCGCGCGCGGGAGAAAGGGGTCGAGCTGAGTTTCGACCCGGCCTGTCGGCTGGACAGGCCGTTCCTGCCGTTGGGGGAGCAAGAGCTGATTTCGATTATTGGCAACCTGCTGGATAACGCTATCGAAGCGACGCAGCGGTCGCCGCTTCCCCACGCGCCGGTGGAGGTGCTGATAAAGCTCAGCGACCAGGAGCTGATTATTGAAGTGGCCGACCAGGGCGTTGGCATCAAGCCGGAGATCCGTGAGCGGATCTTTGAGCGCGGCATCACCACCAAAACGCGCGGCGATCATGGGATTGGTCTGTATCTGATCGAAAGCTATGTCACACAGGCTGGCGGCGCGATAGAAGTTGCCGATAATATCCCGCGCGGCGCCATTTTCTCCCTGTTTATCCCGGCCACGGGAACCGCCCGGCAACTGGAAGACACCGACTATGCAACATGAACTTATCGACGTACTGATTGTTGAAGACGAGAACGAGCTGGCGCAACTGCACGCGGAGCTGATAAGCAAGCATCCGCGTCTGAGGCTGGTGGGCATTGCCTCGTCGCTGGCTGCGGCCCAGGCAGAGCTTGCAAGCAAACAGCCGCAGCTGGTGCTGCTGGATAACTATCTGCCGGACGGCAAAGGGATCTCGCTGATCAATAACCCCATGCTGGCCCGCGCCAACTGCTCGGTCATTTTTATTACTGCCGCCAGCGATATGGACACCTGCAGCCAGGCGATCCGCAACGGCGCGTTCGACTACATCCTCAAACCCGTCTCCTGGAAGCGGCTCAGCCAGTCGCTGGAGCGGTTTGTGCAGTTTGCCGAACAGCAGCGCGTCTGGAAGATTGTCGACCAGCAGAACGTCGATTCGCTCTATCAGCTTCAGGCGAAAAACTACCGCCAGGACAACGGCAGCAAGGGCATTGAGGAAAACACGCTGGCGCGGGTGCAGTCGCTGTTTAACGACAAGGCAACGCACTGCTTTACCGTGGATGAGGTGGTGAGCGAGACGGGATTGAGTAAAACCACCACCCGTCGCTATCTGGAGCACTGCGTGGAGGCGGGTTTTCTGACGGTGGAGATGCTGTACGGCAAGATTGGGCATCCAAGGAGGATGTACCGCCGCGCAGAAGCCTGAAGCGATATTGTTGGCCCGGTAAGCTTGCGCCACCGGGCAAATCGCCGGGTGGCGCTAACGCTTACCCGGCCTACGTTCGGGGGAGAGTCTACTTCAACACATATCCATATAGCCGCTTAATCCCGTCGGCATCCTTCTCGCTGTAAACGCCCTGCAGCTCCGGCGAGAAGCCCGGCAGCAGGTTGATGCCCTCCTCCAGCGCCAGGAAGTAACGCTGTACCGCCCCGCCCCAGACTTCACCCGGCACCACGCACAGCACGCCCGGCGGATAGGGCAGCGCCCCTTCGGCAGCTATACGCCCTTCGGCATCCCGTATGCGAACCAGCTCCACGTTCCCGCGAATATACGCCTGATTGGCATCCTGCGGGTTCATCACCACCTCAGGCAGGCTCTCCTTGCGGAACATCGCCTTCTGCAAATCCTTCACGTCGAAGCTGACGTAGAGATCGTGCATCTCCTGACACAGCTGGCGAAGGGTATAATCCCGATAGCGCACCGGGTATTTCTGGAAGATCGTCGGCAGCACGTCGGCCAGCGGGGTGTCGTCTTCAATATGTTGTTCAAACTGTCCCAGCATTGCCACCAGCTGCGCCAGCTTCTCGCTGCTTTCGGCAGGCGTCAGCAGGAACAGGATCGAGTTAAGGTCGCATTTTTCCGGCACGATGCCGTTTTCACGCAGGTAGTGCGCCAGAATCGTCGCCGGGATCCCGAAATCGGTGTACTCCCCGGTTTCGGCATCAATGCCCGGCGTGGTCAGCAGCAGCTTGCACGGGTCAACAAAGTACTGCTCGCTCGCATAGCCCTCAAATCCGTGCCATTTGGCCCCCGGCTCGAAGCTGAAGAAGCGCAGCTCGCTGGCAATGGCGTGCGTCGGATGATCCTGCCACGGCCGCCCCGCCACCACCGGTGGGATAAACGGCTTGATCTTATGACAGTTGGCGATGATGGCCTTGCGCGCCTCAATGCCCAGCTCCACACACTCGGCCCACAGCCTGCGCCCGCTTTCCCCTTCGTGGATCTTGGCATTCACATCCAGCGCCGCGAACAGCGGGTAAAACGGGCTGGTGGAGGCATGCAGCATAAAGGCGTTGTTCAGCCGCTTGTGCGGGCAGAAACGCGCCTGGCCGCGGATATGGTTATCCTTTTTATGGATCTGCGAGGTTTGCGAGAACCCGGCCTGCTGTTTGTGCACCGACTGGGTCACGAAAATGCCCGGATCGTTCTCGTTCAGTTCCAGCAACAGCGGGGACGTTTCCGCCATCATCGGAATAAACTGCTCGTAGCCTACCCAGGCGGAGTCAAAGAGAATGTAGTCGCACAGATGGCCGATCTTGTCGATCACCTGACGGGCGTTGTAGATCGTCCCGTCGTAGGTGCCAAGCTGAATGATCGCCAGGCGGAACGGACGCGGCTCGTCGGCCTTCTCCGGCGCCGCCTCGCGGATCAGGTCCCGCAGATACGCGTCGTCAAAGCAGTGGTCGTCAATCCCGCCAATAAAGCCAAACGGGTTACGTGCGGCCTCAAGGTAAACCGGCGTGGCGCCCGCCTGGATCAGCGCCCCGTGGTGGTTAGATTTATGGTTGTTGCGGTCGAACAGCACCAGATCGCCGCGGGTGAGCAGCGCGTTGGTCACCACCTTGTTGGCCGCCGACGTGCCGTTCAGCACGAAGTAGGTTTTATCCGCGTTGAAGACCTTCGCCGCGAATTTTTGCGCATGCTTGGCGGACCCTTCGTGGATCAGCAGATCGCCCAGCTTCACGTCGGCATTGCACATGTCGGCGCGGAACACGTT
The DNA here is from genome assembly GCF_052983755.1 of Enterobacter sp. CFEC122. Classification (NCBI taxonomy): domain Bacteria; kingdom Pseudomonadati; phylum Pseudomonadota; class Gammaproteobacteria; order Enterobacterales; family Enterobacteriaceae; genus Enterobacter; species Enterobacter sp. CFEC122. Next base: position 19,261 of record NZ_JBRIQR010000021.1, on the reverse strand, counting down.
CTCACCGAAGAAATCATAGAACTGCCGCCCTGCCGGATGCTTTTTGAAAAACGCGCCGTGCTGGTGGCCCGGACAGGCGAAAGTGCTGTTGCCCATCTCCACATACTGACTCAGGGTGTCGAAAAACGGCGGCAGCAGGTTCTCTTCGTAACGGCTGGCAGCAGTCTCCAGTTCCAGAAACTCCTGAGCTTTACCCGAGATGACCGCGGTGGCGCCGTCAGGCACCTCCGTTGGCTCCTGAGAGAAAATAAACACCGGTAAATGAAAGCCCGTGCGTTTCAGCAAGGCAAGGATGCCGCTGCGACTCTCTGTCGTCGTCATGACGACGGCTGCCACATCGGTGAAATCCGTGCTGTCCAGCGTCACCTTTTCGCGATGCGTAGACACCGTTGAGAGCAGCTCGCGGCTGACGGCGATTTTCATGGTTTTCATAAGCGCAATTACCCTCACCGAACGGTGAGACAGGGAGGAGAAAATTCGCGCAATAATGTCACCTTTTATTTTGAGGTGCAAGAAGGAATCAGTATGCACTAATATCACCCAAAGCTAAGGCCCGCGCAGCGCTGACGTGCCATAATAATGCAATATCAATGATTAAATAACAGGAGTTAAGCGTGGTTATCGGGCCATTTATCAACGCAGGAGCCGTATTGCTGGGCGGCGTACTCGGCGCAGTGCTGAGCCAGCGGCTGCCGGAGCGTATCCGCTCATCCATGCCCTCGATATTCGGCCTGGCCTCGTTAGGGATCGGTATTCTGCTAGTGGTCAAATGCGCCAACCTGCCGGTGATGGTGTTGGCCACCCTGCTCGGCGCGCTGATTGGCGAGTTTTGCTATCTGGAAAAAGGCATCAATAATGCGGTAGGCAAAGCCAAAAACCTGATAGCCCGACCGGGCAAGGCGAAGCACGGCACGCACGAGACGTTTATTCAGAACTACGTCGCCATCATTATTCTGTTTTGCGCCAGCGGCACCGGGATTTTCGGTTCGATGCAGGAAGGGATGACGGGCGACCCGAGCATTTTGATTGCAAAAGCGTTTCTGGATTTCTTCACCGCCACCATTTTTGCCACCACGCTCGGCATTGCCGTCGCGGCGATTTGCGTGCCGATGCTGCTTATCCAGCTGGCACTGGCTACCTGCGCCACGTTAATTCTCCCGCTCACTACGCCGGCGATGATGGCAGACTTTACCGCCGTCGGCGGCCTGCTGCTGCTGGCAACAGGGCTGCGCATCTGTGGGATCAAGATGTTTGCCGTGGTGAACATGCTGCCCGCGCTGCTGCTCGCCATGCCGCTCTCCGCGCTCTGGACGCACTTTTTCGCTTAAGGATGCGGCGAAATGGTGAGAGATTGCGCAGTCCGTAACGAAAACAACATTTTTCGTTGACGACACCGGGCAGATCGGGTTTAATGCGCCCCGTTGCCCGGATAGCTCAGTCGGTAGAGCAGGGGATTGAAAATCCCCGTGTCCTTGGTTCGATTCCGAGTCCGGGCACCAAATTCATATCAACGGACCTCCACGGAGGTCCGTTTTTGCATTCAAAGCCCGCCGAAATCAACACCTTTATAATATTTTAACTCCACCCAACTCAATCAACTTCAACCCACATCAAGTCCCTTGCGAGGGTACAACTGAGGGTATAGTCTGATTCGATAAAATTTATACCCCTTTTACTATCAGGAGACCTCACCAATGGCGCTCACTGACGCTAAAATCCGTGCAGCTAAACCGGATGAAAAACCTTATAAACTCGCTGACAGCGGCAATATGTTTTTGCTTGTTCATCCCAATGGTTCCCGCTACTGGCGCCTCCGCTATCGCTTCCTTGGCAAAGAAAAAACGCTTGCTCTTGGTGTGTATCCGGACATCTCATTGTCAGAGGCCAGAGAGAAGCGGGATAGTGCCAGGAAGCAAATAGCCGAAGGTATTGACCCCTGCGAACAAAAGCGAGCAAAGAAGTCTGTACCCGATATCACCCATACTTTTGAAACTATCGCCCGGCAATGGCACAGCAGCAATAAAAAATGGTCTGAGTCGCACAGCGAGAAAACCCTTAAAAGCCTTGAAACCCATGTATTTCCTTTTATCGGTTCACGCGATATCACCACACTGAAAACACCAGACCTGCTTGTTCCTGTTAAAGCAGCCGAAGCCAAAGAGATATATGAGATAGCTGCCCGCCTCCAGCAACGAATCACAGCAATCATGCGTTATGCTGCTCAGTCCGGCATTATCAGCTATAATCCCGCTGTCGATATGGCTGGCGCATTAACGACAGTGAAACGCCAGCACCGCCCTGCTCTCGCCTTAAATCGCATTTCAGAGCTCCTTGAACGACTGGATGCTTACAGAGGCCAACCTCTCACACGACTGGCAACTAATCTTACCCTGCTTATCTTCATCCGTTCCAGTGAACTTCGCTTTGCCAGGTGGACTGAGATCGACTTCAAGAAAGCCATGTGGACCATTCCTCCAGAGCGGAAACCTATTGACGGGGTCAAGTATTCGCATCGTGGTTCAAAAATGCGGACAGAGCATCTGGTGCCACTCTCTACTCAGGCGCTGGATATTCTGCAGCAGATACAGACCATCAGCGGAGAACATGAACTGATTTTCACTGGCGACCACAATCCCTGGAAGCCCATGAGTGAAAATACGGTGAATAACGCATTACGCCTGATGGGCTACGATACAAAGGTCGATGTATGTGGTCACGGCTTCAGGGCTATGGCCTGTAGCTCACTGATTGAGTCAGGATTATGGTCCAGGGATGCAGTGGAGCGCCAGATGAGCCATCAGGAACGTAACGGTGTACGTGCAGCTTATATTCACAGGGCGGAGTTTCTTGAAGAACGCAAACTGATGCTGCAATGGTGGGCTGATTTTCTGGATGCTAATCGGGAGAAAGGGGTTAGTCCGTTTGATTTTGCAAAGCTCCATGGCCCCATGTAAGAAAAGAGACTTATGTGGCAAATTAGTTTCAGAGAAACTTGCAGTATGAGAGTACATTTCTTCCATAAAGTCACATAAACGCCGCGAAGTGCCTGAATCAAAGCATGCTTTAATGGGAAAAATCATTCTGGGTTCAAAGTAATATGCATAGTGATTTTGGCCGATTGGATAGAGTATTGATATGTAAAATAACTCTATTTTGTACTATCTGTCACCGGTAGGCGTGTTCTAGTCAACTGAGCACGCCTTTGAACTGCTTCATTGAGTGAGAGTTATATTTACTGGAGTAGGGAGGGATATGTTCAAATATTCACATGTACTGGATGGCCCAATGCCCGCAATGCTTTATTGGTTCTGCCATTTCTGGGAGGCGTATCATCAGGTCTGGCCCAGCCAACAACTTCAGCAATGGAGTTAATACCGTAATGCTGGAATTTATATTGCTCATCTTTCCCTGCCTGATAGATCCTTTCCCACATAAAAGAAGGCATTCCACCGTAGAGCACATAATTGAGTAATTCAGCAATAGTCACGCCTTTTTGATTTGTTTGGCCCATGATTCATTTTGTAAATAAAACGGCACGATCTTTCTTGTTTAATGATTTTGTGGCAGGTTGGACAAATGTTTCAGTACTCATTTTTATCACATGGTCCATTGTTGCATGTGTAGAATAGAATATTTGATGGAGCTTATCCTCAGTCAATGAGCCAATATTATTTTTTGACAAGTTTTCGTGAATGTAGGGAGCGTAAATCCCAAGATGAATATCCTCATTAGACGGCGGAACTGATAGGCTTTTCCACCAGGAGAGTATACTCATCAATGCTGCTTGTGGGTTTTTACTGTTAGTACGATAAAAATCCTCAAAAGGATAAGTATTACCTTGCTGATGAACTTGCTTATAATAATAAGCATGTAAAAACTGATCGGTTTGCCAGAACATCGGTGTATCTTCTAATACCCATATAGGCCTGTAATCATTTATCTGGCTTGAGATATTCTGAATGATTGAAAGTGTGCTTTCCCATTCTTTATGAAAATTCTCTTTTCTTTTATCTTTGTTTTTTGTTATCAATAAAGTTTACGCCGTTCCATTCAGGTATTTTTCTTTTTTTGATAAGCTCTTGCTCTTTTTTCACTAATTCGAGTTTTGATTTCAACTGAAGTGGTTTACTGAATTTGGCCACCTGAACAGAGGTGATATGCTCACCTCAGAACATTACAGGTGCCTCAATGAAAAAAAGAAATTTCAGCGCAGAGTTTAAACGCGAATCCGCTCAGTTGGTCCTTGATCAGAACTACACCGTTGCAGCTGCGGCCAGTGCTATGGATGTGGGTCTTTCTACCATGACGCGATGGGTAAAGCAGTTGCGGGATGAACGACAGGGCAAAATACCTAAAAACGCTTCTTCATGGGGATGTCCTCATGTGGCTTATGAAGACATTACTAACATCGCGGTGTATTAATCAACGGGGAGCAGGTCAACACGCTACCAAAATTCGACAGCAGTACATCATTTACCGGGCTGGATTTTCTTGCCCGTAGCCTGATCAGGCTGGAGCAAAACGGCAAGCGCCTCGACCCCGGAGATATGGCAGGTAACATGACTGATGAACAGAGGGAGATTTTTATGGCGCGGGTGGCATTTCATCGGGATTGCCTGAGTCATAAAAAATAGGTGACTGCCACGGGTGGTAACATCGCCATAAATCAACGTGGTTACTGTTTGGGAGTATCCCCGGGAAAAGCAAAAGGGCCGGGGATTTCTCTCCGGCCCTTGCTGTATCTGGCGAAGGTGTTCAGTCAGAAATATGCATTCCCTATCCCTTCCACTGCTATCGACAGGTTCCGGTCAGGTGGCGATTAATGATTTGGCCAGAGCGATGAAAACTGCACCTTACTAAGTCGGTGATCAACTTTTGGGGCGCAGTCCAAAAAATAGTGGATATGAACGCCGAAGGTCGTTATGAGCTTTGTCGTGTTGCAATACGCTAGTTTGATGTCGCATCCTCTTCAGGAGAACATCGGTAAGCGTATCTCTCAGGCCTTTACACGCGTGAATTCAGCGTCGATGGCCTCCGCTTGTGACCGCCAGTCGGCAAAGCGTTTCTGGCGTTGTTTACTTTCACTAAGCGATTGCTCAAGTAAGTCCAGTTCATCGTGCAGTTTTGCGTAACCGGTAAAAAATGTAGGAATAAAATCTGACGCACCTAACATTACCAGCGTGTTCTCTCGCTGGCTGGTGAAGTTTTCTTCCATTTTAGTAACGGCCTCAGCAAACAGTTTTTCGCGCTTATGCTGTTCCCATGAGTCCCATGCTTCCATTGCCAGCCCCAGTACCGACAATGCGCCATTCAATCCTTTAGCCAGGTTTAAGGCCCCCCACGGGTTAAATTTCAGCATTTTACCAAGATCAACGCCAACCATTTTCGCCAGTGAAACAACGCCATCTCGCGCGGCGATAACCGTTGTGTTGTTGATAATTTTGCTTTTTACAACATAATCCAGCCCCTGTTTTCCCATGGCGGTCAGATTGCCGTTGTAGTGGCTGATATCAGCTTGATAACCCATTTCCATGCGTTGTAATGCCTGAGTAACGGTATGCAACCGACGTTCAAATTCATTTTCTAAGCGCGTGGAGATAATAATGCCTTTATCGCCAACTTCACGTTCGAAAAATTCGGTGTAGGTTTCCAGGCTCAATCCTTTGGCTTGCAGGATCAAGTCACTGAAATAGCCGACGATGAATTCTTTTAGCTTGATGCGGGTTTCTGAAATATTGCTTTCCATTGCAGCCATTTCTTTACGCATGCGCTGATGGATCGCGCTAAGGTCAGCAACTTCCCGGGAAATCCGTTCATCATTCTCAATCGCCACTGGTAACTGGCGAGTCAGAACATCGCGAATAACACTTCTTTTTGTCTCTTCACCCAGCGCAAGTATTCCGCCGCCATGCTCGATCTTTTTACTGGTGGCCTGCTGTAACTCACTAATATGTGACAAAGCACGAAATTTATCCGGATTCTCCAGCCAGTATTCCATCCCCATATCAAACGGGTTTGCCGCTACGGCCACAATACTCAATGCATCGTGTTCCTTCGGGGTTAAGGCGATAAGGTCTTGTAAGCGGGAGGCAACGTTTTGACGTTTAATACTGGCGTTTGAATAATAATCGGCTTCATCTTCCACATCAGCCACTTCATCAAAACGACTGAGCACAAAGACAGTGCGATCCAGTAAATTCAGCGTGCGAAACAACCACTCCAGATCTTGTTTGTGGCTCTCTTTGATCGGATTAGTGGAGTTCATAACATACAGTACAAGGTGCGCTTCGCTGACGTACTTCTTCGTCATATCCTTATACTTTTCAATTGACTGAATATCTTCATTGAACTGCTCTTTAAAACCGAATAACCCGGGGGTGTCAATCAGCACGAAATCTGAACCCACATCGTAAATTTTGACTTCGTTGGACGATTCCTGATGGCTGATTTTCATGCTGGATTTATCCAGTTTTTCCATCCAGGCGGCGGCAATTGAGGTTTTACCCTCAGAAAAACCACCAATCAGAGCAATGTGCAGCTTGCCATTCGCAGCACTCTCTTTTGCGGCCTGCAACTTCTGCAACAATTTGGGATCCATCTGAACACCGACAGATTCACCCTGTTGCAGGAAATGACTCAGGTTGTTCAGTAGTTCAATATTTTGCGTTTGCTGGGTTTTAAATACATCCAGTGTCTTTTCCATTATTTCGCTCCTGATATTCCAATGCTTTCGGATAACTGTTGTAATTTTTGACTTGCGTCTTTTAGGATTTCGTTAGTATGCGAAGCCTGGCGTACAGGTTCACGTAACATGGCTTTTAGCTGTTCCACTTTCTCTTCAAGTTCGGGGAACGCGCTGGTCAGCCCTTCACTGATGGATTCATTGATGCTGCGTGCGACTTTATTCAGGTTTTCATCCGCGGACTGGCGCTGCTGCGACATTTTGTAGCTGGAACTGAAGAAACTGCGCACGGCTTTGTAAAATGCGAATACCAGCCCGGCCAGCGCCGGCGCCAGCACGATCCATCCAGCAGGGTTCCAGAACAAAAGAGCTCCGCCAACAAACGTAGCCAGCAGACTGGTGAGTTTTATACCGTTATCAATATCGATTTTTACATCGAATTGACCATCAAACTTATGCTGTTGCAGCCTGGAATAGGTTGCCAGGATCTCTTTGGCATACTGTTGGAAGCGTCGGACGATATCTTCAGTTTCATCCTTAAAAATATCCAGTTCACGTTTGAGAAGCCCCGGAAGTTCTTTTTCCAGTTCCGCATGTTGCCGTGTAAGACAATTTTCCAGTGTGCTTTTGAAACGGTCATTGCTGATATCGCTGTCGATCTCGGCATAAACATGTCTGCGGGTTTTATTTTTAAATTTTTCGACAGCTTCTTCGCCCTGGTTTGAGAGGCGTGATTTCAGAGAAGCAAGCGATATATCTAACAACTGATGGGCGTTCTGCATTTCGTCATCTAATTGCTTAGACAATTTGCCGTAGGTTTCTTTCTGCAGACGCGTAATTTCTACGGTAGCATCTTCCACTGTTTTCCGTGCTTTATTGATATTCGAATGGGTAATTTTTTCTTTACTGTTCGCGACAAGCTTTTGTGTCAACAGGTTTAAAAAACCGGTCAACCCCGTTTTATCGAGAACAACATCTTTGCCAAGGCTTTCTAATAACTTACTTTGTTTTTTGAGGTTCTCGGAGCCCGGGACAAGATGTTCAGCCACGCTCAGAAATGCGGGCATTGCGCTTACTGTCCAGGTATCGCAGTAATTATCCCCAAGCTGTTCGCGCATTTTTTCATTCAAATCCTCCAGACTGTGTTCTTCATCAGGGCTTAGCAACGTCGGGCGGTTTAATTGCATCGGATTAGTAATCCGCTTATTAAACAATGTCCAGACTTCAGTCTGAGCATTAAGGTGCGATTTGATTTTTTCCAGTGTGCCTGGGTTATTTTCATCACCTTTTTGCGGCGCTGTGGCTTTGCTGGTGACGTAGAACACGGCATGGGCTTTCTCTACCGCCTGCTGGATTTGTGCCAGCACTTTGCTCTCTTTACCTTCAATACCCGGAACATCCAGCAAGGCAAAGCGCTGTTGATTGGCTTCGAAAGGATAGAGTGTAGTGTCCATGGTAAAATCTGAAACACCCGTGCCAATGATTTCACCATCTGCCAGTTTTGCTAATTCGGCAAATTTTGCCTGTTGTGCTGCCTGCAACTGCTGTAGTTCTGCTGTTTGCGCATCGCAGTCAGTTTTTTGATTTTCCAGCTCTTTTAATTCAGCGGCTTTTTCAATATCCAGCGCACGTTGTTTCACAAGTAAGTATGAATGTTCTTTTTGTTCTGGCGTTTTTCGCCACAAGTTAAGCAATTTTTGCCATATGGAGCTCAACTGCTGCTGCGCGAGAATGAGCGCGCTTAGGGCATTGATTTGCTGCTGTAGTGTCGTTTCCCGCTCAATGTACTGTGAATTAATGGCTTCTATCGCCTGGGTTAGTTCACTGGCGTTTTTTTGATTGTCATCCAGCGACTGTTGCAATTTTTCAATATCGCTATCATTGAGCTGGTGGTGGTGTTGAAATTCACGGAAAGCTTTCTGACGTTGTTGCTTGCTCTCTTCTTTTAACAATATTCGCAGTGTCTCAATGACCGTTGATTTTCCTGCGTTGGTTTCGCCATAAAAAGCAATAGTAAATCGATCCCACTCTGCGTTTCGTTTCAGACTCTCAATATTTGCATCTAAGGCCTTGCGGAAGGCTTCTAATTTCCCTCGCGCATCTTCATTGGTTTCTTGTAGCTTCTCGTTGGTAGTGTTCTCGGTGAGATTGCTGATAATACGCCCAACCTCCAGAGATATTTTTTGATAAAGTAAATGAGGCGTTTCAACATCAACTGACATAAAGCATCCTTCTAAAGCGCAATGATTACCATCTGGTGGAGATAAACAGCCCTTGCGTTCACTGAACATCAAGTCCTGTGGTCTGTGCCGGGAATTTTTATGGCGTCTGACAGCAATGCGTCTGGTCAGTAAAATCTTATCTATAGCCTGAGACAGGTTGTGTCAGTCCTTCCCGGTAAAAGCCTTATAAAAAAAGATGCAGCCGTGAGATTATTGCATCAGCCCGCATCGTATTCTGCATAAGTTGTCGCCCGCGTATGGAAATCTGTGCTGAATGCCTCCTTCAGCGATACCGGGGACAGAATGCGAATATCGGGCAACCAGTAGCGTAGCCAGCGGAACAGCGTGTGCTGATCGCTAACATCCGTGATAAGCGTCAGGCTACCGTCCGGGTGGGTTTGTGTGATGCGCTGCCCAGGGAAAAGCGGGCGTCGGGTGACGTAGGCGGAGGCATGAGCAGAAACCCACAAAGTGGCTTCGGTACGCTTGCCGAACCGAATGCCGGTCGTTTCGTTGAGTTCCTTTATCACAGAGGGATCGGCACAAAAGGGTTTATCTGTCACCGCCAGTTGTTCAAGACGGGCCAGTTCAAAGGCTTTTAGGCTGTCTTCATCGACGCCAGCCAGATACCATAGTCCGTAGTGGTTAATCAGGCGGTAGGGCTGAATAAAGCGGGATTTACTGCGATAATTGCAGCTTATCACCCGGTGAGCGGTTATGGCGTTATCAAGCTTGTCCATCAGGCTACTAAATTGATGATTATCCCGGCTGCTGCTTCCCTGGATCTTGATATTGTCTGCATTTTTCATTTGATCACGCAGTGATTTGCCGTCATTGTGCGGAAAAAGGTGGGCGACACCGGCAAAACTGGCAAACTCGGCGAGATGGCCGATATGAAGTGAGGGCAGAAAGAGAGGGTTAAGTTTGTAGCGCCCGGTCGAGACTTCATCAAGAAGATGAGACAGTCTGGCTAAATCGCGGTACGCCGTACGCTCTGTTATACCGAACGTTTCGCAGAGCCATGATTTATCAATCACGTTACCCTGGTATAGAGCGCCAAATGTTTCACACAGTCGTTCAATAAGTAGCTCATGTTTTTTACTGGTGTTGACTTTCATTCTTTTTTGCCCGGAAAAACGCTGTCATAAAAGACCTTCACATGCACTACGCTGGTGCACATTTTTACTGCGTAATTTTTTTAAGTGGATCGCCATTAATAGTTAACGGCTAAAAAACCATAAACTAAAATTTTAATGCCTACTATTTTAGGTAGGATAACTCCTTAGCCGATGCTGGGGCTGGCAAAGGGGGGGGTTGAGCGCCAGTTGTAAGGCGGGCTTAATGGGCGCGTACCAGCTCTTCTGAAGAGTAAACATTTACGTTATCAGTTAAGGAGAACGGTATGTCTAAAAATGAGTTTGGACTGCCCCCACAACAGTAGACAAATTCTGTCCTCACGACGAGGCCTGTTCGAAGGCCTCCGGACTGACGCCGCCGAGGTGACTGTGGCGCCGGGCCCGGTTATAGAAGACTTCAATCTAATCGAAGATATCCGCCCGGGCCAGATCCCGGGTTTTGTATATTCTCTTCCTGATGCTTTCTTTTTTCAGTGAACTGAAGAACGATTCAGCCACCGCATTATCCCAGCAATTGCCACGCCGGCTCATGCTCGGCGCCAGGTTATTGGCCCGGCAGAAGCGCTGCCAGTCGTCACTGCCATACTGGCTACCTTGATCGCTATGTACGATGACCTCGCCGTCCGGTTTACGTCGCCAGACCGCCATCATCAGTGCGTCGAGTGCCAGTTCGCGTGAGAGAGTGGGCTTCATTGACCAGCCGACCACATTACGGGCGAAGAGATCGATAACCACCGCCAGATACAGCCATCCCTGCCAGGTGCGGATATAAGTAATATCGGTGACCCAGACCTGATTGGCCCGGACAACGGTAAACTGCCGCTGCACGCGATTAGGCGCAACCACGGAAGGTCTGCCGGCGAAACGACGTGGCACTTTATAGCCGCGTACAGCTTTAATCCGGTTCAGTTGCATGATGCGACCCACCCGGTTTTTACCGCAGGTTTCCCCGATTTCGTTCAGATCGCCATGAACCCGCCGGTAACCGTATACGCCTCCGCTCAGTGAATAGGAGTCGCGGATAAGCATCAGCAGGCGCTGGTTATCTTTATCACGCGCCGAGACCGGGTTGTGCAGCCACGCATAGAATCCGGCCCGGGCGACATTCAGTACCCGACACATCGTCATCACACCCCATACAGTGCGATGTTCATTGATAAAGCGGTACTTCAGTCGGGCTCCCTTGCAAAGTACCGCGCGGCCTTTTTCAGAATATCCCGTTCTTCTTCGGTGCGTTTTAGCTGCGCCCGTAGTTTCAGGATCTCGCTTTTGGCTTCCAGTAAATCCCGGGCATGCTGTTCGCTGTTATCAGGCTTGATAGCGCGGAGCCACTTGTAGAGGCTGTGCGCAGAAACGCCAAGGCGCTCGGATACTTCGGCAACGGAATAACCTCGTTCCGTTATCTGACGGACGGCTTCTTCCTTAAATTCAGGTGTAAAACGTGGTGTGCCCATATGCTCCCCCTTGTATCTTGAAAGTGGATTACTATGTTCTGGCTTAGATTTGGCAAAGCCCGTGTAGTCCGATTCCTCCTGGGGTTATTCAAGCCCGCAGCATAGCGACTGACGCACAGGCTGAGTCGTTCATCTGAAGCCCGAACAGTTGTCTGAACTTCAAATCGTATTTGCAAGGAGGGGTATAGATGAGCGTGTCAAATCAACGTTGTGCAGGCATTGATGTTTCGAAAAGCACTCTGGATATTGCAATCAGCAATATTGCCCAGTCATTCACTGTGCCAAATGAAGATGGCGGTTTTAATCAGATACTCAAAGAGTTAAAGCGAAATGAAACTCAACTGATCCTGATGGAAGCCACCGGGGGACTTGAGTCTGGTGTGGCTGGCTATCTTCAGTCTGAAGGTTTTGATGTGGTTGTTATCAATCCCCGACAGGCGCGAGATTTTGCCCGCGCAATGGGCTATCTGGCTAAGACCGACCAAATAGATGCCAGAGTCCTGCTACAAATGGCAAAAGTTATTAACCAGCATCCTGAGCGGGAAAAATATATTCGTCCCTTACCTGATGCTCACAGGCAGTTGCTGGCAGCAATGGTGGTCAGACGCCGACAATTAACGATAATGCTTACAGCTGAGCGAAACAGATTGCATCCATCGCATCCTCAGAATCACGAAAGTATCAGATTTATTATTTCGGTATTAAAAAGTGAAATGGCTCGTATAGAAGCTGAAATGTCAGCCTATATTTCGAAAAATTTCAGTGAATTATCTGCATTATTGAGCGCCGTTAAAGGTGTTGGTGCAGCGACTGTTGCCGTGCTGCTGGCTGAGGTTCCGGAGCTTGGAACGTTGTCACGACGTGAAATTAGTGCGCTTATTGGGGTTGCTCCAGTAAACAGAGATTCCGGCACAATGCGCGGTCGCCGAACGGTATTTGGAGGGCGAGCCTCCGTCCGAACAGCTCTCTATATGTCCGCACTGGTCGGGACGAGGCACAACCCAGTAATTAAAGAATTCTATACACGCCTCGTTGCCGCAGGAAAACCAAAAAAGGTTGCACTGACCGCCTGCATCAGAAAACTACTGACCATCCTTAACGCAATGCTGAAAAATAATGAAGCATGGGATCCGTTGTATCACCAACATGCTTCGTAATCGGGTTCGAGGACAGTTGCTATGCTCAACTATAGGGCAGGATCGTCTATGGAGACGGGGTCAGTCCAATTATCCGTGGCGATTCAAATCATGCCGGTTGACCAGACTTCTGACGAAAGCAATTCGCAGCGGACCCGGTCGCGGATATGGGGGGCACGACTTTTTCGTTGCAATGCTTCGAGTGCGATTTTTTGTTCTGCGGTCAGCTCAATATTCATAGCCGTTAACATGATCCTGATTTTCTTCGAAATCAAGCATCTTCAATGATCACGGGTATAGTTCATAACTTACTACGTTGCCATTACCGCGTCATTCTTAGATGATCTACATTTCATAAAACACTTGATTCCATTTTGTCTCTATTAAGAAAAATAAAATGTGAACGCTGTCAATTCTGTAAACGTAAAAGATAAATATTGTATACGCGGATGTTTGTTGGCAAACAGGCATATGGCAATCAGGATCTTTTACGGAACATTGTGTATGAAAAATAATATTGAAGAGACAATAGGTAAGTACTTGCCTATTTTAATGATATTACCTCTGGCTGGGTTGGCAGAGTTGGCGTCTTTATATTCAATCCAGGCTTTATTACCAAAGTTAAGTGAGGTTTATAATATCCCATTGAATCAGGTAGGGATGATTTTGTCTGCTGAGGTGGGGTTTCTGGCATTAGCCATGTTATTTAGCGGCACGTTATCTGACCGTTTTGGGCGAAAGCCAATCATTTTTTATTCGTTGCTGGCAGGAGGTACTTTAACTCTACTGTGCGCAACTGCATCATCATGGCCGATGCTGGTGGTATACCGCGCTTTGCTCGGCATTGCAGTAAGTGGTATTACGGCGGCTGTTACAGTCTATATCAGTGAAGAAGTCTCTCCTGCTTTGGCAGGGATTGTTACTGGATATTTTATTTTCGGCAATTCGCTAGGGAGTATGTCTGGTCGTGTGTTTGCAACTTTGATGATGGAGCACGTATCTATAGATACGATTTTCTTTATCTTCGGTGGTGTTCTGATTGCTATGGCACTCGCGGTGAAGTTGTTTCTCCCGACATCCCGACAGTTTATTCCTACACCTTCACTACAGCTTGGTGCAGTGTTGAAAGGCGGGTTGGAACATTTTAAGAATATCCGCGTATCATTATGTTTTGTCATTGGATTTATTCTTTTCGGCTCTTTTACGTCCATCTTTAATTTTCTGGCGTTTTACCTGCATCGACCGCCTTATGAGCTGAGCTACACTTGGATAGGTTTGATTCCTGTCAGCTTCTCATTAACTTTTTTTCTTGCGCCATATGCTGCCCGTGTCGCGTTGAATATTGGGTCGATGAATGCGATCAGTATGCTGCTCATCTGTATGATGGTCGGTGCATTTCTCACGCTGATCGCCCCCTATCTGTGGGTTTTCATCTCAGGTATCGTTTTACTGTCAGTCGCATTTTTCTCTGCTCATTCCACCGTATTAGCCTGGGTCAGTTCAAGGAGTCCAAAAGCAAAAGGACAGGCGACATCGTTTTATCTGCTTTGCTACTACTCTGGCGGTGCAGTAATGGGGTATTTAAACGGGTATCTTTTCTCCTGGCAGGGATGGAATGCTATTGCGGTATCATGTCTGGTGATGCTGGGGATTGGATTATTTATCTGCCGGTTTATTTTCGCAAAATATGAGAAACAACCGCAAATCAAAACACAGTCAATTCAGGAGACTTTCTGATTATAGACACGAAGTGTTTTTTTATACTTTCCATAATGGAATCATCATTTTTTCATTAATGTGTCACTATAGCTAAAAGCTTAAACTGTGAATATTTGGCTACCCGGATATTCGTTGCTCCAGGAATATATATGTCTGCTAAAACGCTGTATGAGAAATTAGTTGAGTCACATACCATTCGTGAACTTGATAACGAAGGGCATGTTTTACTTTATATTGATCGTTCAATACTTAATGAATATACCAGCCCGCAGGCATTTAGCGGGTTAAGAGAGCGCGGTCGCACCGTTCGGCACCCCGACACGTTTTTATTGAATATTGACCATGTTAATCCTACTCGGTCGCAACGGGATGTCTTAATGACAGATCCGGGAGGACAGCTACAGGTTGATTACTTTCGGGAAAATGCCGCCGACTTTGGCATCACATTATTTGATGTGCTGGATCCGCGTCAGGGGATTGAACACGTGGTTGCTCATGAACAAGGGCTAGTGATGCCTGGAATGGTGATCGCCGCCGGGGATAGTCACACGACAACCTACGGTGCATTTGGCGCGCTGGGCTTTGGTATCGGGACGTCGGAAATTGAACATCTGCTGGCCACGCAGACGCTGGTTTACCGCAAGCTCAAAACCATGCGCGTAAGCGTTCAGGGAGAGCTACCTTTCGCCTGTTCCGCAAAAGATATTGTTCTTGAATTGCTTGAACGTATTGGCGCTGATGGCGCTACCGGATATGCCATTGAATTTGAGGGGGAGGCCATCAGCGCGTTGAGCGTTGAAGGACGAATGACGCTCTGCAACATGGCGGTAGAAGCGGGGGCGCGTGGTGCCATTATTGCGCCGGATAAAAAGGTTTTTGACTATATCTACGGTAAACCGCAAATGCCTGTAGGTGAACTCTGGCAGCAGGCATTGCTGGAATGGTCACAGTTGAGCAGCGATGCTGAAGCGGTATTTGATAAGACGGTGGCGATCAACTGCCATGATCTTGAGCCTAAAGTCACCTGGGGAATCAGCCCGGATCAAACGGGTTCCATCACCGGACGTGTCCCTTTCCCGGAACAGGAAACCAATCAGCTTAAACGCCTGGCGCTTGAGAAGGCCCTTCATTACATGGGATTAACGGCTGGCATGTTGCTGAAAGATATTCGTATCTCTCACGCTTTTATTGGTTCATGCACAAATGGCCGCATTGAGGATTTGCGTGCCGTTGCGAAGGTGCTTGAAGGGCGCAAAATCGCCAGCCATGTTCGCGGGATCATTGTGCCCGGTTCAACAATGGTCAGACGCCAGGCGGAAGAAGAAGGGCTGGCGAAAATCTTTATTGCTGCCGGTTTTGAATGGCGGCAGTCAGGTTGCTCAATGTGCCTTGCGATGAATGAAGATGTGTTGTCGCCCGGAGATCGCTGTGCATCAGGTACGAACCGTAATTTCCCTGGACGACAGGGCGCTGGAGCAAGAACGCATTTGATGAGTCCGGCGATGGTTGCAGCGGCGGCGGTAGCTGGGCATCTGGTCGATGTTCGCTCATTACTTCAGGCAGGGGAATAAGATGGATACGTTTAAGCAAATCAGCGGGCGAATTGCGCCGATGCTGGAACCGAATATCGACACCGATGTGATTATGCCAAAACAGTTCCTGAAAGGGATCGATCGCCAGGGGCTGGATAAAGGGGTGTTTTTCGATCGTCGCTTTATGGCTGGCGGCCAACCAAATCCTGATTTTATTCTGAACATGCCGGGCTGGCAGAGCGCGACATTCCTGCTGGTTGGCCCCAATTTTGGCTGTGGATCGAGTCGCGAACACGCCGTATGGGGATTAAAACAACTAGGAGTACGGGGGCTGATAGGTAGCACATTTGCAGGCATTTTCGATGATAACTGCCAACGCAACGGGATCCTCACTGTCTCATTAGATGAACCTGCTTTGGCGCGCCTGGCGCAGCTTGCCGCGAGTGCTGATACCAATGCTATCACTGTTTCACTCGATCGCTGCGAAATTACGGCGGCAGAGGAAACGATCTCCTTTGTAATCAGTGAACTCAAACGGGAAATGCTGGTCGCAGGCGAAGATGCGATAGCCTGGACATTGCAATACTTGCCGGATATTGAAAATTTTGAGGTTGCGCATTATTCACGGCGGCCGTGGTTGAAACGCCCTGCATCCCCGCGCGGTTAAGGAAGAAGACTGTAATGAAACTGGTTCAATATCTTGTGAACGGTGGCAAATGCTACGGCATTATGCAGG
The DNA here is from genome assembly GCF_052983755.1 of Enterobacter sp. CFEC122. Classification (NCBI taxonomy): domain Bacteria; kingdom Pseudomonadati; phylum Pseudomonadota; class Gammaproteobacteria; order Enterobacterales; family Enterobacteriaceae; genus Enterobacter; species Enterobacter sp. CFEC122. The sequence continues at coordinate 2,644 of NZ_JBRIQR010000021.1, read as the reverse complement.
AAACCGGAATAATCGATCTCTCGCGGCGGCTTGGCAACAAATATCCCACGTTGAAATCTCTACTATGTGCTAACGCGCTGACGGATGCGGCGTTATGGTGTGATGAGCCGGCGGATTATTACTACCAGGATGTCGCCTTTCTGCCGGTGATTGACGATCCGCAGAAGATCATCTGTGTCGGAATGAATTACGCCGATAAGCGTATTGAGTTTAATGAAACCAACCCGGCTCCAACTCTTTTTGTCCGCTTTGCGGATTCTCAGACCGGGCATAATGGCCCGCTGCTGAAGCCTGAAAATACCAATGAGTTCGACTACGAAGGTGAATTAGCCGTAGTAATTGGGCGGCCATGCTCCCGTGTCAGCGCTGAGGATGCTTTAGATTATGTCGCCGGATACAGCTGCTATATGGATGGTTCAGTGAGGGACTGGCAGCATAGCTGGTTTACGGCTGGAAAAAACTGGCCTTCGACAGGAGCATTCGGTCCGTGTCTGGTGACCACAGACGACATTCCCGATCCCCAGGCGCTACGTTTACTGACGCGACTAAACGGACGGGAGGTGCAGAACGAATCTACGGCAAATATGATCCATCCTATCGCTTCACTCATTGCTTATATAAGCACCTTTACTCTGCTTTCCCCTGGCGACACGATCCTCACAGGGTCGCCTGGTGGAGTGGGCAAAAAACGCGTTCCGCCGCTGTTTTTATACGATGGTGATGTTATTGAAGTTGAGATTGAACATATTGGAACCCTGCGTAATGTCGTCCGGGATAGCCGTTATTTAACATCATCTGTTAGCTGGTATGACGGGAGAAAGTGATGAGTACACTGATTGAATGCGGCGCTTCTCCGTTTATTCCGGGGTTTGCGCTCAAGGATGTTCGTCTGGAAAATGGTCTGACGGTAAGAGTGGCTATCGGAGGCAGCGGTTCACCTTTGGTACTGCTACATGGGCATCCGCAGAATCATACGACATGGCGGAAAGTCGCACCGACATTGGCGCAAAATCATACAGTCATTTTGCCGGATTTACGTGGCTATGGCGACAGCGATAAACCAACGAGCGATCCGGCGCACCGTACCTATTCAAAGCGCACCATGGCGCAGGATATTGTCATGTTAATGGACGCGCTCGGCTTTTCCCGTTTTGCCTTCGTAGGGCACGATCGTGGAGGACGCGTAGGCCACAGGCTCGCGCTGGATTATCCGGATCGTGTGACATGTTGTACTTTTATCGACATTGCCCCAACCGCGACGATGTACGCCTTGACCGATAAATCCTTTGCCACGCGTTACTTCTGGTGGTTTTTCCTGATTCAACCCTTCCCGTTACCCGAAACGATGATTGCGCACGATCCGGCATTTTTTCTGCGTAAGCATATTTCGGGTCAGCTCAAAATAGAGGGCGCGACCTCGCAGGAAGCATTCAATGAATACCTACGCTGTTACCAGAATCCTGAGATGATCCACGCGATCTGTGAGGACTATCGGGCTGCTGCGACGATTGATTTGGACGATGATGCCGCAGATACGTCGGCGCGTATCCGGTGCCCGTTGCAGCTGCTGTGGGGCGGACTGGGAACGGTAGGGCAACTGTATGATGTGGTTGATACTTGGAAAGAAAAGGCGCTGAACGTTCAAGGGGAAGCATTGCCTTGCGGACACTCCCCGCAGGAAGAGTGCCCTGAGTACTTTATCCAGAAACTTCAGTCCTTTTTACATTCAGTGCTATAACTCGGTCATCCTTTGCAACTTCGCACTGATGCTATGAAAACGACACCTGTAGGAAAAAAACATCGCCAGCCCCTTGAGAGCTGGCCTTCTGTTGAAGATCTTTTCGTTTTTGTCACCGTTGCCCGCAACGGTGGATTTGCCCGGGCAGCGCTGGAGTTGGGGCTATCTCCCTCCTATATCAGCAAACGTATCGCTATCCTTGAAAAATGTCTCAACGCCCGGCTTTTTTTTCGTAATAACAGAGTGATGCGCCTCACACCGGAAGGCGAAAATGCGCTGGGTGGGGCTATGCAGGTCGTCAGTGAAATGGATGGTTTTGTAAGTCGTCTGGATAATCAACGTGGCGTGTTGGCTGGTAATATCACCATCAACTGCTCATTTGGTTTTGGGCATAAATATGTCGCAGAGGCGCTGTCGTCATTTATGATCGCCTATCCTGATATTACGGTAAAACTCACGCTAACGGATCGTGAAGTGGATCTGGTGGAAGAGGGGGTGGATATTGAAATTCGCGTTGGGGATGACATCAACGAATTGTATATCGCACGGCAGTTAGCCACTAATCGACGGATCCTGTGTGCTTCCCCTGAATACCTCGAACGCCACGGCAAACCAGAGTCTGTTAGTGCGCTTGTGCAGCATGATTGCCTGATGATTCAGGAAAAAAACTCGGCATTTGGCAATTGGATATTAACAGACGGTAAGCAGCAGACACATTGCCGACTAAACGGTTTTCATTCTTCCAACAGCGGCAGTGTGGTGCTTATTTGGGCACTGAAAGGCCATGGCATTACATTGCGGTCGGAATGGGATGTTGCGCAGTATATTGAACGAGATGAGCTGGTTCACGTGTTGCCTCAGTGGTATCAGGAAGCGAATATCTGGGCTGTATACACCCGGCGTTCA
>NZ_JBRIQR010000020.1:0-98101 GCF_052983755.1 Enterobacter sp. CFEC122 | reverse complement strand
GAACCCCGTACCGTAAGGTGCGGGGTTTTTTGCTTTTGTTTTTCTCCCTCTCCCTGAAACTTTCTCACCTTTGCCTTGCAGACTCGACATTCCGATCATTTCTGGGTATCGTTAGCTGTCTGGATGTCTAAACGTTTATACGTATACTGTGAGGAAGTAAGGTTATGCCGATTCGGGTGCAGGACGAGCTACCAGCCGTCAGTTTCTTACGTGAAGAAAACGTCTTCGTTATGACGGCTTCACGTGCGACAGTTCAGGAAATTCGCCCGCTGAAGGTGCTTATTCTCAATCTGATGCCGAAGAAGATTGAAACTGAAAACCAGTTCCTGCGTTTGCTGTCGAACTCCCCGCTGCAGGTTGATATTCAACTGCTTCGGATCGACGCTCGTGAGTCACGCAATACGCCTTCTGAGCACCTGAACAACTTCTACTGCAACTTTGATGACATTCAGGGTGAAAACTTCGACGGACTGATTGTGACCGGCGCGCCGCTGGGCCTGGTGGAATTTAACGATGTCGCTTACTGGCCGCAGATCAAACAGGTGCTGGAATGGGCAAAAGATCACGTCACGTCCACGCTGTTTGTCTGTTGGGCGGTACAAGCCGCACTGAATATTCTGTATGGCATCCCCAAGCAAACCCGCACTGAAAAGCTCTCCGGCGTATACGAACACCATATTCTCCATCCCCATGCGTTGCTGACGCGTGGTTTCGATGATTCTTTCCTGGCTCCGCATTCTCGCTACGCTGACTTCCCGGCCCAGCTGATTCGTGATTACACCGATCTGGAGATCCTGGCCGAAACGGAAGATGGGGACGCTTACCTGTTTGCCAGTAAAGATAAGCGCATTGCATTCGTAACCGGGCATCCTGAGTACGATCCGCACACCCTGGCGTCAGAGTATTTCCGTGATGTTGAAGCGGGTCTTAACCCGGATGTCCCTTACAACTATTTCCCGAAAGACGATCCGCAAAACAAACCGAGAGCGACCTGGCGCAGCCACGGGAATTTGCTTTTTACTAACTGGCTCAACTATTACGTCTACCAGATAACACCATACGATCTGCGTCACATGAACCCGACGCTGGAGTAATCGTCTGCACTAAACGATCCTAAAGCGTTTCAGCTATTCAAATCAGGCACCTTCGGGAGCCTTTTTTATTTCCGAAATGCCACTCACCGTTCGATCCAACTTTAATCTCAATGAAATCAATCAATTAATCATAATTAATAATTAAAATGGAAATTGTTTTTGATTTTGGAAAAAATAGAGATAGTCTTAATTCTGCTGAGCGAAAACTACCCAACGATCTTTCGTTCGCATCGGGGGCGTGATTTTGGATCTTTGATGAGGAGCAGAGTAATGACTCAACAGGCAACGACGGTCGATGAACTGGCCTTTACCCAGCCGTATGGCGAGCAAGAACAGCAAGTATTAACGGCAGAAGCGGTAGAATTTCTGACTGAACTGGTGACCCGCTTTACGCCGCAGCGCAATAAGCTGCTGGCGGCACGTATTCATCAGCAGCAGGAAATTGATAACGGCAAGTTGCCTGGTTTTATTTCGGAAACTGCTTCCATTCGTCGTGGCGAGTGGAAAATCCGCGGCATCCCTGAAGATTTACAGGATCGTCGCGTTGAGATCACCGGTCCGGTAGAACGCAAAATGGTGATCAACGCCATGAACGCCAACGTTAAAGTCTTTATGGCTGATTTTGAAGACTCGCTGGCACCGGACTGGCGTAAGGTCATCGAGGGGCAGATCAACCTGCACGACGCCGTAAACGGCACCATCAGCTATACCAATGAAGCCGGCAAAATATACCAGCTCAAACCGAACCCGGCGGTGCTGATCTGTCGCGTGCGCGGCCTGCACCTGCCCGAAAAACATGTCACCTGGCGTGGAGAAGCCATTCCAGGAAGCCTGTTTGATTTTGCCCTCTATTTCTTCCACAACTACAAAGCCCTGCTGGCGAAAGGCAGCGGCCCGTATTTCTACCTGCCAAAAACGCAGGCCTGGCAGGAAGCAGCCTGGTGGAGCGAGGTCTTCAGCTATGCGGAAGATCGTTTCAACCTGCCGCGCGGCACCATCAAAGCCACCCTGCTGATTGAAACGCTGCCCGCCGTATTCCAGATGCATGAAATCCTGCATGCGCTGCGCGACCACATTGTCGGTCTGAACTGTGGACGCTGGGACTATATTTTCAGCTATATCAAAACCCTGAAAAATTATCCCGATCGCGTGCTCCCCGATCGTCAGGTTGTCACCATGGACAAACCGTTCCTGAGCGCCTACTCGCGTCTGCTGATCAAAACCTGCCACAAGCGCGGCGCTTTTGCGATGGGCGGTATGGCGGCCTTTATCCCGAGCAAAGATGCTGAGCGTAACAACCAGGTGCTCAACAAGGTGAAAGCCGATAAAGAGCTTGAAGCCCGTAACGGTCACGACGGGACGTGGATCGCCCATCCGGGTTTGGCCGATACGGCGATGGAGGTCTTTAACCGCGTGCTCGGCGACAACAAAAACCAGCTGTTTGTCACCCGTGAAGACGATGCACCAATAGCAGAAGAACAGCTGCTGGCGCCGTGCGCGGGTGAACGTACGGAAGAGGGGATGCGGGCCAACATTCGCGTCGCGGTGCAGTACATCGAAGCGTGGATCTCCGGCAACGGCTGCGTGCCGATCTACGGCCTGATGGAAGATGCTGCGACGGCGGAGATCTCACGTACCTCTATCTGGCAGTGGATCCACCATCAAAAAACGCTTAGCAACGGCAAACCGGTGACCAAGACCCTGTTCCGCCAGATGCTGGCCGAAGAGATGCGGGTGATCCAGGACGAGCTGGGCGAACATCGCTTCAGCAGCGGGCGTTTTGACGACGCTGCGCGCCTGATGGAGCAAATCACCACATCAGATGACTTAATCGACTTCCTGACCCTGCCGGGCTACCGCTTCCTGGCGTAACTCACTACATAACAATATGGAGCATCTGCACATGAAAACCCGTACCCAACAAATCGAAGAATTAAAGAAAGAGTGGACTCAACCGCGCTGGGAAGGCATCCGCCGCCCGTACAGCGCGGAAGACGTGGTGAAATTACGCGGCTCGGTCAATCCGGAATGTACGCTGGCGCAAAATGGCGCGGCGAAAATGTGGAAGCTGCTGCACGGTGGCTCTAAAAAGGGCTACATCAACAGCCTCGGTGCGCTGACCGGCGGTCAGGCGCTGCAGCAGGCGAAGGCCGGTATTGAGGCGATTTACCTCTCCGGCTGGCAGGTCGCGGCGGACGCCAACCTGGCCTCCAGCATGTACCCGGATCAGTCGCTCTATCCGGCTAACTCCGTGCCGTCGGTCGTGGATCGGATCAACAACACCTTCCGCCGTGCGGATCAGATCCAGTGGGCGGCGGGTATTGAGCCAAACGATCCGCGCTTTATTGACTACTTCCTGCCGATCGTCGCGGATGCGGAAGCGGGCTTCGGCGGCGTGCTGAACGCCTTTGAGCTGATGAAATCGATGATTGAAGCCGGTGCAGCGGCCGTTCACTTCGAAGATCAGCTGGCGTCAGTGAAGAAGTGCGGACATATGGGCGGTAAGGTGCTCGTTCCGACTCAGGAAGCCGTGCAGAAGCTGGTTGCCGCGCGTCTGGCTGCTGACGTGCTCGGCGTGCCAACGCTGGTCATTGCCCGTACCGATGCCGACGCGGCTGACCTGATCACCTCTGACTGCGATCCGTACGACAGCGAGTTCATCACCGGCGAGCGCACCAGCGAAGGTTTCTATCGCACCCATGCGGGTATCGAGCAGGCGATCAGCCGTGGTTTGGCGTACGCGCCGTACGCGGACCTGGTCTGGTGTGAAACCTCTACGCCGGATCTGGCGCTGGCAAAACGCTTTGCTGACGCCATCCATGCGAAATACCCGGGCAAGCTGCTGGCCTACAACTGCTCGCCGTCCTTCAACTGGCAGAAAAAGCTGGATGACAAAACCATCGCCAGCTTCCAGCAGCAGCTGTCCGACATGGGCTACAAATACCAGTTCATTACGCTGGCAGGCATCCACAGCATGTGGTTCAACATGTTCGACCTGGCGCACGCCTATGCGCAGGGTGAGGGCATGAAGCACTACGTTGAGAAGGTGCAGCAGCCGGAATTTGCGGCGGGGAAAGATGGTTACACCTTCGTCTCACACCAGCAGGAGGTGGGCACCGGCTACTTTGATAATGTGACCACGATTATTCAGGGCGGCACCTCCTCCGTCACCGCCTTAACGGGTTCAACGGAAGAAGCACAGTTCTAATCTTTTCCCCCTCTCCCCCCTGGGGAGAGGGTTGGTGGTGAGGGGGAATATATGTCGCGTGGCCTGGAATTACTGATTGCCCAAACTATTTTGCAGGGCTTCGATGCCCAGTATGGTCGTTTTCTGGAAGTAACCTCCGGCGCCCAGCAGCGCTTTGAGCATGCAGACTGGCATGCGGTTCAGCAGGCCATGAAGCAGCGTATCCATCTCTACGATCACCATGTGGGTCTGGTGGTGGAGCAGCTGCGCTGTATTACCGACGGTAAAAGTCCGGACGCGGAATTTTTACTGCGCGTGAAGGAGCACTACACCCATCTGTTACCCGACTACCCGCGCTTCGAGATTGCGGAGAGCTTTTTCAACTCCGTCTATTGCCGGTTATTTGACCACCGCTCATTATCTCCTGAGCGGTTATTTATCTTCAGCTCCCAGCCTGAACGGCGCTTTCGTACCATTCCGCGTCCGCTGGCGAAAGATTTCTTTCCCGAGCACGGATGGGAAAAGCTCCTGCACCGCGTGCTGACGGATTTGCCGCTGCGTCTGCCCTGGGAGAATAAAGCCCGGGATATCGGGTATATCCACGCCCATCTCAAAGAAGCATTCGGCGCGGAGGTGCTCAGCCACAGCCATTTGCAGGTGGCCAACGAGCTTTTCTACCGCAATAAAGCCGCCTGGCTGGTGGGCAAACTGGTTACGCCGACGGCCATCGTGCCCTTTCTGCTACCGATCCATCGTACCGACGACGGGGAACTGTTTGTTGATACCTGCCTGACTACCAGCGCCGAGGCCAGCATCGTGTTTGGCTTCGCCCGTTCCTATTTTATGGTGTACGCTCCGCTGCCCGCCGCGCTGGTGGAGTGGCTGCGCGAGATCCTGCCGGGTAAAACCACAGCCGAGCTGTATATGGCCATTGGTTGCCAGAAGCACGCCAAAACGGAAAGCTACCGGGAGTACCTGCGCTATGTCACCACGGCCGATGAACAGTTCATCGAAGCGCCAGGCATTCGCGGCATGGTGATGCTGGTGTTTACGCTGCCGGGCTTTGACCGGGTCTTTAAGGTGATTAAGGACAGATTCGCGCCGCAGAAAGAGATGACCGCCGCGCACGTCCGCGCCTGCTACCAGCTGGTTAAAGAGCACGACCGTGTTGGGCGCATGGCGGATACCCAGGAGTTCGAAAACTTTGTGCTGGATAAGCAGCAGATCGATCCGGCGCTCATGGCGCTTTTACTGCAGGAAGCACCCGCCAAAATCACCGATCTTGGCGACAAAATCGCGATCAGCCATCTCTACATTGAACGACGCATGGTGCCGCTGAATATCTGGCTGGAGCAGTCCGACGGTCAGGCTTTAAGAGATGCGATTGAAGAGTACGGCAACGCGATTCGCCAGCTTGCCGCCGCCAATATCTTCCCGGGCGATATGCTGTTCAAAAACTTCGGCGTCACCCGTCACGGACGGGTAGTGTTCTACGATTACGACGAAATTTGCTACATGACCGAGGTGAACTTCCGCGATATCCCACCGCCCCGCTACCCGGAAGATGAGCTTTCCAGCGAGCCGTGGTACAGCGTTTCGCCGGGCGATGTGTTTCCCGAAGAGTTTCGCCACTGGCTCTGCGCCGATCCGCGCATCGGGCCGCTATTCGAAGAGATGCATGCCGATCTGTTTCGCGCCAGCTACTGGCGGGGACTGCAAACGCGGATCAAAAACGGGCACGTGGAAGATGTGTACGCTTACCGCCGTAAGCAGCGGTTTTGCATCCGGTTTTCAGAGGGCATCATGTAGGCCGGGTAAGGCGAAGTCGCCACCCGGCAATGCATGCTTAACGAATCCCACCGTACGCCAGCGTGACCTCTTTCGCCGCCTTAATCACCAGCGCACCCAACTCAGTGACCCGATCGTCGGTCATACGTGAAATCGGCCCGGAAATAGAGATGGCGGCAAACGGCTCGCGGTGCTCGTCAAAAATGCAGGCTGCGATACAGCGCAGGCCGAGGGCGTGCTCCTCGTCGTCAAACGAATAGCCGCGCTTGCGGGTCAGGGCCAGGTCTTCTTTCAGATGCACCGGCGAAACCAGCGTGGCGTGGGTATAAGCATGCAGTCCTTTACGGTGCAGCAGCCCCGTCACCTGCTCCTCGGTCAGCTGCGAGAGGAACGCTTTACCCGCCCCTGAGGCATGCATCGGCAGCTTGCCGCCAATCGGCGCGGACATGCGCATCAGCTGCGTGCATTGCACCTGGTCGATGATAATCGCCTGATGGTCGCTCTGGTCGAGCACGGCCAGATTCACGGTCTCGCCCGACTCTTCCATCAATTTGCGCAGAATCGGGTGCACAATCGCCAGCAGGTTACGGCTCTGCAGGAAGCTGCTGCCCACGATAAACGCATGCGCGCCCACCGCCCAGTGCCCCAGCTCGCCTACCTGGCGGACAAAGCCCAGCTGCTGCATGGTGGTCAGCAGGCGGTGCGTCGTGGAGTTCGGCAGGCCAGCCTGCTGGGCCAGCTCCGTCAGGGCCACGCTGCTGTGCGACTCGGCTATCCACTCCAGCAGCTTCAGACCGCGCGTGAGCGATTGAACCTGTCCACCCTGTTGTGCGGCAGCGGTGGTGGCAGCAGGTTTTCTGCCGCGTTTAGCGGGAACGGTCGCGACCATGACGATCTCCTTTTTCTGTATCGTGGAAATCATTTTCGTTTTATTTGGTGAATTTGCAACCGTTATCCTGACTGATCGGAGGAGTGATAGTGAACATGTCTCATGTTACCGCTGAGCGACTTTTCCACCCTGCGAGATTGTGCCAGTATGGAACGCAGCCTTTTGGCCTTGTTGAGCGTTGTCGGGAGCAAGTGTGAGCAGCAAAGTAGAGCAACTGCGTGCGCAGTTAAATGAACGAATTCTGGTGCTGGACGGCGGCATGGGCACCATGATCCAGGGCTATCGTCTGAGTGAAGGCGATTTCCGCGGCGAACGCTTCGCCGACTGGCCCTGCGACCTGAAAGGGAACAACGACCTGCTGGTGCTCAGCAAGCCGTCCGTGATCAAGGATATCCACAACGCCTACTTCGAAGCGGGTGCGGATATCGTTGAAACCAACACCTTTAACTCGACAACCATCGCCATGGCGGATTACCAGATGGAATCCCTGTCGGCGGAGATCAACTTTGAAGCCGCAAAGCTTGCGCGCGCCTGCGCCGACGAGTGGACGGCCCGCACGCCGGACAAGCCGCGCTACGTTGCCGGGGTGCTTGGCCCAACCAACCGCACTGCGTCGATTTCACCGGACGTCAACGACCCGGCGTTTCGTAATATCACCTTTGACCAGCTGGTTGTTGCCTACCGTGAATCGACCAGAGCGCTGGTGGAAGGCGGTTCCGATCTGATCCTGATTGAAACGGTATTCGACACCCTCAACGCCAAGGCCGCGATTTACGCGGTGAAAGAGGAGTTCGAGGCGCTGGGCGTTGACCTGCCGATTATGATTTCCGGCACCATCACCGATGCCTCCGGCCGTACCCTGTCCGGCCAGACCACCGAAGCGTTTTATAACTCCCTGCGCCACGCCGACGCGCTCTCCTTCGGCCTGAACTGCGCGCTGGGTCCAGATGAACTGCGCCAGTACGTGCAGGAGCTGTCGCGCATTGCGGAATGCTACGTTACCGCGCACCCGAACGCCGGTCTGCCGAACGCCTTCGGTGAATACGATCTGGATGCCGACACCATGGCGGCACAAATCCGCGAGTGGGCCGAGTCTGGATTTCTGAACATCGTCGGCGGCTGCTGCGGCACCACGCCGGAGCACATCGCCGCCATGAGCAACGCCGTGGCCGGACTGCCGCCGCGCAAGCTGCCCGAACTGCCGGTTGCCTGTCGCCTCTCCGGCCTTGAGCCGTTAACCATCGGCGAAGACAGCCTGTTTGTGAACGTGGGTGAGCGTACAAACGTCACCGGCTCCGCGAAGTTCAAGCGAGTGATCAAAGAGGAGAAGTACAGCGAAGCGCTGGACGTTGCCCGCCAGCAGGTGGAAAGCGGCGCGCAGATTATCGATATCAACATGGATGAGGGGATGCTCGACGCCGAGGCGGCGATGGTGCGTTTCCTCAACCTGATTGCCGGTGAGCCGGACATCGCCCGCGTGCCGATCATGATCGACTCCTCCAAATGGGAGGTGATCGAGAAGGGGCTGAAGTGCATTCAGGGTAAAGGCATCGTCAACTCTATCTCGATGAAAGAGGGCGTGGATGTTTTCATCCACCACGCGAAGCAGGTCCGCCGCTACGGAGCCGCTGTGGTGGTGATGGCTTTTGATGAAGTGGGCCAGGCCGACACCCGCGCGCGTAAAATTGAGATTTGCCGCCGCGCGTACAAAATACTGACCGAAGAGGTAGGCTTCCCGCCGGAAGACATCATCTTTGACCCGAACATCTTCGCCGTGGCGACCGGCATCGAAGAGCACAACAACTACGCCCAGGACTTTATCGGCGCGTGCGAGGACATCAAGCGCGAGCTGCCGCATGCCCTCATCTCCGGCGGCGTATCGAACGTCTCGTTCTCGTTCCGCGGCAACGACCCGGTGCGTGAAGCGATCCACGCCGTGTTCCTCTACTACGCCATCCGCAACGGGATGGACATGGGGATCGTTAACGCCGGCCAGCTGGCGATTTACGACGACCTGCCCGCCGAGCTGCGCGACGCGGTGGAAGACGTGATCCTCAACCGCCGCGACGACGCGACCGAGCGGCTGCTTGACCTGGCAGAAAAATACCGCGGCAGCAAGTCGGATGACGCAGCCAACGTTCAGCAGGCCGAGTGGCGCGCCTGGGACGTGAAAAAACGTCTGGAATATTCGCTGGTAAAAGGCATCACCGAGTTTATCGAGCAGGACACCGAAGAGGCGCGTCAGAAGTCAGCCCGCCCGATTGAGGTCATTGAAGGCCCGCTGATGGACGGCATGAACGTGGTCGGCGATCTGTTCGGCGAGGGCAAGATGTTCCTGCCGCAGGTGGTGAAATCCGCCCGCGTGATGAAGCAGGCCGTGGCGTACCTGGAGCCGTTTATCGAGGCCAGCAAAGAGAAAGGCTCCAGCAACGGCAAAATGGTCATCGCCACCGTGAAGGGCGACGTGCACGACATCGGCAAGAACATCGTCGGCGTGGTGCTGCAGTGCAATAACTACGAGATTATCGACCTTGGCGTGATGGTCCCGGCGGATAAAATCCTCAAGACCGCGCGCGAAGTGAACGCCGATTTGATTGGCCTCTCCGGGCTGATCACCCCGTCGCTGGACGAGATGGTTAACGTGGCGAAGGAGATGGAGCGTCAGGGCTTCACCATTCCGCTGCTGATTGGCGGCGCGACCACCTCCAAGGCGCACACGGCGGTGAAAATCGAGCAGAACTACAGCGGGCCGACGGTCTACGTGCAGAACGCCTCGCGCACGGTGGGCGTGGTCTCCGCGCTGCTCTCTGACACCCAGCGCGACGAGTTTGTTGAGCGCACCCGCAAAGAGTACGAAACCGTTCGCATCCAGCACGGGCGCAAGAAACCGCGCACCCCGCCAGTTTCACTCCAGGCGGCGCGCGATAACGATCTGGCGTTTGACTGGTCGAGCTATACGCCGCCGGTCGCGCATCGCCTGGGCGTTCAGGAGGTCAGTGCCAGCATCGAAACGCTGCGCAACTACATCGACTGGACGCCGTTCTTCATGACCTGGTCGCTCGCGGGCAAATATCCGCGCATTCTGGAAGATGAGGTGGTGGGCGAGGAGGCGAAACGCCTGTTTAACGATGCCAACGACATGCTCGACAGGCTGAGCGCGGAGAAAACCCTCAACCCACGCGGCGTGGTGGGGCTGTTCCCGGCCAACCGCGTGGGCGACGACATCGAAATTTACCGCGATGAAACCCGCACTCACGTGCTGGCAGTCAGCCGCCATCTGCGCCAGCAAACCGAGAAAGTGGGCTTTGCCAACTACTGCCTGGCCGATTTTGTCGCGCCGAAGCTGAGCGGTAAAGCCGACTATATTGGCGCCTTTGCGGTAACCGGCGGTCTGGAAGAAGATGCGCTGGCGGACGCGTTCGAAGCGCAGCACGATGATTACAATAAAATCATGGTGAAAGCGATCGCCGACCGCCTGGCGGAAGCCTTCGCCGAGTACCTGCACGAGCGCGTGCGTAAGGTGCACTGGGGCTACGCGGCGAACGAAAACCTCAGCAACGAGGAGTTGATCCGCGAAAACTACCAGGGGATTCGTCCGGCGCCGGGCTACCCGGCCTGTCCGGAACACACCGAAAAGGGCACGATCTGGCAACTGCTGGACGTCGAAGCCCATACCGGGATGAAGCTCACCGAGTCGTACGCCATGTGGCCGGGCGCATCCGTCTCCGGCTGGTACTTCAGCCACCCGGACAGCAAGTACTTTGCCGTGGCGCAGCTTCAGCGCGATCAGATTGAAGATTACGCCCTGCGCAAAGGCATGAGCGTGTCAGAAGTAGAGCGCTGGCTGGCACCGAATTTAGGCTACGACGCAGACTAACGTCACTTTTCCTTACAACAAACAGGGCACCTCATGGGTGCCTTGTCTCTTTCTTACGCTTAACCCCTTATACTGAAATAAGGTTCTATCCCTGGCACCCGGTGGCGGTGCGCTTACCGGGCCTGTGCGTAGGTCAGATAAGGCGTCGCCGTCATCCGACATGGCAACGCGCAGGGAACCTCAGGAAAACCGATAAAGATAAGGAGGAAAACCATCCGTGCTGACCCTGTTACATCTGCTCTCTGCAGTCGCACTGCTCGTATGGGGCACCCATATCGTCCGTACCGGCGTGATGCGCGTATTTGGTGCCCGTTTACGTACCGTTCTCAGCAGCAGCGTTGAGAAGAAGCCGCTCGCCTTCTGCGCAGGCATTGGCGTAACGGCACTCGTTCAGAGCAGCAACGCCACAACCCTGCTTGTCACCTCCTTTGTGGCGCAGGATCTGGTGGCGCTGGCCCCGGCGCTGGTCATTGTGCTGGGGGCTGATGTGGGTACCGCGCTGATGGCGCGTATCCTGACGTTTGATCTCTCATGGCTGTCGCCGCTGCTGATTTTTGTCGGCGTCATCTTCTTCCTCGGCCGCAAACAGACGCGGGCGGGCCAGCTTGGACGCGTGGGGATTGGCCTGGGGCTGATTCTGCTGGCGCTGGAGCTGATTGTGCAGGCGGTCACCCCGATTACCGAGGCCAACGGCGTGCAGGTCATCTTCGCCTCCCTGACCGGTGACATCATGCTCGACGCGTTGATTGGCGCGGTGTTTGCCATCGTCAGCTACTCCAGCCTGGCCGCCGTGCTGCTGACGGCCACGCTCACCGCCGCCGGGGCGATCTCCTTCCCGGTCGCGCTGTGTCTGGTGATCGGTGCCAACCTCGGCTCTGGCCTGCTGGCGATGCTCAATAACAGCGCCGCCAACGCTGCCGCCCGCCGCGTGGCGCTCGGCAGCCTGCTGTTTAAGCTGGTGGGCAGCCTGATTATTCTGCCCTTTATCCATCCGCTGGCGAACCTGATGGATAACCTCCCGCTGCCGAAGGCGGAGCTGGTGATCTACTTCCACGTGTTCTACAACCTGGTGCGCTGCCTGGCGATGGTCCCTTTTGCCGGGTCGATGGCTCGCTTCTGCGAGCGACTCATTCAGGACGAACCGGAGCTGGACGCCCGCCTGAAACCAAAGCATCTGGATACCTCCGCGCTGGACACCCCGGCGCTGGCGCTGGCGAATGCCGCGCGCGAGACGCTGCGCATGGGCGACGCCATGGAAACCATGCTCGAAGGGCTGCAAAAGGTGATGCACGGCGAGCCGCGAGAGGAGAAAGAGCTGCGCAGACTGGCGGACGATATCAACGTGCTCTATACCGCCATTAAGCTTTACCTGGCCCGCATGCCGCAGGACGAGCTGGCGGAGGAGGAGTCCCGCCGCTGGGCGGAAATCATTGAGATGTCGCTCAACCTTGAGCAGGCCTCCGATATTGTTGAGCGCATGGGCAGCGAGATAGCCGATAAGTCGCTGGCCGCCCGCCGGGCGTTCTCCGTTGAAGGCATAAAAGAGCTTGAAGCGCTGCACGAACAGCTGGTCAGCAACCTCAAGCTGGCGATGCTGGTCTTCTTCTCCAGCGACGTGCCGAGCGCGCGCCGCCTGCGCCGCAACAAGCATCGCTTCCGCATTCTTAACCGCCGCTACTCGCACGCCCACGTTGAGCGCCTGCATCAGCAGAACGTGCAGAGTATCGAGACCAGCTCACTCCACCTGGGGCTGCTGGGTGATATGAAGCGCCTCAACTCGTTGTTCTGTGCGGTGGCCTACAGCGTGATGGAACAGCCGGATGAAGATGACCAGCGGGATGAGTATTAATCCCCGGCGTGTTTGAGTGTTAGCCCAAAACCCAATGCTTTCATGACCGCGAGCGTGGTTTTGAGCGTTGGGTTTCCTTTATCACTGAATGACCGATAAAGCTGCTCACGTGATAAACCGGTTTGCTGTGAAATGTTCGACATGCCTTTGGCTCGCGCGACAACACCAAGGGCTTTAGCGATATATGTCGAGTCGCCTGTTTCTAGTGCATCAGCGATAAACACGGCGATTTCCTCGTCATCCACCAACGCGTTGGCGGGATCGTAAGGTGTTAATTTATGCATGCTCATTCACTCCTGCCATTGGGATACATTGCTCAGCATTTTTGCCATCAGTATGTCTCTGGCCTGGCTGCTTTTGTCACCACCACATAACAGCACGATGATGTAATTGCCCTGGTCTTTAAAATAGATCCTGTAGCGCGGACCAAAGTGGATCCTTAGCTCACTTATACCTTCTCCCACGGGTTTAACGTCGCCCGCTAAGCCATTTGCCAACCGAAAGAGGCGGGAAGCGATAATGGTCTTCGCTCGTCGATCTTTTAAGTTTTGCTCCCAGCGTCGGAAGGATTCTGTCTGAACAATCTCCTTCATATTACTCCCTGTGATTTATAAACTACAAACACTTCTCCATGGAGAGTAAAACTAAAAGGCTTGAACACATGGGTAAATGACAGAATGCAAAATCCTGAAAGCGTCTCGCAAACTAAAAAACCCGTCTCAGTTACCGTCGGCTAATCTTTTTTTCCAGTCCATACCTAAGGTATATTTCGCCCTTCACAGGAGAAACTATGCTGCCAACTCAATCAACCCGATTAAACAAATACATTAGCGAGAGCGGGATCTGCTCACGTCGCGAGGCGGACCGTTACATTGAACAAGGTAATGTGTTCCTCAACGGCAAGCGCGCCACGATTGGTGACCAGGTCATGCCTGGCGACGTGGTTAAAGTGAATGGTCAGCTCATCGAACCGCGTGATGCCGAAGACCTGGTGTTTATCGCGTTGAACAAACCGGTTGGAATTGTCAGCACCACGGAAGACGGTGAGCGGGACAACATCGTTGATTTCGTGAACCACAGCAGCCGTATCTTCCCGATTGGCCGTCTGGATAAAGACTCTCAGGGGCTGATTTTCCTCACCAACCACGGCGATCTGGTCAACAAGATCCTGCGTGCCGGTAACGATCACGAAAAAGAGTACATTGTGACGGTGAATAAGCCGGTCACGGACGACTTTATTCGCGGCATGGGCGCCGGTGTGCCGATCCTCGGTACCGTCACGAAAAAGTGTAAGGTGAAGAAAGAAGCGCCGTTCGCGTTCCGCATTACCCTGGTGCAGGGCTTAAACCGCCAGATCCGCCGCATGTGCGAGTACTTCGGTTATGAAGTGACGAAGCTGGAGCGCACGCGCATCATGAACGTCAGCCTGTCCGGCATTCCGCTGGGCGAATGGCGCGACTTGACGGATGACGAACTGATTGAGCTGTTCAAGCTTATCGAGAACTCCTCGTCCGAAGCGAAGCCGAAGGCCAAAGCCAAACCGAAAACCCAGGCGATTAAACGTCCGGTCGTGAAGGCGCCGCAGGCGGAAGAGAAAGGACGCGGCAAACCGGGTAACGGGAAGCGATTTACCCAGCCTGGCCGTAAAAAGAAAGGGCGCTAGCTAGCGCCTTCCACGGGTAGAGGTATTGGCCGACCAGGAAAAGGTCGTTTCAGTATCCGGCTTATAAGCCTGCTGCTTTTTCAGCTTGCGGGCTTTTTTCGCCTCGGCGTCACGCTGCGCCATCAGTTTGTCGATGTACTCTTTTTTCACCTGATTGGTTTCGGCGTTGGTCAGCGTACGGCCATGCGCGATGCGGGCGCGGTCGAGAAGCGTTTTCAGTTCGCGCTGCTCGGCTTCCGTCATGTCTTTCTGGGTCAAACGTGGTGTCGCCATTGCTGAAGCCTCATGAGAGAGAGGCTTCAGTGTAAAGCAAGCTGAGTCAATTAACCCTGTTTCACCGCATCTTTTTTCGTTTGTTCCTCAATCGGTTTGCCGGACCAGTAGCCCGCCAGCAGCGAGCCGGAGAGGTTGTGCCAGACGGAGAACAGCGCACCCGGCAGGGCCGCCAGCGGCGAGAAGTAGATTTTGCCGAGCGCCGCCGCCAGGCCGGAGTTCTGCATCCCTACCTCGATTGCCAGCGTGCGGCAGGTCGATTCGTCGAAGCCAAACAGTTTCCCGCCCCAGTAGCCGCCCAGCAGGCCAATGGTGTTATGCAGCACCACCGCAACGATCACCACAAAGCCCACGGAAGCTATGTGCGAGGCGGAACCCGCCACCACTGCGCTGATGATCGCCAGAATACAGACCATCGAAAACGCGGGCAGGTACGGCTCAACGGCCTTCACCACGCGCGGGAACAGGTGGTGAATGACCAGTCCCAGCGCAATCGGGATTACTACAATCTGCAGAATGCTCAGCAGCATCCCCATCACGTCCACCTGAATATGCGCATCCACGTACAGGCGGGTTAACAGCGGCGTGGCAATCACGCCAACCAGCGTGGAGACGGACGAGATAGTGACGGAGAGCGCCACGTCGCCTTTCGCCAGATAGATCATGACGTTGGATGCCGTGCCGCTGGCGACGCTGCCCACCAGCACCATCCCGGCGGAGAGGTCGGGCGGCATCTTAAAGACCATCGCCAGCAGCCACGCCGCGAGCGGCATCACCAGGTAGTGGAGGAATATTCCTGCCGCGACGGGCGCAGGGCGAGACAGCACGCGCTTAAAATCGTCTACTTTCAGATGCACACCCATACCGAACATGATCAGCATCAGCAGCGTGGCGACCCACGGACCAATACCGGTGAACGTGGTGGGCGTGTAATACGCGAGTACGGAGAGCAGCAGCGCCCATAACGGGAACAGCCGCGTAATAGCGGATAACATAATGATTTCCTTGCGATGAATGTTGCGTGTGTTTGTTATAAAAAGCCGGGATCGAGCCCGGCTATAGTTATTGTTTATCGCGTAAGGAAGTAATATTCAAATGAATTATGACCGGATGCTTTCCCAGCTCAGACTAAAGCGAGCCAGATATTTGCGCAGTCGGTCGGCGTCGTTAGGATTGGCTTTTTTGAGCCGTGAAACGGCAAACAGCTCACGTCCGGCTTCAGACAACGATGCGCTGCGGCGACATACCTCCAGCACCGTTTCCAGTTGCCGCTGGTCAAAGAGGTCAATCTCCATGTCAGTTGCAGGCTGCGTCACGTCAGTTTGCCAGTCGGTCTGAAGACGTGAGATCTCCTCCAGCACCAGATCCTGAGTAATACGCCCTCGTTCCGCCAGCGTCGCCATGCGTGCGACGCTGGCGCTCAGTTCGCGAAAGTTGCCCCGCCACAGCGCTCTGCTGGAACAGGCAAAGGCCAGATAGCCTTCGCGTGCCTCTTTATCGAAGCGGATTTGCGTCTGGCTTTCGCGAGAGAAACGTTGAAGTTCGTAGTCAACATTCGGCGTGATGTCTTCTTTCCGTTGGGCAAGGCCGGGTAAGGCAAAGCTCCACATATTAATACGGGCATAGAGATCTTCACGAAAACGTCCTTCTGCCACCCACTGGCGCATATCACGGTGGGTTCCGGCGATAAGTTGAAAATCGCTGTGAACTTCTTTATCGGAGCCAAACGGGAAAAAAGTTTTCTCTTCAATGGCTTTGAGCAGCATCGCCTGTTCATCCAGGCCTAGTTCGGCAATCTCGTCGAGGAAAAGGACGCCGCCATCGGCTTCACGCAGCAGGCCGCTGCGCGCCGACAGTGCGCCGGTAAAGGCTCCTTTCACATGGCCGAACAGCGTGGACATGGCGTTATCACCGCGCAGGGTCGCGCAGTTGACGGAAACCAGTTTGCCGGAAACCTGATGGCGTGACTGCTTAAGCTGATAAATGCGGTTCGCGAGGAACGACTTGCCCGCGCCGGTGGGGCCGGTCAGCAGGATCGGGGCTGTTGAACGTAGCGCCACGCGTTCAATCTTGTCGATCAGACTGTTAAAGGTGGCATTTCGCGTCTCAATGCCCGCTTTCAGAAATGAGATTGACTGCTGCTGCTCGCGCTGAAAACGGTTGGTAAGGGTCGTGTAGCGGCTTAAATCCAGGTCGATAATTGAGTAAGTTCCGGCTGCAGTCTCCTCAGCAGAGGCTTCTTTTCTGGCAGGGCCAGTCTGCAAAAGGCTGGCGGGAAGATAGCGTGCTTCCGTCAGCAGGAACCAGCAGATCTGCGCCACATGCGTGCCGGTGGTGATGTGGACGAAATACTCTTCGCGATCGGTATCAAAAGTGTACTGGGTGGCGAAATCGAGAAACGCGGCATAAACCTCTTCGAAATCCCACGGGTCTTCAATGGTTACCGTGCTGGGACGCACCTCGGTGTGGGGGGAAACCAGCACAATATCTTCCGCCAGTTGCTGAGCCATGCCGAGATCTCGCGGTTGATGTAGCAGCTCCAGCCTGTCGACCGGGAAATCCGGCTGTTGGCACAGCCCGACGGTCGGTCGCCATTTGCGAAAGCGATTAGCCCGCTTTCCCCGTTTATCCATCACGGTGCCAAGCACCCCGATCACCACCTTCCGCTTCTTCATATTTATCCAGAAAGATAATTGCCGATATAGCAGGATAAGAAATGTTGAGCTGAACGGCAATGCATGAAAAGCGTGATAAATAAAAAGCATTAATTATCAATAAAATAAAAAAATAAAACGGCGATTTTTGTTTTTGGCACGCTTCTGGCAATACAGATAACGTCACGACGTTGAGCACACTGGGGGTTAAGGCCCCGTCGGCGCACCAGGAACGGCAAGGCTGTTTTCCGGGGGCGTTCCGTCAACTAATGACAGACAGAAGGGTTCGATTCCCGATTCATTCTCCCAATGAAAACTGGTTGTAAACATCAAAGTAAAAACGGGGATTGCGCAGTCAGCAATCCCAATGAAGGTCGCCGGTAATGGCGCCGGATCGCAGGCGAAAAGGCATTCCCCTGTGATTTCGTGCCTGCACCCGCGCCTGACTTTAAGGAATATAAAATGGCTAAGAAAATCACGATAAAAAAAGGTCAGTTAGGACTGGTAGCAAAAGCTGGCGATTATTACCGGGTACTGGAGGCGGGTGAACACCGTCTGGGTTGGTTCAATACTGACGACGTGCTGGTGGTGAGCCAGGATGGCAGCGAGGTGCCGGGTGCGCTGGCGGATTATCTGCGCCGCTTTCAGCCTGACTGGGTGGTACGTTACTGCCTGGCGGTAGACCTTACTGCGGATGAAATCGGGGTGTTATCGAACAACGGCGTATTGCAGGAAATTGTGCCGCCTTCGACTCGTCGTCTGTACTGGCAGCAGGATGCGGCGTTGACCCTGCAAAGAATTGATACCCGCGACGTGCGGGTACCGGTGGACGTGATGAATGCTGCTCTGCAACCGCGTCGCAATGGCGCGCTAAAGGGGCGCGACGCGATGCTGGTCGTACAGGTACCTGCCTGGCACGTCGGGGTGGTGAAAATCGACGGAGAAATTCAGGCACTGTTACCGCCGGGACTGACGGCCTACTGGAAAATTAACCATCTGGTTGAGGCAGAGGTCGTGGATACGCGCCTTCAGGTGGTGGAAGTGAGCGGGCAGGAGATCCTGACGAAGGACAAAGTTAACCTGCGCCTGAACCTGGCGGCTAACTGGCGCTACAGCGACGTGCTGCAGGCCTGCGGACAGCTTACGAAACCGCTGGAACATTTGTACCGCGAACTCCAGTTCGCACTGCGTGAGGCGGTCGGCACCCGCACGCTCGATGAGTTACTGGAAGATAAGCAGATCATTGATGAGGTGGTCAGCAAACAGGTGCAAGGCCGCCTGTCATCCTTTGGAATGGAAATTGCGTCGCTTGGGGTAAAAGATATTGTTTTACCTGGTGATATGAAAACGATTTTATCCCGTCTGGTAGAGGCCGAAAAATCTGCCCAGGCGAATGTTATTCGCCGACGTGAAGAAACGGCGGCGACACGATCGCTGTTAAACACCGCAAAGGTGATGGAGAACAACCCGGTGGCGCTGCGTTTAAAAGAGCTGGAAACCCTGGAAAGGGTCGCGGAGCGTATCGACAAAATTTCAGTATTTGGTGGCCTGGACCAGGTATTACACGGCCTTGTTAACCTGAAAGGATAACGCAATGCAACAGAATGATTTTGAATTACTGACGGCGTCAAACGGCGCCCCGATCAAAATGTGGACTCACGGTGTGCCCGTGGAACCAGAGGCACAGGCGCAGTTACTGAATACTGCAAAGATGCCGTTTATTTTCAAACACCTTGCGGTGATGCCCGACGTTCATCTCGGTAAAGGCTCAACCATCGGCAGCGTGATTCCGACCAAAGGGGCAATTATTCCTGCGGCGGTTGGCGTGGATATTGGCTGCGGGATGATTGCCGTTCGCACGTCGCTGGTGGCCGGTGATTTGCCGGATAATCTCAGCGGTTTACGTAGCGCCATTGAACAGGCAGTACCGCATGGGAGAACTAATACCCGTTCTCGACGGGATAAAGGCGCGTGGGAAACGCCACCGAAAGAAGTGGACGATCGCTGGTGGGTGCTGGCCCCACGTTTTAAACAACTCACGGATAAATACCCGCAGTTGCTGAAAACCAACAACTACCAGCATCTGGGCACGCTGGGTACCGGAAACCACTTTATTGAAATTTGCCTCGATGAGCAGCAGCGCGTCTGGGTGATGTTGCACAGCGGCTCGCGCGGCGTAGGAAACGCCATCGGTAATGTGTTTATCGCCCTGGCACAGCAGGATATGCAGCATCACCTGGGACATCTGCCGGATAAAAATCTGGCCTATTTTCAGGAGGGGAGTCGTCACTATGAGGACTACATCGAGGCGGTGGAGTGGGCGCAGGATTTTGCCCGCCACAATCGGGAAGTGATGATGTCGCGCGTGCTGGCGGCGCTCTCTCGCGAAGTGACAAAGCCCTTTATTACGCAGCAGGAGGCGGTTAACTGCCATCACAACTATGTGCAGAAAGAGCATCACTTTGGGGAAGAGGTACTGATCACGCGCAAAGGTGCGGTGTCGGCGCAGAAAGGGCAGATGGGGATTATTCCGGGCTCAATGGGCGCAAAGAGCTTCATCGTGCGTGGCCTCGGCAACGAGCAAAGCTTCTGTTCCTGCAGCCACGGCGCCGGGCGAGTGATGAGCCGAACGGCGGCCAAAAAACGCTATACCCTTAGCGACCATATTCAGGCGACCTCTCACGTAGAGTGTCGCAAAGACAATGAGGTGATCGATGAAACGCCGATGGCCTATAAAGACATTGACGCCGTGATGGCCGCGCAATCGTCGCTGGTGGAGATCGTTCACACCCTGCGTCAGGTAGTGTGTGTAAAAGGATAAAAAAATGAGCAACAACGATGTTGATAGCGCGATGCGCGCACGTGTCTGCGCGCAACTTCGCGATATAGAGCAGCGCTATAACGTGCGCGTGCTCTACGCCTGTGAATCGGGCAGCCGGGGATGGGGTTTTGCCTCACCGGATAGCGATTATGATGTGCGGTTTTTGTACGTTCACCGCCCAGAATGGTATCTGCGCGTCGAATCCCAGCGGGATGTGATCGAGCTGCCGATAGATGATGAACTGGACGTTTGTGGCTGGGAATGGCGCAAGGCACTGGGCCTGCTGAAGGGGGCAAACCCGACGCTTATCGAGTGGCTGGATTCCCCTGTTGTTTATCAGGAGGATGAGACGGTAGTGGCCGAGTTGCGCGCGCTAATACCTGCGTGGTTTTCGCCATTGCGCGCCCGCTGGCATTACTACTCAATGGCCCGAAAAAACTTCCGTGGATATTTACAGGGGGAAACGGTTCGGCTGAAAAAGTACTTTTATGTTCTGCGACCTTTGCTGGCGGCGCGGTGGGTAGAAGCGGGGAAAGGCGTTCCACCGATGCGTTTTGCCGAACTGCTTGCCGGGAGCGAACTGTGTGCGCCGTTACGTGCGGAAATCGATGGATTACTGGAAATAAAACAGCGCGCAGGTGAAGCGGAATATGGTCCTAAACGGCCCTTACTCCACGCTTTTTTGCAAAGTGAGCTGGTGAGAGGAGAAGTGCCGCCTGTACTACCCGACAGCAGAGAAGGAAATTTAAAAGATCTGGATTCGCTGCTGATGAGAACAGTAATGAAAAGCTAAAGAATGGCCCGGTAGTGAAAACGCCCGGGCCATTCTTGCGCTTATTCAAACAAATTCTGATGAAGCTTCTGCACCACCTGCTCGGCCTGATCGGCTGGCACCAGGAAGCAGAGGTTATAGCTGGACGCACCGTAGCAAATCATGCGGATGTTGAACGGGTCGAGTACGCCAAACACCTCTTTGCCCACGCCGCAGGCGCGCGACAGCTTGTTGCCAATAATGGCAACCAGCGCCAGGTCTTCTTCGACTTCCACGCGGCACAGCTCGGACAGCTCAATCAGCAGCGACTGCGTCAGCAGGGTATCACCGGTTGATGTGGAGCCGGTGGTGTCCAGCGTCAATGCAATGCTCACTTCCGAGGTGGTGATCAGATCCACGGAGATATTGTGGCGCGCCAGAATACCAAACACTTCCGCCAGGAAACCGCGGGAGTGCAGCATATTGTGGCTGTGGAGCGTCACCAGCGTCTGGCGACGGCGCAGGGCCAGGGCGCGGAACAGCGGCGGGTTTTCCGTTTTCTTGCAGACCAGCGTGCCGCCC
This sequence comes from Enterobacter sp. CFEC122, assembly GCF_052983755.1. Taxonomy (NCBI): domain Bacteria; kingdom Pseudomonadati; phylum Pseudomonadota; class Gammaproteobacteria; order Enterobacterales; family Enterobacteriaceae; genus Enterobacter; species Enterobacter sp. CFEC122. The sequence goes on along the minus strand of NZ_JBRIQR010000020.1, from coordinate 76,673 downwards.
GCTTTTGGATCTTTACTGGAGCCGACGAAGACCGGAATATCGCTGCGCACAGCAGGCAGCAGCGTGGCCGGGTGCAGCACTTTCGCGCCGAAGGTGGCCATTTCCGCCGCTTCTTCAAACGCGATCACATCAATACGTTTCGCCGCGGAAACAACGCGCGGGTCGGTGGTGTAAATGCCCGGAACGTCAGTCCAGATATCGACGCGCGTAGCATGCAGGGCCTCGCCCAGCAGCGCGGCGGTATAGTCGCTGCCGCCACGGCCAAGCGTGGTCGTGCGGCCTTTCGCTTCACTGCCGATAAAGCCCTGAGTGATCACGATGCCGTCTGCCAGGCGCGGGGCCAGCTGCTGATTGGTCAGCTCGGCCAGCGCTTCAACGTCCGGCTCGGCGCGGCCAAAGCGGTCGCTGGTACGCATGATTTTGCGTACGTCAAACCACTGCGCCTGAACGTTACGCTCGCGCATGATTTCCACAAACAGCAGGGTGGACATCAGCTCACCGTGGCTGACCAGCTCATCGGTCAGGGCGGTGGAGGTGGCCAGAGAGGCCGCTTCTGCCAGCGTGGTGATGTTTTCCAGCAGGCGTTCCACTTCCTCGCGGATGACGTTCGGGTTCTGCAGACGCTCAAGGATGTCGAACTGAATTTTGCGCAGTGCATCCAGCTTCACGAAACGTTCTGTCGCTTCCAGTCCTTCAGACAGAGAAACCAGCAGGTTCGTCACGCCGGCGGATGCAGACAGCACCACCAGGCGGGTATTCGGATCGGCCAGCACCACATCGGCGCTGCGGTTCATGGCATCGTAATCGGCCACACTGGTGCCGCCAAACTTGGCGACCACAAAACTCGTCATAACAACCTCGTGTCAGGGAATGAATAAGCGACCATGGCACAAGAATGAAACGAAAACAGGTGCAGGCGCAAAATACGGCCCTATAAATAAAATGTGGGGGAGGTCCTGTCAATGCTGGGATTATGCGGATTTTTTATGGGGGGGTACCCCTGAGAAACAGGACTTATAACAGGGCCAGATTTTATGCTTCGTTTTAGGGCATTTTGACCGACATTTCTCCGCTCCAGGAGGGCGCTTCAGCAGCTATACTTTTCGGGTCTTTTCACCTGTGTTTGATGCAGGCCAGGGCAATGGCATAAAAACCATCACAATTTTTATTTGCAGGCGCTACAATCGACCGCAGTCACAATTCTCAAATCAGAAGAGTATTGCTAATGAAAAACATCAACCCAACGCAGACCGCTGCCTGGCAGGCACTCCAGAAACATTTTGATGAAATGAAAGATGTCACCATCGCGGACCTGTTCGCGAAAGATGCCGATCGTTTCAACAAGTTCTCCGCGACCTTCGACGACCTGATGCTGGTGGATTTCTCTAAAAACCGCATTACCGAAGAGACGCTGGCAAAACTGCAGGATCTGGCGAAAGAGACCGAACTGGCGGACGCCATCAAATCCATGTTCTCCGGTGAGAAGATCAACCGCACCGAAGACCGTGCCGTGCTGCATGTAGCCCTGCGTAACCGTAGCAATACCCCAATCATCGTTGACGGCAAAGACGTCATGCCGGAAGTGAACGCGGTGCTGGAAAAGATGAAAACCTTCTCCGAAGCGATCATCTCCGGAAGCTGGAAAGGCTACACCGGCAAAGCGATCACCGACGTGGTTAACATCGGTATCGGCGGCTCTGACCTCGGCCCGTTCATGGTGACCGAAGCGCTGCGCCCGTACAAAAACCACCTCAATATGCACTTTGTGTCTAACGTCGATGGTACCCACATCGCCGAAGTGCTGAAGAACGTGAACCCGGAAACCACCCTGTTCCTGGTTGCGTCTAAAACCTTTACCACTCAGGAAACCATGACCAACGCCCACAGCGCGCGCGACTGGTTCCTGAAAACCGCGGGCGACAACAAGCACGTGGCGAAACACTTCGCTGCGCTGTCCACCAACGGCAAAGCCGTCAGCGAGTTCGGTATCGACACCGCGAACATGTTCGAATTCTGGGACTGGGTCGGTGGCCGCTACTCTCTGTGGTCTGCAATCGGTCTGTCTATCATCCTGTCCGTGGGCTTCGACAACTTCGTTGAGCTGCTCTCCGGCGCGCACGCGATGGACAAACACTTCTCCACCACCGCACCAGAGAAAAACCTGCCGGTGCTGCTGGCGCTGATCGGTATCTGGTACAACAACTTCTTTGGCGCTGAAACCGAAGCGATCCTGCCGTATGACCAGTACATGCACCGCTTTGCTGCTTACTTCCAGCAGGGCAACATGGAATCCAACGGTAAATACGTGGACCGTAACGGCAACGCGGTGGATTACCAGACTGGCCCAATCATCTGGGGCGAGCCGGGCACTAACGGTCAGCACGCGTTCTATCAGCTGATTCACCAGGGCACCAAAATGGTACCGTGCGATTTCATCGCCCCGGCTATCACCCATAATCCGCTGTCCGACCACCATCCGAAGCTGCTGTCCAACTTCTTCGCCCAGACCGAAGCGCTGGCGTTCGGTAAATCCCGCGAGGTGGTTGAGCAGGAATACCGCGACCAGGGTAAAGATCCGGCAACGCTGGAGCACGTGGTGCCGTTCAAAGTGTTCGAAGGTAACCGTCCAACCAACTCCATCCTGCTGCGCGAAATCACGCCGTTCAGCCTTGGCGCGCTGATTGCCCTGTACGAGCACAAAATCTTCACGCAGGGCGCGATCCTGAACATCTTCACCTTTGACCAGTGGGGCGTTGAGCTGGGTAAACAGCTGGCAAACCGTATTCTGCCAGAGCTGGGTGACGATAACGCGATTACCAGCCATGACAGCTCGACCAATGGGTTGATCAACCGTTATAAAGCATGGCGTGCGTAATTAAAACGCCATGAAAACGTGCCGGCTTAATGCCGGCATTTTTTTATCAGATAATTCCTGATGTCTGTTAGTTAACTCAAATTCTGGTTCTGAGTTTAATCTGAAAAAGACGTTTAACCCGTTAATTGCTGCGGTTTATTTTAAGAAAATACGCAGAAGGAACTTAATATATCAATATTATAAGTTATTGTTTTATCGTTATTTAATATTTTACCTCTTTGTCTTTCATTTCGATTTTATCCATTAGTCTGAAAACCCACCCTCTATTTCCCCTTACGGCAAACCCACGGCATGAGTTGTGTATACTCGATTCCGCCTGAAATTCTTTTCGGGCAAATCTCCATTCATTCATTGAAGGGAAATTGTTATGAAGAAAGTACTGTATGGCATTTTTGCCATATCTGCGCTTGCGGCGACATCTGTCTATGCAGCTCCGGTTCAGGTCGGGGAAGCGGCAGGTTCGGCTGCGACGTCTGCGTCTGCGGGAAGTTCTACCGCAGCCAGCGCAAGCACCGTAAGTTCAGCCGTGGGTGTCGCGCTGGCGGCAACCGGTGGCGGTGATGGCTCCAACACCGGAACCACGACCACCACGACAACCAGCACCCAGTAATAGCGGGTGTTTTAATCATAACCACACTTCGGTGTGGTTATTTCGCCCCTTCGGAGAAGAGTCGTGAAGCGACCAGCAATCATTCTGATTTGCCTGCTGCTGCAGGCATGCTCGGCCACCACTAAAGGGCTGGGAAACTCACTGTGGGAAAGCCTGTTCGGCACACCGGGCGTGCATCTGACCGATGACGAGCTTCAGAACATGCCTTATGCCAGTCAGTACATGCAGCTTAACGATGGCCCGCAACTGTTTGTGGTGCTCGCTTTCGATGAAAACGGGCAGCAGAAATGGGTGACGCAGGATCAGGCCACCATCGTGACGCAGCATGGCCGTATCGTGAAAACCCTGTTGGGCGGCGATAACCTGCTGGAGGTGAATAATCTCGCTGACGATCCGCTGATCAAGCCGAACCAGATCGCCGACGGCGCGGGCTGGACGCGCACGATGGGCTGGACCGAACACAAGCAGGTGCGTTACGCCACGGTACGCTCGACCTTCCGCTGGGACGGCACCGACAGCGTGAAGGTCGGCAGCGACGAAACGCAGGTTCGCGTGCTGGATGAAGAGGTCACCACCGACCAGGCCACCTGGCACAACCGCTTCTGGATCGACGAGGAAGGGCAGATCCGCCAGTCCTTACAGTATCTCGGTGCCGGATTCTTCCCGGTCAAAACCACCCTGATCAAGGCGGCGAAATCATGAAAACGCTCATCCACGCTGCGCTTATCGCCAGTTTTGCCGCGCCGCTGGCATGGTCCGCGGGAACGGTAAAGGTCTACACGCCGGACAGTGAAAAACCTAAAACCTTAACCCACGCCGAACGTCTGCTCGATCTCGTCGGACAGCCAAGGCTTGCCAACAGCTGGTGGCCAGGCGCGGTCATCGCTGAACGGCAGAAGACCGTGGAAGCGGAACAGCAGCACAAGGCGCTTCTTGCCAGACTAACGGGACTTGCGGAACAGGAAGACGGCGACGACGCGGCGGCCATTAACAGCGTCCGTCAGCAGCTGCAGGCGCTGAAGGTGACGGGCCGACAGAACGTCAATCTTGACCCGGATGAGGTGCGCGTCACGGAAAACGGCAACCCGACCCTGGAAGGGGACTATACGCTCTGGCTTCCGGCGAAGCCGACGACGGTGACCGTGATGGGGCTTATCAGCAGCCCGGGTAACAAGCCCTTTACCCCCGGCCGCGACGTGGCGAGCTATCTCGACGAGCAGAGTCTGCTGAGCGGCGCGGATAACAGCTACGCCTGGGTGGTTTACCCTGACGGCCACACGCAAAAAGCGCCCGTTGCTTACTGGAATAAACGCCATATCGAACCCATGCCGGGCAGCATTATTTTTGTCGGTTTTGCCGACCATTTCTGGACGAAGGCGTATGACGGGCTTAACGCCGATATCCTTCACTCCCTGATTCAGCGGATACCGGAATAATGAAAAGAACCTATCTCTACAGCATGCTGGCGCTCTGCGTGAGTGCCGCCTGCCATGCAGAAACGTATCCGGCACCCATTGGCCCGTCTCAGTCAGACTTCGGCGGCGTCGGTTTACTGCAAACGCCCACCGCGCGTATGGCGCGCGAAGGGGAAATTAGCCTTAACTACCGTGATAACGACCAGTATCGTTACTACTCGGCGTCGGTGCAGTTGTTCCCGTGGCTTGAAACCACGCTGCGCTATACCGACGTCCGTACGAAACAATACAGCAGCGTCGAGGCGTTCTCAGGCGATCAGACCTACAAAGATAAAGCCTTCGACGTCAAGCTGCGCCTGTGGGAAGAGAGCTACTGGATGCCGCAGGTCTCCGTGGGCGCCAAAGATATTGGCGGTACCGGCCTGTTTGATGCGGAATACATCGTGGCCAGCAAGGCCTGGGGGCCGTTCGACTTCTCGCTCGGTCTGGGATGGGGCTATCTCGGCACCAGCGGCAACGTGAAAAACCCGTTTTGCTCCTACAGCGATAAATACTGCTACCGCGATAACAGCTATCAGAAAGCGGGCTCCATCAACGGCGACCAGATGTTCCACGGCCCGGCCTCGCTGTTTGGCGGCGTGGAGTATCAGACGCCCTGGCAGCCATTGCGTCTGAAGCTGGAGTACGAGGGGAATGACTACTCACAGGACTTCGCCGGGAAGATTGAGCAGAAGAGCAAGTTTAACGTCGGCGCCATTTATCGCGTCACCGATTGGGCCGACGTTAACCTCAGCTACGAGCGCGGCAATACGGTGATGTTTGGCTTTACGCTGCGCACCAACTTCAACGACATGCGGCCGCACTACAACGACAACGCGCGGCCTGCATACCAGCCGGAGCCGCAGGATGCGATTCTGCAGCACTCCGTGGTGGCAAATCAGCTGACGCTGCTGAAATACAATGCCGGTCTGGCGGATCCAAAAATTCAGGTGAAAGGCGATACGCTTTACGTCACCGGCGAGCAGGTGAAATACCGCGACTCGCGGGAAGGGATCGAGCGCGCCAACCGGATCGTCATGAACGATCTCCCGGACGGGATCCGTACGATCCGCGTGACGGAGAACCGTCTCAACCTGCCGCAGGTGACGACGGAAACGGACGTTGCCAGCCTGAAGCGCCATCTGGAAGGCGAACCGCTCGGACATGAAACCGAGCTGGTGCAAAAGCGCGTTGAGCCGATCGTGCCGGAGACCACCGAGCAGGGCTGGTATATCGACAAGTCGCGCTTCGATTTCCATATCGATCCGGTGCTAAACCAGTCCGTCGGCGGGCCGGAAAACTTCTACATGTATCAGCTGGGCGTCATGGCGACGGCAGATCTGTGGCTGACCGACCACCTGCTGACCACCGGCAGCCTGTTCGGCAACATCGCCAACAACTACGACAAGTTCAACTACACTAACCCGCCAAAAGACTCGACGCTGCCGCGCGTGCGTACCCGCGTGCGTGAGTACGTACAGAACGATGCTTACGTGAACAACCTGCAGGCCAACTACTTCCAGTACTTCGGCAACGGCTTCTACGGCCAGGTGTACGGCGGGTATCTGGAAACCATGTACGGCGGTGCGGGGGCAGAAGTGCTTTATCGTCCTGTCGACAGCAACTGGGCGTTCGGGATTGATGCCAACTACGTTAAACAGCGTGACTGGCGCAGCGCGCAGGACATGATGAAGTTCACCGACTACAGCGTTAAAACCGGTCACCTGACCGCGTACTGGACGCCGTCGTTCGCGCCTGACGTGCTGGTGAAAGCCAGCGTCGGCCAGTACCTGGCGGGCGATAAGGGCGGCACGCTGGATATCTCCAAACACTTCGACAGCGGCGTCGTGGTGGGTGGCTACGCCACCATTACCAACGTCTCGCCGGACGAATATGGGGAAGGGGACTTCACCAAAGGGGTTTACGTGTCGATTCCGCTGGATCTGTTCTCATCCGGTCCAACCCGAAGCCGCGCGGCCATCGGCTGGACGCCGCTGACGCGTGACGGCGGTCAACAGCTTGGACGTAAGTTCCAGCTGTACGACATGACCAGCGATAAGAACATTAACTTCCGCTGATGCTTCACGTCGGGCGGCACTGCGTTTGCCCGGCCTACGGTTTTTGTAGGCCCGGTAAGCGCAGCGCCACCGGGCGAATGCGCCAAACATAAACAAAAAATATAGATCCCCGTCACATTTTTGCGTTATACAGAAATCTCGCCCTGGAGAATGAGGTGCTGTATGACATCCCTGACTCGCCCGCGCGTTGAGTTTATCTCAACTGTCCTCCAGACCGTGCTGAACCTCGGTCTGCTGAGCCTTGGCCTGATCCTGGTCGTCTTTTTGGGTAAGGAGACGGTGCATCTGGCGGATGTGCTGTTCGCCCCTGAACAAACCAGCAAATATGCGCTGGTGGAAGGCCTGGTGGTCTACTTTCTCTACTTTGAATTTATCGCCCTGATTGTGAAGTATTTTCAGTCCGGCTTTCACTTCCCGCTGCGTTATTTTGTCTACATTGGGATCACCGCGATTGTGCGGCTGATCATCGTCGATCATAAATCCCCGCTCGATGTGCTGATCTACTCGGCGGCGATCCTGCTGCTGGTGATCACCCTCTGGCTGTGTAACTCGAAGCGGCTGAAACGCGAATAAAAAAATGGCGGCCCGGAGGCCGCCTAACAACAGTCACAAGTTGGGTCAATACAATACGTCTAAAGTTGAGGGTTGCAGTGGCATAACAAAATGAAACTTAACCTTTCACACCGCCCGCCGTCAGGCCGTTCACCAGCCAGCGCTGCGCCAGCAGGAACACCACGGTAATCGGGATGGCAGAAAGTACGGCCGCCGCGGCAAAGTCGCCCCACAGGTAGTTTTGCGGGTTGAGGTATTGCTGCATGCCGACGGCCAGGGTGTAGCTGTTCACATCACGCAGTAACAGTGAGGCAACCGGTACTTCGGTGATCGCAGCGATAAACGACAGGATAAACACTACCGCCAGAATCGGCACCGACAGCGGCAGCAGCACCAGGCGGAACGCCTGCCATGGGGTCGCGCCATCCAGCGCGGCCGCTTCTTCCAGCGAGCCGTCGATGGTTTCGAAATACCCTTTAATGGTCCACACATGCAGTGCGATACCGCCAAGGTAGGCGAAGATCACTCCGCCGTGGGTGTTCAGACCGATAAACGGAATGTACTGGCCCAGGCGGTCAAACAGGGCATACAGCGCCACCAGCGACAGCACCGCCGGGAACATCTGGAAAATCAGCAGGCCCAGGTGCGTCGCCAGGAGGCGCAGTTTCTGAGATTTGGGTTGTACCATAGCCATGTTCAGTGCCCTCCTTAGTCAAATTTCATACGTGTGGCTTTCAGGTTCACAATCGCCAGGGCGCCCACCAGCAGGAAGATCAGGGTGGCAATCGCTGCCGCCAGACCGAAGTCCTGACCGCCGCCGCCTTCGAAGGCGATACGGTAGGTGTAGCTCACGAGCAGGTCGGTATAGCCTGCCGGCGTGGTGGTGCCAAGACGGTCCGGGCCGCCGTTGGTCAACAGCTGAATCAGCACGAAGTTGTTAAAGTTAAAGGCGAAGCTGGCAATCATCAGCGGGGTGAGCGGCTTGATGAGCAGCGGCAGCGTAATCTTAAAGAAGTTCTGGAACGGACCCGCGCCGTCCATCGCCGAAGCTTCGTACAGGTCATCCGGGATGGCCTTCAGCAGCCCCATGCACAGGATCATCATGTACGGATAGCCCAGCCAGGTGTTCACGATGATGATCATCGAGCGGGCGGTGGTCGGGTCGCTGAACCAGGCCGGTTTGATGCCAAACAGCGCGCTCAGCATCATGTTGATTTCACCGAAGCTCTGGTTAAACAGCCCTTTGAAAATCAGAATCGAGATAAACGACGGTACGGCATACGGCAGAATCAGCAGCACGCGGTAAATCGCTTTGCCCTTCAGGGATTCCCACTGGACCAGACAGGCCAGCACCATGCCCACGGCCACGGTCAGGATCACGGTCAGTACGGAGAAGACCACCGTCCAGACGAAGATGGCGAAGAACGGTTTCTGAATGCCTTCGTCGGTAAATACGCGGGTAAAGTTGTCCCAGCCGATGGTGACGGTATAGCCCGGGCTGAGTTTGTCATCACCCCATTTGCCGTCGGCAGTAATGGACTGATAGAAACCAATGTCGTTATTCGGACGGTACTTCACGCCGCTCTGGTTGTTGGTCAGCGTGCCGTCATCCCCCAGGGTATAGAGCGGTTGGGTGCCGGAGAACTGGCGCAGCGAGCTCATGATCACTTTGCTGTCGTCTGGCAGCACGGCGGTGAGCTGGGTCAGCGCCTGACGGTTTTGGGTAATGACGCGCAGGTTGGCACGTTCACCTTCCGGCAGGGCCTGGGCCTCTTTTAAGGCCAGCTTCTGCTCGCCGCCAAATTTGAAGGCGTCAGAGACATAGTATTTCCCGCTTGCTTCGTCAGTAAGCGCTAACTTCCATTCGTTGCCTGCGGGATACAGGCCGAAGTTAAAGGTCTTGCCTGCCTGGTATGAGCGGTCCAGCAGGACCTGCTGCGCGCGTTCCTGCGCAAGCTGGTTGGTGCTGCTGTAGTTGGTAAACGCAATGGCGACGGTACAAATCAACGGGAACAGGACAAACAGCCCCATCCCGGCCACGCCCGGGTAGACATAGCGCCAGGCATAGGCTTTACGGTTGGCGAAAATATACAGGCCAGCAGAGCTTAAAATCAGCGTCATGATGGCGAACAGATATTCCCCTTGTACGTACATTAAAACAACAAGGTAACCCACCAGCAGACACAGCAGACCGATCGCTGACCATTTCAGCGCGTCGCTTTGCCACCAGCGTTTCTTTTTAATGACATCCATGGGGTTCTTCCTCTACAACGGTGGAATCTTATCGTCAGGTGGCGCTGCGCTTACCTGACCTACGGATCGTGCCGTAGTCGTAGGGCGGGTAAGCGCACGCGCTACCCGCCGTTTTTCAGACTTACTTAGTAATACGACCCTGAGCATCTTTCAGTGCGGCATCGACAGTCTGACGACCGCTTGCAGCGTTGATAACCGCGGTACGGGTGGCGTACCAGAATGCGGCCATCTGTGGGATGTTCGGCATGATTTCGCCTTTCTGGGCGTTATCCATGGTGGCCGCGATACGTGGGTCTTTCGCCAGCTGATCCTGGAAGGATTTCAGCGCAACGGCACCCAGCGGTTTGTCCTTGTTCACTTCATCCAGACCCTGATCGGTCAGCAGGTAGTTTTCCAGGAACTCTTTCGCCAGCTCTTTGTTCGGGCTGGCGGCGTTGATGCCTGCGCTCAGCACGCCAACGAACGGTTTAGACGGCTTGCCTTTGAAGGTTGGCAGCAGCGTCACGCCGTAATTGACTTTGCTCTTGTCGATGTTGGTCCAGGCCCACGGACCGTTGATGGTCATCGCGGTTTCGCCTTTGTTGAACGCCGCTTCCGCGATGGAGTAATCGGTATCCGCGTTCATGTGTTTGTTCTTGATCAGGTCGACCAGGAAGGTCAGGCCCGCTTTCGCGCCCGCGCTGTCGACGCCCACGTCTTTCACGTCGTATTTGCCGTTTTCAAACTTGAACGCGTAACCGCCGTCGGCAGCAATCAGCGGCCAGGTGAAGTACGGCTCTTGCAGGTTGAACATCAGGGCGGATTTACCTTTCGCCTTCAGCTCTTTATCCAGTTTCGGGATCTCTTCCCAGGTTTTCGGTGGGTTAGGGACCAGGTCTTTGTTGTAAATCAGAGACAGGGCTTCAACCGCGACAGGGTAAGCGATCAGCTTGCCGTTATAGCGAACGGCGTCCCAGGTGAACGGGAACAGTTTGTCCTGGAACGCTTTGTCCGGGGTGACTTCAGCCAGCAGGCCAGACTGTGCGTAACCGCCAAAACGGTCATGCGCCCAGAAGATGATGTCCGGGCCGTCGCCGGTTGCCGCAACCTGCGGGAATTTCTCTTCCAGTTTGTCCGGGTGCTCTACGGTCACTTTGATGCCGGTGTCTTTCTCGAATTTTTTGCCCACTTCGGCCAGGCCGTTATAGCCCTTGTCGCCGTTAATCCAGATAACCAGCTTGCCTTCTTCAATTTTGGCGAGCGCCGGTGCGGAAATCATCATTGCTGCAAGGGCGGACAATGCGAAAACGCGTGCGCCAGTCTTGATATTCATATCTGCCATCCTTTTTGGTGATGTCTCGTGGTATGACTTCAGTGGTTCAACGTGACTCAGTCTCCTTATTTGACATCCTCTTTCCATCCTCCCAACCCCTACGCCCCACCCCCCGTTTGTGTGATCTCCGTTGCATAAATTTAAGTTATGAGTGCTGGCGCACATAAAAACGCACTGAATTTTGCAGGCGGCTTCACGAATTTTGCCTCAGCCCGCCCACGCCGGTCGCAGAGCCTGCTCTCTCATCCTCCCGCCTCCTCCCCCATAAAAAAGCCGGGGGGTGGAGGATTCGTGAAAGTAATGGATCCCCCATAGTCACCTTATCTTGAATGTTTCTGTCGGTGACAGGTTGTAACGAAGGGAGAAGGGCATGGCGAGCGTACAGCTGCGTAATGTAACGAAAGCCTGGGGTGACGTTGTGGTGTCGAAAGACATCAATCTGGACATCCACGAAGGTGAATTCGTGGTATTTGTCGGCCCATCAGGCTGCGGTAAATCAACCCTGCTGCGTATGATTGCCGGTCTTGAAACCATCACCAGCGGCGACCTGCTGATCGGTGATACCCGAATGAATGACATCCCGCCTGCCGAACGTGGCGTAGGCATGGTGTTCCAGTCTTATGCACTCTATCCCCATCTTTCCGTCGCCGAGAACATGTCCTTTGGTTTGAAGCTGGCCGGCGCAAAGAAAGAGGTGATTAACCAGCGCGTGACGCAGGTGGCGGAAGTGTTACAGCTGGCGCACCTGCTGGAGCGTAAGCCGAAAGCGCTTTCCGGCGGTCAGCGTCAGCGTGTGGCGATTGGCCGTACCTTGGTCGCCGAGCCGCGCGTCTTCCTGCTCGACGAACCGCTTTCCAACCTGGATGCCGCCCTGCGCGTCCAGATGCGTATCGAAATCTCCCGTCTGCACAAGCGTCTTGGCCGCACGATGATTTACGTCACCCACGATCAGGTCGAAGCGATGACCCTCGCCGACAAAATCGTGGTGCTGGATGCCGGTCGCGTGGCGCAGGTGGGCAAACCGCTGGAGCTGTATCACTACCCGGCAGACCGCTTTGTTGCGGGCTTCATTGGCTCGCCAAAGATGAACTTCCTGCCCGTCAAAGTGACCGCGACAGCCATTGAACAGGTACAGGTGGAGCTGCCAAACCGCCAGCAGGTGTGGCTGCCGGTCGACAGCGCCAACGTACAGGTGGGGGCAAACATGTCCCTCGGTATTCGTCCTGAGCATTTACTGCCGAGCCACATTGCCGATGTGACGCTGGAAGGTGAGGTTCAGGTCGTCGAACAGCTTGGTCACGAAACACAGATTCATATCCAGATCCCCGCCATCCGTCAGAACCTGGTCTACCGCCAGAATGACGTGGTGTTGGTAGAAGAGGGTGCCACATTCGCTATCGGCTTGCCGCCAGAGCGCTGCCATCTGTTCCGTGAGGATGGCACCGCATGTCGTCGGTTGCACAAAGAGCCAGGCGTTTAAGCAATCCCAAAAGAAGACACGAAACCGACAGGTGAAGTGTTCAAAGAAAAGCAATGATCTCAGGAGATAGAATGATGATTACTCTGCGCAAACTTCCTCTGGCAGTTGCCGTCGCAGCGGGCGTAATGTCTGCTCAGGCACTGGCCGTGGATTTCCATGGTTATGCTCGTTCCGGTATCGGCTGGACGGGTAGTGGCGGCGAACAGCAGTGCTTCCAGGCAACCGGTGCCCAAAGTAAATACCGTCTGGGTAACGAATGTGAAACCTATGCGGAACTGAAGCTGGGCCAGGAAGTGTGGAAAGAAGGCGACAAGAGCTTCTACTTCGACACCAACGTAGCGTACTCCGTGGCGCAACAGAACGACTGGGAAGCTACCGACCCGGCGTTCCGTGAAGCCAACGTGCAGGGTAAAAACCTGATTGAGTGGCTGCCAGGTTCCACCATCTGGGCCGGTAAGCGCTTCTATCAGCGTCATGACGTTCACATGATCGACTTCTACTACTGGGATATTTCAGGTCCTGGTGCCGGTATCGAAAACGTCGATCTGGGCTTCGGTAAACTGTCTCTGGCAGCGACCCGTTCTCAGGAAGCAGGCGGCTCATACATCTTCACCAGCAACGATATCTATCATGACTTCAAAGACACCGCTAACGACGTCTTCGATGTGCGCTTAGCGCAGATGGAAATCAACCCGGGCGGCACGCTGGAGTTGGGTGTTGACTATGGCCGAGCTAACAAAACTGACGGTTACAGCTTCGCTGACGGCGCATCTAAAGATGGCTGGATGTTCACCGCTGAACATACCCAGAGCATGCTGAAAGGCTACAACAAGTTTGTTGTCCAGTACGCTACCGATGCAATGACCACTCAGGGCAAAGGTATTCCGCAGGGTTCCTTCACCGGCAACAACTATGACAAAGACGCTGAAATTGGTGTTGTAAATAACAAGATTAACAACAACGGTTCCCTGGTTCGTATTCTCGACCACGGTGCGATCTCTCTGGGTGACAGCTGGGATCTGATGTACGTCGGTATGTATCAGGATATCGATCGTGACGACAACAACGGTACGACCTGGTACACCGTGGGTGTGCGCCCAATGTATAAATGGACGCCAATCATGAGCACCTTGCTTGAAGTTGGCTACGACAACGTTAAGTCGCAGAAAACTGACGATACCAACAACCAGTACAAAATTACCCTTGCACAGCAATGGCAGGCCGGTAACAGCATCTGGTCCCGTCCAGCGATCCGTGTCTTCGCAACTTACGCGAAGTGGGATGAGAAATGGGGTTATGACAACGGCATTGCAAAAAGCGATACCAAAGCCAAAACCTACAGCCGTGGTGACAACGATGAGTGGTCCTTCGGCGCCCAGATGGAAATCTGGTGGTAATCCCGTCTTAATCTGACGTAATGACCAAACTGAGGGGCGCAAGCCCCTCAATCCTTGGGACGGCGCGCTATTGCCTGGCTACCGCTGACCTGTGCATTTTGAGGTGATAACAATGAAAATGAACAAAACTCTCCTTGCCCTTTGTTTATCCGCAGGGTTGCTGGCGAGCGCGCCTGCTGTAACGCTCGCTAATGTGAATTTCGTTCCGCAAAACACAACATCCGCGCCGGCCATTCCGGCAGCTGCGTTGCAACAGCTGGTCTGGACGCCTGTCGATCAATCTAAAGCCCAAACGACCCAGCTCTCGACGGGTGGGCAGCCGCTTAATGTTCCGGGTATTAGTGGTCCGGTGGTCGCGTACAGCGTGCCCGCTAACATTGGCGAACTGACGTTAACGCTCTCCAGTGAAGTCAATAAACAGACCAGCGTCTTTGCGCCGAACGTGCTGATTCTTGACCAGAACATGACGCCTTCTGCGTTCTTCCCGAGCGAATATTTTACCTATCAGGAACCGGGTGTCATGAGCGCCGATCGCCTGGAAGGGGTAATGCGCCTGACGCCTGCGCTGGGTCAGCAGAAAATTTATGTACTCGTCTTCACCACGGAAAAAGATTTGCAGCAAACCACCACGCTGCTTGATCCTGCGAAGGCCTATGCCAAAGGCGTAGGTAACGCCGCACCGGATATCCCGGATCCGATCGCCCGCCACACCACTGACGGCCTTGTGAAGCTGAAAGTGTCGACCAGCAGTGCGTCCAGCGTCCTGGTCGGCCCGCTGTTTGGCTCCTCCGGTACCGGCCCTGTCACCGTGGGCAACACCGCTGCGCCTGCCTATACTGCGCCAGCTTCCACGGCAGCCGCACCGGTAGCGACCGCAGCGCCGGCCCCGGCGAAGAAAGCGGAGCCGGTACTGAATGACACCGAAGAATACTTCAACAATGCCATCAAGCAGGCGGTGAAGCGCGGCGATGTCGATAAAGCGCTGAAGCTGCTTGATGAAGCCGAACGTTTAGGTTCAACCACTGCCCGTTCCACCTTTATCAGCAGTGTAAAAGGCAAGGGGTAACCGTTTCCCCACAATGCTGATTTGTTAGTCGTTTGGTGCGCCTGAGTGGGCGCACTTTTTTTCGTCTCCGCCGGGCTGTTGCACTCTTGTTGCGATCGTGATCGTTAAATAACGTTTGGCCCCCCTCAATCCGCGTTTCTGCGATACAATGCCTGTACGTTATGTATCGGAGAGTCTGGCATGTCACACCCTGCGCTAACGCAACTGCGTGCGCTGCGCTATTTCGACCAAATACCTGCGCTTGATCCGCAGCAGCTGGACTGGCTGTTGCTGGAAGATTCCATGACAAAACGTTTTGAGCAGCAGGGAAAAACGGTCACGGTGACCCTGATTCAGGAAGGGTTTGTCTCTGGCGATGAGATCGCCAACGAGCTGCCGCTGCTGCCGCACGAGCCACGTTACTGGCTGCGTGAAATTTTACTCTGCGCTGACGGCGAGCCGTGGCTTGCCGGACGGACGGTGGTGCCCGAGTCCACTTTGTCCGGGCCCGAGCTGGCGCTGCAACGTCTGGGGAAAACGCCGCTGGGGCGTTACCTTTTCACCTCGTCTGAGCTTACCCGGGATTTTATTGAGATTGGTCGTGATGCTGAACTTTGGGGGCGTCGTTCCCGCCTTCGCCTGAGCGGTAAACCGTTAATTCTGACGGAGCTTTTTTTACCGGCATCACCGTTGTACTAAGAGGAAGAAAAAATGGAGTGGAGCCTGACGCAGAATAAGCTGTTGGCGTATCACCGCTTAATGCGTACCGATAAACCGATTGGCGCGTTGCTGCTGCTGTGGCCGACCTTATGGGCGCTGTGGGTCGCCACGCCGGGCGTGCCGCCGCTGTGGATCCTGGGCGTGTTTGTTGCTGGCGTCTGGCTGATGCGCGCAGCGGGCTGCGTGGTCAATGATTATGCCGATCGTAAATTCGACGGCCATGTTAAACGTACTGCCGGTCGTCCGTTACCCAGCGGGCAGGTGACCGGGAAAGAAGCCCGCGTGCTGTTTGCTGTTCTGGTGCTGCTCTCTTTCCTGCTGGTGTTAACCCTGAACACCATGACCATACTGCTTTCCGTTGCGGCGCTGGCACTGGCCTGGGTTTATCCGTTTATGAAGCGCTATACCCACCTGCCTCAGGTGGTACTGGGCGCAGCGTTTGGCTGGTCGATTCCAATGGCGTTTGCGGCAGTTAGTGAGTCCTTACCGCTCAGCTGCTGGCTGATGTTCATGGCGAACATACTTTGGGCCGTGGCTTACGACACGCAATACGCGATGGTTGACCGCGACGATGACCTGAAAATTGGCATCAAATCCACCGCCATCCTCTTTGGCCGTCAGGACAAGCTGATTATCGGGATTCTGCAGGTCGCCGTGCTGGCGCTGATGGTGGCGATTGGCCGCCTGAACGGGCTGAACTGGGCGTTTTACTGGTCGGTGCTGGTGGCAGGGCTGCTGTTTGCGTACCAGCAAAAGCTGATTGCGAAGCGCGAACGCGACGCCTGCTTCAAGGCGTTTATGAACAATAACTACGTCGGTCTGGTGCTGTTTTTAGGCCTGGCGATGAGCTACTTCTTATAAAAAAAGCCGGGTGGCGGCTTCGCCTTACCCGGCCTACGTTTTAGCAGGATATGTAGGCCCGGTAAGCGTTAGCGCCACCGGGCGTTTTTTTACCGGCGACGCAGCAGCCGCAGCGCGTTCGCCGTCACCAGCACCGTCGCGCCGGTATCCGCCAGCACCGCCAGCCACAGTCCGGTCATGCCGAGCAGGGTGGTCACCAGGAAAATCCCCTTCAGCCCCAGCGCGATGCCGATGTTCTGGCGGATGTTGGCACGCGTCGCCCGCGCAAGATCGATCATCTGCGCCAGTCCGGTCAGGCGGTTGTGGGTCAGCGCCGCGTCCGCCGTCTCTAGCGCCACGTCGGTGCCGCTGCCCATCGCAATGCCGATGGTGGACGCCTTCATCGCCGGGGCATCGTTAATCCCGTCTCCGACCATCGCCAGCGGGGCGTGCGCGTTCAGCTCCGTTACCGCGCTGACCTTATCCGCCGGCAGTAATCCGGCTTTAAACGCCAGCCCCAGCTCACCGGCAATCGCTGCCGCCGCGCGAGGGTTATCGCCGGTGAGAATCACGCCCTGCACGCCCAGCTGATGCAGCGCCGCCACGGCTTCTTTTGCGTCATCGCGCAGGGTGTCGCGCAGCGCCAGCATCCCTTTTGCGACGCCGTCCTGCATGACGGTCACGACAGTTTGTCCGGTCTGTTCTAACGCCTCCACCTCAGGATGAGAAGACTTGCCCGCCGCGACAATCAGTACCTTTTTACCGTCAACGGTGGCCTCAATCCCGGAGCCTACCAGCGCCCGCTGAGCGGTTGCCGGTGGGATATTCAGCCCGCGCGACTGCGCTTCTCGCACAATCGCCAGCGCCAGCGTGTGAGTGGAACCCTGCTCTACGGCGGCGGCCAGGATCAGCAGTTCGTCTTCACTGATTTCCTGCGGATACACACCGGTCACCTGCGGCTTGCCGACGGTCAGCGTACCGGTTTTATCGAAGGCGATATGCTGGATCTGGCTCAGCTGCTCCAGCGCCGCGCCGCCCTTAATCAACGCGCCGCGACGTGCCGCCGCCGCCAGGCCGGAGGTAATGGCCGCCGGGGTGGAGATGACCAGCGCGCACGGGCAGCCGATCAGCAGTAGCGTCAGCCCTTTATAAATCCAGCCCTCCCACAGCGCGCCAAAGAACAGCGGTGGGACGACGGTGACCAGCAGGGCAACCAGCATAATGGCGGGCGTGTAGATGCGGCTGAAGCGGTCGATAAAGCGTTCGACCGGCGCGCGGCGCTCTTCGGCCTCTTCAATCAGCTTCAGGATGCGGTCGATGGCGCTTTCACCCGGCTCGGAAAGCACGGTGAGCTGCACCAGACGGTCGACGCTGGTGGCGCCAGCAGGCACTTTTTCACCTGCGGCACGTTCAACCGGAATGGACTCACCGGTCAGGGCACTTTCATCAAAGCTCGCGGTGGCGGTAAGCAGCGCGCCGTCGGCAGGCAGGCGTCCGCCTGCCGCAACTTCTATCACGTCGCCCGGACGCAGGGTCGTGATGGCGACCGTTTCACGCGTGCCGTTTACTACGCGCGTGGCGGTTTCCGGCTTCAGCGCCATCAGCGCGCTGACCCCTTTACGCGCCCGGCTCGCCGCCCAGCCCTCAAGACGTTCACCGATTAAGAACAGCAGCAATACCATCGCCGCTTCTGCCGTCGCGCCAATAAACAGCGCGCCGATGGCCGCCACGCTCATCAGCGTTTCAATGGCGAACCAGCTGCCGCTTTTCATCAGACGCAGCGCCTGGCGGGCAATCGGGAACAGCCCGACCAGCGTGGTGGCGATAAACGCCAGGTTGCCGAACGGATGGTTGATCTGTTCCAGCCCCCAGCTCAGGGCCATCATGATGATCAGGGTAATGAGCGGCAGGTTTTCTTTCAGTGAAGAGGTTTTTTCCGCGGGCGCGGCTTCACTACGCAGGCTGTAACCCGCCTTGCTTACCGCGTCTTCAACCTGTTTGCTGACGTCGTTATCGGCGCTAACCAGCAGCTTTTCGGTGGCGAACAGCACCTGAACGTGGCTGACGCCCGGCACCTGTTTCACCGCATTTTCCACTTTGCGGGCGCAGGCGGCGCAGTCCATGCCGTTAACGACCCAGCTGTAGCGGTTGCCGCTTTCAGGAAGCGTTTGAGTTTGCGTTTCGCACGCGCCTTCGCAGCAGCAGTCGTCTTTCGACGGAACGGGACTGAGCTTAAGCGCCGAGAATTGAGGGACTTTTTTGGGTGTTTCTGGAGTCGACATGGCAGTCTCCGGCAATGATAATTTTCTCATTAACCGCAGCATACACTCTGGAGTCGACTCCAGAGTCAAGCGTTATTTAGATATACAGCGAACGCACAATCAGGAAGTGCCCGGCAAAGTAACAGGCGGCGGCAATCGCGTTATCCGCCCGGAAACGGCGGCGATAGTGGCTGCCCAGCCACACGATATTCCCAATCAGCAGCAGCGCGGCCCCGAAGAACGCGGACATCGCCGGAGCGGTCGGACGGAAGAACCACAGTTCACCTGCCAGCCATACCATCACCAGCGTCATGGCGATAAACGTGCAGATCGGCAACCGCATCTCTTCCAGACGCGACCAGATCACCGCGATCAGCAGGGCACCAATCACCAGCAGGACCAGCGGCAGCGGCCAGAAGAAAGAGAGCGTCATCTGGCTGGCGAAGTAGATGGTATACAGCAGATGCGACAGGAAAAATGCCCCTACGGCATACAGCAGGCGCTGGCGCGGCAGCAGGGTTAAGGCATCGCCAATCAGAGAGGCGCACAGCCCGGCGAGGACCAGATAGCTGACGGCATTAAACATCGGTGCTTGCCAGGCCAGCAGCAACAGGAGCAACAGCGTGACGGGTTTAAACAGCCAGCGCTGCCAGGTGGGACCACGGTACGACGCATCGACATAAAGCCATGCGGAAAAACAGACAGCGATAAATGACCAAAGCATATTAACTCCCTGTATCTGTTAAGTCTGAATAATCAGTTTCTGATCCAGTGTAGTGACGCGGGCGGGCGTTTGGCAATGCCGGGGAAGGCAGGGTATCCTGAATTCCGCATAATCTGATGGGATAGTTGAATGAGCAAGATGCCGCTGTTTTTCATTATCGTGGTGGCGATTATCGTCATTGCCGCCTCGTTCCGCTTCGTGCAGCAGCGCCGCGAGAAGGCGGATAACGATGCCGCGCCGCTGATGCAAAAGCGCGTGGTAGTGACGAACAAACGCGAAAAGCCGCTCAATGACCGCCGCTCGCGCCAGCAGCAGGTGACGCCTGCGGGCACAACAATGCGTTATGAAGCGAGCTTTAAGCCGGAAACGGGCGGCCTGGAGATGACCTTCCGCCTGGAGGCGCAGCAGTACCACCAGCTGACGGTGGGGGAAAAAGGAACGCTGAGTTACAAAGGATCGCGGTTTGAGGGGTTTGTTCCGGAGTTGTAACGCCGGGCGGCACTGCGTTTGCCCGGCCTACGTGGTTTCGTAGGCCCGGTAAGCGAAGCGCCGCCGGGCGACTAAACGCACCTTACTTCTTCACCTGCGCCTTAAACTTCTTCATCCACACCAGCAGCTCAAACACGCCGAAAATAAACACGCGCAGCTGCTGCCAGCCTGTCATCTGCGGGCCGTCTTTCGGCAGACCGTTTTTCAGCATCACCATCTGCAGGGCGTGCATGAACGAGGTGAAAATCAGCGCGACGTTAACAAAAATATTCATCGGGCGCGGGAACGGGTGCACCAGGTTGAGCAGCAAAAACGCCCAGACGCCCAGCATCAGCAAACGTCCCAGATTAATCAGTACCGGCATCGGATCCTCCTTGTGCCTGACGGTGATACAGACGATAAGCAACCTGACCTGCCACTTTTTCACGGTGCAGATCCCAGTGAGCGGGAACCGGCGGCAAACCGTTCTCCACTTCGCTTTCCACGTAAATCATTGCGTCATCCGCCAGCCAGCCGTTTTGCTCCAGCAGGGATAACGTCTCTTCAAGCAGCCCCTTGCGGAACGGCGGGTCGACAAACACCACGGTGTGCGGCGTGCCCTTTTGCGCGAGGAAGCTCAGCGTGTTGGTGTTAACCACTTTCGCGTTGCTCGCTTTCAGCGTCGCCAGATTTTGCTGCAGCGTCTGCGCCACGCCGCGCTCCATCTCCAGCAGCGTGGCGCTGGCAGCATAGCGCGACAGCGCTTCCAGCCCGAGCGCGCCGCTACCGGCGAAGCAGTCCAGGCAGCGGGCGTCTACCATTGACGGGGCCAGCCAGTTAAACAGCGTCTCGCGCACGCGGTCGGTAGTAGGGCGTAAACCGGGGCTGTCCGGCACCGGTAATTTCCGGCCTCGCCACTGACCGCCGATAATACGAATTTGACCGGCCGGGGCGCGGTTGGGTTTCTTCATCTCAGGAAAGCTCTGTTAACAATTGGCCTGCGATTGCGGGCGGTGATGTCAATTAAGTAAAGTGTTAGACTATTTCATCATTTTTTTAGCTTCCATGTATATAGCGCCGCGAGGAGTGTAGTCGCAGATGGCAAAACAAAAAAAACGTGGCTTCTTTTCCTGGCTGGGCTTCGGTGAAAAAGAGCAAGAAACAGAACAGAAAACCGAAGAGCAACAAGCCGTTGAAGAGCCATCGCAGCCTGAAACGCCAGTAGAAACCGCCGCGGTTGTCGATGCGGAAGAAACGGCGCACAGCAAAGAAGAGGTTGAAACCTTTGCTGAAGAGGTGGTTGAGGTCACTGAACAGGTTCAGGAGAGCGAGAAGCAAGAACCGGTTGTCGTAGAAGCCGCTATCGAAGCGCCACAGGCTGCTATCGAACACGAAGAGCTTCCGCTGCCGGAAGAGGTCAAAGACGAAGCGGTGTCTGCCGAAGAGTGGCAGGCCGAAGCGGAAACCGTTGAAATCGTTGAGGCGGTGGAAGAAGAAGCGGCGCTCGAGCCGGAGCTGACCGACGAAGAGCTGGAAGCCCAGGCGCTGGCGGCGGAAGCGGCTGAAGAAGCGGTCATCGTTGTGCCGGTAGAAGAGCAGGCCGAAGAAGAGATCGTTCAGGAGCAGGAAAAACCGACCAAAGAGGGTTTCTTCGCGCGCCTGAAGCGCAGCCTGCTTAAAACCAAAGAAAACTTAGGTTCCGGATTTATCAGTCTGTTCCGCGGCAAGAAGATCGACGACGATCTGTTTGAAGAGCTGGAAGAGCAGCTGCTGATTGCGGACGTTGGGGTGGAAACCACCCGTAAGATCATTGCCAATCTGACCGAAGGGGCGAGCCGCAAGCAATTGCGTGACGCCGAAGCGCTGTACGGCCTGCTGAAAGACGAGATGGGTGAAATTCTCGCAAAAGTTGACGAACCGCTTAATATTGAAGGCAAAACGCCATTTGTTATTCTGATGGTCGGCGTGAACGGCGTGGGTAAAACCACCACCATCGGCAAGCTGGCGCGTCAGTTCGAGCAGCAGGGCAAATCGGTGATGCTGGCGGCGGGCGATACCTTCCGTGCGGCGGCGGTTGAGCAGCTGCAGGTCTGGGGCCAGCGCAACAACATCCCGGTGATTGCTCAGCATACCGGCGCGGATTCCGCATCCGTGATCTTTGACGCCATCCAGGCGGCGAAGGCGCGTAACGTGGACGTGCTGATAGCCGATACCGCAGGGCGTTTGCAGAACAAATCGCATCTGATGGAAGAGCTGAAGAAGATCGTTCGCGTCATGAAGAAGCTGGACGAAGACGCACCGCATGAAATTATGCTGACTATTGATGCCAGCACCGGACAGAACGCCATCAGCCAGGCGAAGCTGTTCCATGAAGCGGTAGGACTGACGGGGATCACGCTGACCAAACTGGACGGCACCGCGAAAGGCGGGGTGATCTTCTCCGTGGCCGACCAGTTCGGCATTCCTATCCGTTACATCGGTGTGGGCGAGCGTATTGAGGATTTACGTCCGTTTAAGGCGGACGACTTTATTGAGGCATTATTTGCCCGAGAGGACTAACAATGATTCGCTTTGAACACGTCAGCAAGGCCTATCTCGGTGGGAGACAAGCGCTGCAGGGGGTGACCTTTCACCTGCAGCCGGGCGAGATGGCATTCCTGACCGGCCATTCCGGCGCGGGGAAAAGTACCCTGCTCAAGCTTATCTGTGGGATCGAGCGGCCAAGCGCCGGAAAAATCTTTTTCAGCGGCCATGAGATCAGCCGTCTGAAAAACCGTGAGGTGCCGTTCCTGCGTCGTCAGATCGGCATGATTTTCCAGGATCACCACCTGCTGATGGATCGCACCGTTTTCGATAACGTGGCCATTCCGCTGATTATTGCCGGCGCCAGCTATGACGATATCCGCCGCCGCGTCTCTGCGGCGCTGGATAAGGTCGGGCTACTGGACAAAGCGAAGAACTTCCCGATCCAGCTCTCCGGCGGTGAACAGCAGCGCGTGGGTATCGCCCGCGCGGTGGTGAACAAGCCTGCCGTGCTGCTGGCGGATGAACCGACCGGTAACCTGGACGATGCCCTGTCAGAAGGGATTTTGCGTCTGTTTGAGGAGTTTAACCGCGTAGGGGTTACCGTATTGATGGCAACGCACGACATCGGGCTGATTTCCCGTCGTTCGTACCGCATGCTGACCCTGAGCGACGGGCATTTGCACGGAGGCCACGGTGAACAAGCGTGATGCAATAAACCAGATTCGGCAGTTCGGGAACCGGTTTGACCGTTTCCGTAAGCCGCAGGGCGGGGGTGACGGCAATCGTAATGCGCCGAAGCGCCAGAAGGCCGCGCCAAAACCGGCCTCCCGCAAAACTAACGTCTTTAACGAGCAGGTGCGCTACGCGTTCCACGGCGCGCTGCAGGACCTGAAAAGCAAACCGCTGGCGACGTTCCTGACGGTGATGGTAATCGCCATCTCCCTGACGCTGCCAAGCGTCTGCTACATGGTTTACAAGAACGTCAACCAGGCAGCGTCGCAGTATTATCCGTCTCCGCAGATCACGGTCTATCTGGATAAAGCGCTCGACGATAACGCGGCGGCGCAGGTGGTTGGGCAAATTCAGGCCGAGCAGGGCGTGGAGAAGGTCAACTATCTTTCACGTGAAGACGCGCTGGGCGAGTTCCGCAACTGGTCAGGCTTTGGCGGTGCGCTGGATATGCTTGAAGAGAACCCGCTGCCCGCCGTGGCGGTGGTGATCCCGAAGCTGGATTTCCAGGGGACCGATTCGCTTAACACCCTGCGCGATCGCATCACGCGCATTAAGGGCATTGATGAAGTGCGCATGGATGACAGCTGGTTTGCGCGTCTCGCTGCTTTGACCGGGCTGGTAGGCCGCGTCGCGGCGATGATTGGCGTGCTGATGGTGGCGGCGGTCTTCCTCGTCATCGGCAACAGCGTACGCCTGAGCATCTTCGCTCGTCGCGATACCATCAACGTGCAGAAACTGATTGGTGCGACGGATGGCTTCATCCTCCGACCGTTCCTTTACGGTGGCGCACTGCTCGGTTTTTCCGGCGCATTTCTTTCACTGATATTGTCAGAAATTTTGGTGATGCGGCTTTCCTCTGCCGTGACTGAAGTGGCGCAGGTTTTCGGAACCAAGTTTGATATCAGTGGTTTAGGGTTCGATGAGTGCCTGTTACTGCTGCTGGTGTGTTCGATGATTGGGTGGGTGGCAGCGTGGCTGGCAACCGTTCAACATTTACGTCACTTTACTCCCGACTAATAAAAGCGTGATATAATCTTTCCCTGCACCGAGATGTTCGCTCTGCAGGGAAAGCGTCCCTGTTGTCTCTTCCCCTGTTATCATCTCCATGTCACATTTTGTGCGTAATTTATTCACCGTTGCACCTGGAACTTGTGGATAAAATCACTGTCTGATAAAAGAGTGAATGCTAATCTCGTTGCTCAAACGCTTTGGCATGGTTGTTGCCTGACGGGGACAGCCTGGACCAGAAGAAACACTGAGAGGAATGAATGACCAAAGAAATGCAAACTTTAGCTTTAGCCCCTGTTGGTAACCTGGAATCCTATATCCGGGCTGCGAACACCTGGCCGATGTTAACGGCCGAGGAAGAAAAGGAGCTTGCTGAAAAGCTGCATTACCAGGGCGATCTGGAAGCAGCGAAAAAGCTGATCCTGTCTCACCTGCGCTTTGTTGTTCACATTGCTCGTAATTATGCGGGCTATGGCCTGCCGCAGGCGGACTTGATTCAGGAAGGTAACATCGGCCTGATGAAGGCTGTGCGTCGCTTTAACCCGGAAGTGGGGGTGCGACTGGTCTCCTTCGCCGTCCACTGGATCAAAGCAGAAATTCATGAATACGTGCTGCGCAACTGGCGTATCGTGAAAGTCGCCACGACAAAAGCGCAACGCAAACTGTTCTTCAACCTGCGTAAAACCAAGCAGCGTCTGGGCTGGTTCAATCAGGATGAAGTGGAAATGGTCGCGCGCGAGCTGGGTGTTTCCAGCAAAGACGTGCGTGAGATGGAATCCCGTATGGCCGCGCAGGACATGACTTTTGACATGTCTTCCGACGACGACGCATCTGACAGCCAGCCGATGGCACCGGTTCTGTATCTGCAGGATAAAACCTCTAACTTTGCCGACGGCATCGAAGAGGACAACTGGGAAGATCAGGCCGCGAACAAGCTGAGCTATGCGATGGAAGGCCTCGACGAACGTAGCCAGGATATTATCCGCGCCCGCTGGCTGGACGAAGACAACAAGTCCACGCTGCAGGAGCTGGCCGACCGCTACGGCGTCTCTGCGGAACGTGTCCGTCAGCTTGAAAAGAACGCCATGAAGAAACTTCGCGCCGCTATCGAAGCGTAATTAACGCGAAGTACACCGAGAACCCCTGGATGAGAGTCTGGGGGTTTTGTTTTTTTAGCGCCCGCTCTGGCGAATTCCCTCCCCCTGGCAAACACTTACTGATGCGCTAAGCAGGCGACTTTCTCAGGGGGACAGGGTGAAAAACAACGAACTGAACGACCGGCGGTTACAGGCGACGCCGCGCGGCATCGGCGTGATGTGTAACTTCTATGCCGATAAAGCCGAAAACGCCACGGTGTGGGACGTGGAAGGCAATGAGTACATCGACTTCGCCGCCGGGATCGCGGTGCTGAATACCGGCCATCGCCATCCTAAAGTCATCTCCGCTATAGAAAAACAACTCCACGCGTTTACCCATACGGCCTACCAGATTGTGCCGTACGAAGGCTACGTGGCGCTTGCCGAGCGCATCAACCAGCGCGTGCCGATTGACGGCCCGGCCAAAACCGCGTTCTTCTCGACGGGGGCTGAGGCGGTCGAAAACGCGGTGAAAATTGCCCGCGCCTTTACCAAACGCCCCGGCCTTATCACCTTCGGCGGCGCGTTCCACGGCCGCACCTTTATGACCATGGCGCTGACCGGCAAAGTCGCGCCCTACAAGCTCGGCTTTGGACCTTTCCCCGGCTCGGTTTATCACGCCCAGTATCCGAATGAACTGCACGGCGTCAGCACCGCTGAGGCGTTAAAAAGCCTGGAACGTATCTTTAAAGCGGATATTGCCCCTGACCAGGTCGCGGCGATTATTCTCGAACCGGTTCAGGGAGAGGGTGGTTTCAACATCGCCCCGGCTGATTTTATGCAGGCGCTGCGCGCCCTGTGCGATACCCACGGCATTTTGCTGATTGCCGACGAGGTGCAAAGCGGCTTCGCCCGCACCGGCAAGCTGTTCTCGATGGAACATCACTGCGTGAAGCCCGATCTGATCACCATGGCGAAAAGCCTGGCGGGCGGGATGCCGCTCTCTGCGGTGTCGGGACGTGCTGAGGTGATGGATGCGCCCGCGCCGGGTGGGCTGGGCGGTACCTACGCGGGTAACCCGCTGGCGATTGCGGCGGCGCACGCCGTGCTGGACGTGATTGACGAAGAGGATCTCTGCACGCGATCGGCGCATCTTGGCCATCACCTGGTGGAAGTGTTGAACAAGGCGAAGGAACACTGCCCGTATATCGCGGATATTCGCGCGCAGGGCTCGATGGTGGCGGTGGAGTTTAACGATCCGCAAACGGGTCAGCCTTCGCCGGAATTTACCCGCCAGGTGCAGGAGCGTGCACTGCAGGAAGGTCTGCTGCTTCTGAGCTGCGGCGTCTACGGCAACGTCATTCGTTTCCTCTATCCTCTGACGATTCCCGAAGTGCAGTTCCGTAAAGCGCTGGACATTATCTCCGCGTCGCTGACACGTTAAAGCCACATGCCCGGCGGAACTCTCTGCCGGGCTTATCATATATTCATTTCAAATTTGCTATTCCAAAATCATAAAAATGGGGTATGTTTTAGCAGAGTATGCTGAAAAAGCGCGAACAGCACACCTATAACTGAAATAAAGCGCTGCACAACAACATCACAACAATCGTAATAACCATAATAATGGGGAATCTCAGGATGAACATGAAGGGTAAAGCGTTACTGGCAGGATGTATCGCGTTGGCATTCAGCACCATGGCGCAGGCAGACATCAAAGTGGCTGTGGTTGGCGCCATGTCCGGTCCGGTAGCGCAGTACGGCGACCAGGAGTTTACTGGCGCAGAACAGGCGGTTGCAGACATTAACGCTAAGGGCGGTATCAAGGGCGAAAAACTGCAGATCGTAAAATACGACGATGCCTGTGACCCGAAACAGGCGGTCGCGGTGGCGAACAAAGTGGTCAACGATGGCATCAAATACGTTATCGGTCACCTGTGCTCCTCTTCTACTCAGCCCGCGTCTGACATCTACGAAGATGAAGGTATTCTGATGATCACCCCGGCTGCGACCGCACCGGAGCTGACCGCGCGCGGCTACAAGCTGACCCTGCGTACCACCGGTCTGGACTCCGATCAGGGCCCAACGGCGGCTAAGTACATTCTGGAAAAAGTGAAGCCGCAGCGTATCGCGATTGTTCACGACAAACAGCAGTACGGCGAAGGTCTGGCCCGTGCGGTGCAGGACGGTCTGAAAAAAGGCAATGCCAACGTGGTCTTCTTTGACGGGATCACCGCCGGCGAGAAAGACTTCTCCACCCTGGTGGCGCGTCTGAAGAAAGAGAATATCGATTTCGTTTACTACGGCGGCTACCACCCGGAAATGGGCCAGATCCTGCGCCAGGCGCGCGCTGCGGGTCTGAAAACCCAGTTCATGGGCCCGGAAGGCGTGGCGAACGTTTCCCTGTCTAACATCGCGGGTGAATCTGCCGAAGGTCTGCTGGTGACCAAGCCGAAGAACTACGACCAGGTGCCAGCGAACAAACCTATCGTAGATGCCATCAAGGCGAAGAAGCAGGATCCAAGCGGCGCGTTCGTCTGGACCACCTACGCAGCGCTGCAGTCTCTGCAGGCAGGTCTGAATCAGTCAGCCGATCCGGCTGAGATTGCCACCTGGCTGAAAGCCAACACGGTGGAAACCGTGATGGGGCCGCTCTCCTGGGACGCGAAGGGCGATCTGAAGGGCTTTGAGTTCGGCGTGTTTGACTGGCATGCTAACGGCACGGCAACTGACGCCAAATAATACCCTGGGAAAATGCGGTAGAAATTGTAGGCCGGGCAAGGCGCAGCCGCCACCCGGCTTTCTTTTAGCGCTTCTCCCACCCGCTCTCCTGCGCCGTAAACCCTAACGCCTGCATAAACGCCGCCATGACGCCGCGGTCTTCCACGCCCACGTCGGCCATCCACCATGAGGTCACGCCCGGGTTTTCGCGGAGCACTTCTTCAATTAAATACTGCCCCACGCCGCGACGGCGGGTCACGTCACGCACGCGCAGCGAGTCCAGCGCCCCTTCCGTGCCGCTCAGCGTTACGCGAACGGCGGCCAGAAGACGCTCGTTAAAGCGCGCGGCATAGATACGGTGATTTTCGTCGACGGCCAGCGACGAAGGGGAATATTCCGGCCAGATCTTGCCCAGGTCGATATGATCCTGGTCGCTAAAGGTCACCAGACGCACGATAGTCAGTTTCATTAGCTGCTTGTCCAAATCAAATTGAGTAGGGGCAGTGTACTCAATTTATTCGCTCAGCGGCTTCCTCTTTTTATCGCCGTTTGCCAGGTGATTAGTTTTTTGGCAGCGCGTTGGGCAGTTTGAAAACACATGGATCGAAAAATAAGCAGGATTTTAACCTGAATGGCAGTGATTTATTCGGCGCTTTGTACCGTTATTTTATGCTGCAAACTGCACTTTTATTTGTTTATCTCTGCCTGATTTCAGAATATTATCTTTGCTTAATCGCCTGAAAAATAGAGATTTTAGTCTGGTTTTTGACAAAAACCTGCGCTAAACCATTAAAGGCACTGGTAAAAATAGCGTTGTTCATTAAAAGTACAGAATGCTTTTTAACCATAATAAAACAAAATATAAACACGACATCACGAATGGGGATTCAGAGATGAAAAGGAACGCGAAGACGTTAATCGCGGGGATGGTCGCACTGTCGATCTCGCATGCCGCCATGGCGGAAGACATAAAAGTTGCGGTAGTGGGTGCGATGTCCGGCCCTGTTGCCCAGTGGGGTGACATGGAGTTCAACGGTGCGCGCCAGGCCATCAAAGACATCAACGCTAAGGGCGGCATCAAAGGCGACAAGCTGGTGGGCGTGGAGTATGACGACGCCTGCGATCCGAAACAGGCCGTCGCGGTCGCCAACAAAATCGTCAACGATGGCATCCAGTATGTGATCGGCCACCTGTGCTCATCGTCCACCCAGCCCGCGTCTGATATCTACGAAGACGAAGGCATTCTGATGATCACCCCTGGCGCCACTAACCCTGAGCTGACCCAGCGCGGCTACCAGCACATCATGCGCACCGCCGGTCTGGACTCCTCTCAGGGGCCTACCGCCGCCAAATACATCCTTGAAACCGTCAAGCCGCAGCGTATCGCCATTATTCATGACAAGCAGCAGTACGGCGAAGGCCTGGCGCGCTCCGTTCAGGACGGCCTGAAAAAAGGCGGCGCGAACATCGTCTTCTTCGACGGCATTACCGCCGGTGAGAAAGACTTCTCCGCGCTGATCGCCCGTCTGCAAAAAGAGAATATCGACTTTGTTTACTACGGCGGCTACTACCCGGAGATGGGGCAGATGCTGCGTCAGGCGCGGGCCACCGGTCTGAAAACTCAGTTTATGGGGCCAGAGGGCGTGGGCAATGCCTCCCTGTCCAACATCGCCGGGGATTCTGCCGAAGGCATGCTGGTGACGATGCCAAAACGCTATGACCAGGATCCGGCCAACAAGGCTATCGTGGATGCGCTCAAGGCGCAGAAGAAAGATCCGAGTGGTCCGTACGTCTGGATCACCTATGCCGCCGTACAGTCTCTGGCCACCGCGCTGGATCGTACCGGCAGCAAAGAACCGCTGGATCTGGTGAAAGATTTAAAAGCACACGGGGCGAACACCGTGATTGGGCCGCTGAACTGGGATGAGAAAGGCGATCTGAAGGGATTTGAGTTTGGTGTCTTTAAGTGGCACGCCGACGGTTCGTCTTCGGCCGCCAAATAATTATCCCACCGCCCGGCATGACGGGCGGGTATAAAAAGGTTTGCATATGTCCGAGCAGTTTCTCTATTTCCTGCAGCAGATGTTTAACGGCGTCACGCTGGGAAGCACCTACGCGCTGATCGCCATCGGCTATACGATGGTTTACGGCATTATCGGCATGATCAACTTCGCCCACGGCGAGGTCTACATGATCGGTAGCTATGTCTCCTTTATGATTATCGCCGCCCTGATGATGATGGGCATCGACAGCAGCTGGCTGCTGGTCGCCGCCGGGTTTGTCGGCGCGATTGTGATTGCCAGCGCCTACGGCTGGAGCATCGAGCGCGTGGCCTATCGGCCGGTGCGCAGCTCCAAGCGTTTGATTGCACTGATTTCCGCCATCGGGATGTCGATCTTCCTGCAAAACTACGTCAGCCTGACCGAAGGCTCGCGCGACGTGGCGCTGCCAAGCCTGTTTAACGGCCAGTGGATTGTGGGAGCCAGCGAAAACTTCGCGGCCTCTATCACTACCATGCAGCTGGTTATCTGGGTCGTGACCTTTATTGCGATGCTGGCCCTGACGCTGTTCATCCGCTACTCGCGGATGGGACGCGCCTGCCGCGCGTGCGCAGAAGACCTGAAGATGGCGAGCCTGCTCGGCATCAATACCGACCGCGTGATTGCCCTGACCTTCGTGATTGGCGCCGCGATGGCGGCGGTAGCGGGCGTGCTGCTCGGCCAGTTCTACGGCGTGATCAACCCGTACATCGGCTTTATGGCCGGGATGAAAGCTTTTACCGCGGCGGTGCTGGGCGGTATCGGCAGTATTCCGGGCGCGATGATTGGCGGCCTCATCCTGGGCGTGGCGGAAGCGCTCTCTTCGGCGTATCTGAGCACGGAATATAAAGACGTGGTGTCGTTTGCCCTGCTGATTCTGGTTCTGCTGGTCATGCCTACCGGTATTCTGGGCCGTCCGGAGGTAGAGAAAGTATGAAACCGATGCATTTTGCAATGGCGCTGCTCTCTGCCGCCATGTTCTTCGTGCTGGCGGGCGTCTTTATGGGCGTCCAGCTTGAGCTGAATGGCACCAAACTGGTGGTGGATACCGCCCCCGACATCCGCTGGCAGTGGGTGTTTATCGGTACCGCCGTGGTGTTCCTGTTCCAGCTGCTGCGTCCGCTGTTCCAGAAGTCGCTGAAAAACGTCTCCGGGCCGAAATTCGTCCTGCCGGCAATCGACGGGTCTACCGTTAAGCAGAAGCTGTTCCTCGTGGCGCTGCTGGTGGCTGCCGTGGCGTGGCCGTTCGTGGTGTCTCGTGGAACCGTGGATATCGCTACCCTGACCATGATCTACGTGATCCTCGGTCTCGGTCTGAACGTGGTGGTGGGGCTCTCAGGCCTGCTGGTGCTGGGCTACGGCGGCTTCTACGCCATCGGCGCCTACACCTTCGCGCTGCTGAACCACTATTACGGGCTTGGCTTCTGGACCTGCCTGCCGCTGGCGGGGCTGGTTTCTGCCGCCGCAGGCTTCCTGCTCGGTTTCCCGGTGCTGCGCCTGCGCGGTGACTACCTGGCGATTGTGACCTTAGGCTTCGGTGAAATCGTCCGTATCCTGCTGCTGAACAACACCGAAGTGACCGGCGGCCCGAACGGCATAAGCCAGATCCCGAAACCAACCTTCTTTGGCCTGGAGTTCAGCCGTACCGCCCGCGAAGGCGGCTGGGACACCTTCAGTAACTTCTTCGGCGTGAAGTATGACCCGTCCGACCGCGTCATCTGGCTCTATCTGGTGGCGCTGCTGCTGGTGGTCATCACCCTGTTCGTGATTAACCGCCTGCTGCGCATGCCGCTGGGTCGCGCGTGGGAAGCGCTGCGCGAAGATGAGATTGCCTGCCGCTCCCTGGGCCTGAACCCGACCCGCATCAAGCTGACCGCGTTCACCATCAGCGCCGCGTTTGCCGGTTTCGCCGGGACGCTGTTTGCCGCGCGTCAGGGCTTCGTCAGCCCGGAATCCTTCACCTTTGCCGAATCCGCCTTTGTGCTGGCGATTGTGGTGCTGGGCGGGATGGGCTCGCAGTTCGCCGTTATCCTGGCGGCCATCCTGCTGGTGGTCTCGCGCGAGCTGATGCGCGACTTTAACGAATACAGCATGTTAATGCTGGGTGGTTTGATGGTGCTGATGATGATCTGGCGTCCGCAGGGCTTGCTGCCGATGACCCGTCCACAGCTGAAGCTGAAGAACGGGCAAGCGAAAGGAGAACAGGCATGAGTCAGCCATTATTATCCGTTAACGGTCTGATGATGCGTTTTGGCGGCCTGCTGGCGGTCAACAACGTGAATCTGGATTTGCACAAGAAAGAGATTGTCTCCCTGATTGGCCCGAACGGCGCGGGGAAAACCACGGTCTTTAACTGCCTGACCGGCTTCTACAAGCCGACGGGTGGCACCATCATGCTGCGCGATCAGCATCTTGAAGGGCTGCCGGGCCAGCAGATTGCCCGCATGGGCGTGGTGCGTACCTTCCAGCACGTGCGTCTGTTCCGCGAGATGACGGTGATTGAGAACCTGCTGGTGGCGCAGCATCAGCAGCTGAAAACCGGGCTGTTCTCCGGCCTGCTGAAAACCCCGGCCTTCCGCCGCGCCCAGGATGAAGCGCTCGATCGCGCCGCCACCTGGCTCGACCGCATTGGCCTGCTGCAGCACGCCAACCGTCAGGCGAGCAACCTGGCCTACGGCGACCAGCGTCGTCTGGAGATTGTGCGCTGCATGGTGACGCAGCCGGAAATCCTCATGCTCGACGAACCGGCGGCGGGCCTCAACCCGAAAGAGACCAAAGAGCTGGACGAGCTGATTGCCGAGCTGCGCGATCACCACGACACCACCATTCTGCTGATTGAGCATGACATGAAGCTGGTGATGGGCATTTCCGACCGTATCTACGTGGTCAACCAGGGCACGCCGCTGGCAAACGGCACGCCGGAAGAG
Organism: Enterobacter sp. CFEC122; assembly: GCF_052983755.1. Classification (NCBI taxonomy): domain Bacteria; kingdom Pseudomonadati; phylum Pseudomonadota; class Gammaproteobacteria; order Enterobacterales; family Enterobacteriaceae; genus Enterobacter; species Enterobacter sp. CFEC122. The sequence continues at coordinate 43,575 of NZ_JBRIQR010000020.1, read as the reverse complement.
ATCCGCAACAACCCGGACGTGATCCGCGCATACCTGGGTGAGGCATAAGATGGAAAAAGCGATGTTAACGTTCGACAAGGTCAATGCGCACTACGGCAAGATCCAGGCGCTGCACGACGTCAGCCTGCATATCAACCAGGGTGAAATCGTCACCCTGATTGGCGCCAACGGCGCGGGTAAGACCACGCTGCTCGGCACCCTGTGCGGTGACCCGCGCGCCACCAGCGGGCGGATTGTGTTTGACGGCAAAGACATTACCGACTGGCAGACCGCCAGAATCATGCGCGAGGCGGTGGCGATTGTTCCGGAAGGGCGTCGCGTGTTCTCGCGTATGACGGTGGAAGAGAACCTGGCGATGGGCGGCTTCTTCGCCCACCGCGATGAATACCAGACCCGCATCAAGTGGGTGTACGAACTCTTCCCGCGCCTGTGGGAGCGTCGCATCCAGCGTGCGGGCACCATGTCCGGCGGTGAACAGCAGATGCTGGCGATCGGCCGCGCGCTGATGAGCCAGCCGCGCCTGCTGCTGCTGGATGAGCCGTCGCTCGGCCTGGCGCCGATCATCATCCAGCAGATCTTCGACACCATTGAGCAGCTGCGTAAAGAGGGGATGACCATCTTCCTCGTTGAGCAGAACGCCAACCAGGCGCTGAAGCTGGCTGACCGTGGCTACGTGCTGGAGAACGGCCGCGTGGTGCTTGAGGATACCGGAGACGCACTGCTGGCGAACGAAGCGGTGCGGAGCGCTTACCTGGGCGGCTGAGCCGTCTGTATCGCCCGGTGGCGCTGCGCTTACCGGGCCTACAGGGATCGACCAGGCCGGGTAAGGCGTAGCCGCCACCCGGCTTTTTTTAACCACTACACCCCTTCACACAACCATCATCCCCCTGACCCTTTGCTGTCACTTATCTGTAAACAAACAGTTATTTTTCTGTCATTCGAGCATGTCATGTTACCTCGCGAGCATAAAACGCGTGATATCGCGCATCCGGCACAATAAGAGAGATGACAATGACATCGTTACGACACACAGCTTTGGGTCTGGCATTGGGTCTGGCTTTTGCGACGAACGCAATGGCTGTGACGACCATTCCGTTCTGGCATTCCATGGAAGGGGAGTTGGGTAAAGAAGTTGACTCCCTGGCGCAGCGTTTCAACGACACCCATCCGGATTACAAAATTGTGCCGGTGTACAAAGGCAACTACGAGCAGAGCCTGAGCGCGGGCATCGCCGCCTTCCGTACCGGCAACGCGCCTGCACTGTTACAGGTTTATGAAGTGGGCACCGCCACCATGATGGCCTCCAAAGCCATCAAGCCGGTCTATGAAGTGTTCAAAGAAGCGGGTATTAACTTCGATGAATCCCAGTTCGTGCCAACCGTAGCGGGTTACTACACCGATTCCAAAACCGGACATCTGCTGTCTCAGCCGTTTAACAGCTCCACGCCGGTGCTGTACTACAACAAAGACGCCTTCAAGAAAGCCGGTTTAGATCCGGAGCAGCCGCCAAAAACCTGGCAGGACCTGGCCGAATACACCGCGAAGCTGAAAGCGGCGGGAATGAAGTGCGGCTACGCCAGCGGCTGGCAGGGCTGGATCCAGATCGAAAACTTCAGCGCCTGGCACGGCCTGCCGGTGGCGACCAAAAACAACGGCTTCGACGGCACCGACGCGGTACTGGAGTTCAACAAGCCGGAGCAGGTGAAGCACATCGCGCTGCTGGAAGAACTCAACAAGAAGGGTGACTTCAGCTACTTCGGGCGTAAAGACGAATCCACCGAGAAGTTCTACAACGGCGATTGCGCCATTACCACCGCCTCGTCCGGCTCGCTGGCGGATATCCGCCACTACGCCAAATTCAACTACGGCGTGGGCATGATGCCGTACGATGCCGACGTGAAGGGCGCGCCGCAGAACGCCATCATCGGCGGGGCGAGCCTGTGGGTGATGCAGGGTAAAGACAAGGGCACCTACAAAGGCGTGGCCGAGTTCCTTGACTTCCTGGCGAAGCCGGAAAACGCTGCTGAATGGCACCAGAAGACCGGCTACCTGCCGATCACCAAAGCCGCGTACGATCTGACCCGCGAGCAGGGCTTCTACAGCAAAAACCCGGGCGCGGATATCGCGACGCGTCAGATGCTGAACAAGCCGCCGTTGCCGTTCACCAAAGGCCTGCGTCTGGGCAACATGCCGCAGATCCGCACCATCGTGGATGAAGAGCTGGAAAGCGTCTGGACCGGGAAGAAAACGCCACAGCAGGCGCTGGATTCCGCGGTAGAGCGCGGGAATCAGCTGCTGCGCCGCTTTGAGCAGTCGACGAAATCGTAATCCGTGATTCGCCCGGTGGCGCTGCGCTTACCGGGCCTACGATGTGCCCCATGTAGGCCGGGTAAGGCGTAGCCGCCACCCGGCATTGCTCAGGAACCCAATCTCAATGTCATCATCCCGTCCGGTGTTCCGTTCCCGCTGGCTGCCGTACCTGCTGGTCGCGCCTCAGCTGGTCATCACCGTTATCTTCTTTATCTGGCCTGCGGGCGAAGCGCTGTGGTACTCGGTACAAAGCGTCGATCCGTTTGGGCTCTCCAGCCAGTTTGTCGGGCTGGACAACTTTACCGCGCTGTTCCATGACAGCTACTACCTGGACGCCTTTTGGACGACGATCAGGTTCAGCGCGCTGGTCACCGTCAGCGGCCTTGTTGCCTCGCTGTTTTTCGCCGCGCTGGTGGACTATGTGGTGCGCGGCAGCCGCCTGTATCAGACCCTGATGCTGCTGCCGTACGCCGTGGCGCCCGCCGTCGCCGCCGTGCTGTGGATTTTCCTGTTTAACCCCGGTCGCGGGTTGCTTACCCATTTCCTGGCAGAGTTCGGCTACGACTGGAACCACGCCCAGAACAGCGGTCAGGCCATGTTCCTGGTGGTATTCGCCTCGGTGTGGAAGCAGATCAGCTACAACTTCCTGTTCTTCTTTGCCGCGCTGCAGTCCATCCCGCGTTCGCTGGTGGAGGCCGCCGCCATTGACGGGGCAGGGCCGATTCGTCGCTTCTTCAGGCTGTCGCTGCCGCTGATTGCCCCGGTGAGCTTCTTCCTGCTGGTGGTTAACCTCGTATACGCCTTCTTCGACACCTTCCCGGTGATCGATGCGGCGACCGCAGGCGGTCCGGTGCAGGCGACCACCACGCTGATTTATAAAATCTACCGCGAAGGCTTCGCCGGGCTGGATCTCTCGGCCTCCGCCGCGCAGTCGGTGGTGCTGATGTTCCTCGTCATCATCCTCACGGTGGTGCAGTTCCGTTATGTCGAAAGTAAGGTGCGCTACCAATGATTGAGAACCGTCGTGGGCTGACGATTTTCAGCCACACCATGCTGATTCTGGGGATCATCGTCATCCTGTTTCCACTGTACGTGGCCTTTGTCGCCGCCACGCTGGACACCAAAGCGGTGTTCGATACGCCGATGACGCTGATCCCAGGCACGCATCTGTTCGAGAACATGAAGACCATCTGGACCCAGGGCGTGGGCGCCAACAGCGCGCCGTTCTGGCTGATGATGCTCAACAGCTTCATCATGGCGTTCGGCATTACGGTCGGCAAAATTACGGTGTCGATGCTCTCGGCCTTCGCCATCGTCTGGTTCCGTTTTCCGCTGCGTAACCTCTTTTTCTGGATGATTTTCATCACCCTGATGCTGCCGGTGGAGGTGCGTATCTTCCCGACGGTGGAAGTGATCGCCAACCTGAAGATGCTCGACAGCTACGCGGGCCTAACCCTGCCGCTGATGGCCTCGGCGACCGCCACCTTCCTGTTCCGCCAGTTCTTTATGACCCTGCCGGACGAGCTGATTGAAGCCGCGCGCATCGACGGCGCGTCGCCGATGCGCTTCTTCCGCGACATCGTGCTGCCGCTGTCGAAAACCAACCTTGCGGCGCTGTTTGTGATCACCTTTATCTACGGCTGGAACCAGTACCTGTGGCCGCTGCTGATTATTCAGGACGTCAATCTCGGCACCGCCGTGGCGGGCATCAAAGGCATGATTGCCACCGGCGAAGGCACCACCCTCTGGAACCAGGTGATGGCGGCGATGCTGCTCACCCTCATCCCACCCGTAGTCATTGTTTTAGCCATGCAGCGCGCGTTTGTCCGCGGCCTGGTCGATAGCGAGAAATAAGATGGCAGGTTTAAAACTTCAGGCAGTAACCAAAAGCTGGGACGGCAAAACCCAGGTGATTCAGCCGCTCACGCTCGACGTGGCGGACGGGGAGTTTATCGTGATGGTCGGCCCGTCCGGCTGCGGCAAATCTACGCTGCTGCGCATGGTGGCGGGGCTGGAGCGCGTAACGTCCGGGGATATCTGGATTGACCGCCAGCGCGTCACCGAGATGGAGCCGAAAGACAGGGGCATCGCGATGGTGTTCCAGAACTACGCTCTCTACCCGCACATGAGCGTGGAGGAGAACATGGCCTGGGGGCTGAAAATCCGCGGCATGGGCAAAGGCCATATTGAGGAGCGCGTGAAAGAAGCGGCGCGCATTCTGGAGCTGGACGGCCTGCTCAAGCGCCGCCCGCGCGAACTCTCCGGCGGCCAACGCCAGCGCGTGGCGATGGGGCGCGCCATCGTGCGCGATCCGGCGGTATTCCTCTTCGATGAGCCGCTCTCTAACCTCGACGCCAAGCTGCGCGTGCAGATGCGTCTTGAGCTGCAGCAGCTGCACCGTCGTCTGAAAACCACGTCACTGTACGTCACCCACGATCAGGTTGAGGCCATGACCCTCGCCCAGCGCGTGATGGTGATGAACAAAGGCGTTGCCGAGCAGATTGGTACCCCCGTGGAAGTCTACGAGAAACCGGCCACCCGCTTTGTGGCGAGCTTTATCGGCAGCCCGGCGATGAACCTGCTCGAAGGGCGCATCAGCAGCACGGGCACGCACTTTGAGCTGGAAAGCGGGATGGCATTGCCGATCAACTGGTACTATCGTGGCTACGCCGGGCGTAAGATGACGCTCGGTATCCGCCCGGAACATATCGGTTTAACCTCTCAGGCGGAAGGCGGCGTGCCGCTGGTGATGGACACGCTGGAGATGTTAGGTGCAGATAACCTGGCGCACGGGCGCTGGGGCGAGCAAAAGATGGTGGTGCGTCTGGCGCATCAGGAGCGCCCGAAAGCAGGCAGCACGCTGTGGCTGCACCTGCCGGAAAATCATCTGCACCTGTTTGACGGTGAAACAGGACAACGAGTATGAGCAACTGGCCTTATCCCCACGTCGTCGCCCACCGCGGCGGCGGTAAGCTGGCGCCGGAGAACACCCTGGCGGCGATTGATGTTGGCGCGCGTTACGGCCACACCATGATCGAGTTCGACGCCAAGCTGTCGAAAGACGGCGAGATTTTCCTGCTGCATGACGATAACCTCGAACGCACCAGCAACGGCTGGGGCGTGGCGGGCGAGCTGCCGTGGCGCGATCTGCTGAAAGTCGACGCCGGAAGCTGGTACAGCGGCGAATTCAAAGGCGAACCGCTGCCGCTGCTGGCGGAAGTGGCCGATCGCTGTCGCCAGCACGGCATGATGGCCAATATCGAAATCAAACCGACCACCGGCACCGGGCCGCTGACGGGCAAAGTCATTGCCCTGGCCGCGCGCGAGCTGTGGGAAGGGATGACCGCGCCGCTGCTCTCCTCGTTTGAAATTGACGCCCTGGAGGCGGCGCAGGCGGCCGTGCCGGAATTGCCGCGCGGGCTATTGCTGGACGAGTGGCGCGAGGACTGGCGCGAGCTGACGACGCGCTTAGCGTGTGTCTCTATTCATCTTAATCACAAGCTGCTGGATGAGGCGCGGGTGAAGGTGCTGAAAGACGCGGGACTGCATATTCTGGTTTACACCGTCAACAAACCCCAGCGTGCGGCCGAACTGCTGCGCTGGGGCGTGGACAGCATCTGTACCGATGCGATTGACCTGATCGGCCCGGACTTTAGTTCTGCGGATTAAGCATACTGCCATTCGACTGCGGCGGCAGCATATGCTGCTGTCCGCTGCCTGACGAGGTCATCCCACCTAACATTCCGCCATTTTTGTTCGGCAGCGGCTGCTCGCGCACCTGCCCCTGCTGCACGCGCTGGGTGTTGGCGTTCATCTGATTTTGCAGGCTTTGCTGCTGCATCTGGGTCTGCGTTCTCAGCTGCTGATTCAGCATCCCTTTTTGCTGCTGTTGCTGGCTCATCATCTCGGTCTGCATACGCTGCTGGCTCGGGATGACATAACCCTGCTGGTTCGGGTTATTCATGGTGTTGAGTGGCTGTGCGAGCGCGGCAAAGGGGATCAGCGCCGTAAGAATCATCAAGCGTTTCATTGTCATTTCCTCCTCTTGAGGTCTCTCTTAAGTTTACCCTGATTTCACCATGACGATGATTTTTTAGGAGTTGTGAACCAGGCTTAAGCGGGGAATATGGATCCCTTCACCTGGAGAACAATAATGATGAAACCAACGTTTTTGCGCTGGGTCGCCCTCGCCGCGCTGATGGCAGGCGGTACATTTAGCGTGGCGGCCAACCCGCCCGCGGCGCCTCCGGTCTCTTACGGCGTGGAGGAAGATGTCTTTCATCCCGTGCGGGCAACCCACGGCATGGTGGCGTCGGTGGATGCGCTGGCGACCCGCGTGGGCGTCGATATTCTCAGGCAGGGCGGTAACGCGGTGGATGCGGCGGTCGCCGTCGGCTATGCGCTGGCGGTGACGCACCCGCAGGCGGGGAACCTGGGCGGCGGCGGCTTTATGATGCTGCGCACCAAAGACGGGAAAACCACCGCCATCGACTTCCGTGAAATGGCGCCTTCTCAGGCGTCACGGGACATGTTCCTCGACGACCAGGGTAACCCAGACAGTAAAAAATCCCTGACCTCGCACCTGGCCTCCGGCACGCCGGGCACCGTTGCGGGCTTCTCGCTGGCGCTGGAAAAATACGGCACGATGCCGCTGAACAAGGTGGTGCAGCCTGCTATCAAGCTGGCGCGGGAGGGCTTTGTGGTGAATGACGCCCTGGCGGACGACCTCAAAACCTACGGCAGCGAAGTCATCCCGAATCACGAAAACAGTAAGGCGATCTTCTGGAAAGACGGTGAACCGCTGAAGAAGGGCGATAAGCTGGTGCAGAAGAACCTCGCCAAAAGCCTGGAGCTGATTGCGGAGCACGGCCCGGACGCCTTCTACAAAGGGGCGATTGCCGACCAGATTGCGGAAGAGATGCAGAAGAACGGCGGGCTCATCACCAAAGCGGATCTGGCGGACTACAAGGCGGTGGAGCGCGAGCCGATTAGCGGCACCTACCGCGGGTACGAGGTCTTCTCCATGCCGCCGCCGTCTTCCGGGGGCATTCACATCGTGCAGATCCTCAACATTCTTGAAAACTTCGATATGCACAAGTTCGGCTTCGGCAGCGCGGACGCCATGCAGGTGATGGCGGAAGCGGAAAAACGCGCCTATGCCGACCGCTCGGAATATCTCGGCGACCCGGACTTCGTGAAGGTGCCGTGGCAGGCGCTGACTAATAAAGCCTATGCCAAATCTATTGCCGATCAGATCGACATCAACAAGGCTAAGCCGTCGAGCGAGATCCGCCCCGGCAAGCTGGCGCCGTATGAAAGCAACCAAACCACCCACTTCTCGGTGGTGGATAAAGACGGTAACGCGGTGGCGGTGACCTATACGCTCAACACCACCTTCGGAACCGGGATTGTGGCGGGCAACAGCGGCATTCTGCTGAACAACGAGATGGATGACTTCTCTGCCAAGCCGGGCGTGCCGAACGTCTACGGGCTGGTCGGCGGCGATGCGAACGCGGTAGGGCCGAAGAAACGTCCGCTGTCGTCCATGTCGCCCACCATCGTGGTAAAAGAGGGCAAAACCTGGCTGGTAACCGGTAGCCCGGGCGGCAGCCGGATTATCACCACCGTATTGCAGATGGTGGTGAACAGCATCGACTTTGGGATGAACGTCGCCGATGCGACTAACGCCCCGCGTTTCCACCACCAGTGGCTGCCGGACGAGCTGCGCGTCGAGAAGGGCTTTAGCCCGGACACCATTAAACTGCTTGAGCAGCGTGGGCAGAAGGTGGCGGTGAAGGAGGCGATGGGCAGCACCCAGAGCATTATGGTGGGGCCGGACGGAGCGCTGTTTGGCGCATCAGACCCGCGTTCGGTGGATGATTTGACGGCGGGGTATTGATGTGTTGCCCGGTGGCGCTGCGCTTACCGGGCCTACAACTGCACGAACGTAGGCCGGGTAAGGCGAAGCCGCCACCCGGCAAATCATTACTTCATTCTCGCCATATAATACGCGTCCACATATTCGCCGTTGCGCAGGGCATAGCGCTTGCCGGTGCCTTCAATTTCGAACCCGTATTTTTTGTACACCGCAATCGCCGGCTCGTTATCGACAAACACCGTCAGCTCAATGCGGTCAACGCGCAGCCAGTTATCGCACATATCAATCATGGTGCGCATCAGCGCGCTGGCAACGCCCCGGTTTTGCCACTGCGCGCCGACACAAATCCCAAAATCAGCCACATGGCTGCGGCGTGGGCGTTGCGCGACGGCGATGCACAGATGCCCGGCGACATGACCGTCTATACAGGCGACCAGTTGCTTAATGCCGGGCTGGTCGGTGAGTCGTTCTTGCCACATTTGCTCAGACGGATGAGGAACCTGTAGTGTGTTGTGGTACACCTCCGGTTGGGCGTGGATCTGACGAATGGCGTCATAATCTTTCGGTTCCGCATGGCGTATCACTATCTCACTCATTCCTTGTTCCTCAGTCAGTTAAAAGGCCCTTCCAACATCGATGACTTTAAAATTTGAGTCAACCGCTATTTTTTGCAAAAAGTATTGGACAAGTGCGAATGAGAATGATTATTATTGCTCTGCATTCAGGAAGACCGCTACGGGAACCTGAAAGCACGACATTGCTCACATTGCTTCCAGTATTACTTTAGCCAGCTTTTAGCTGGCTTTTTTTTTGTTATGGTTAGACTCAGTAACCTTCCAAAAGGACTGAGCCATGACACTACATTGCGCATTTATTGGATTTGGTAAAAGCACCACCCGCTATCACCTGCCGTATGTCCTCAACCGTAAAGATACCTGGCATGTGGCCCATATCTACCGCCGCCGCGCGAAGCCGGAAGAGCAATCTCCTCAGTATTCCCACATCCACTTCACCAGCGATCTCGATGACGTGCTTAACGATCCGCAGGTCACGCTGGTGGTTGTCTGCACCCACGCCGACAGCCATTTTGACTATGCGAAACGCGCGCTCAATGCGGGTAAAAACGTGCTGGTAGAAAAGCCGTTCACCCCGACCATCGCCGAAGCGAAAGCGCTGTTCGCGCTGGCGAAAAGTAAAGGCCTGACCGTCACGCCGTACCAGAACCGTCGCTTTGACAGCTGCTTCCTGACGGCAAAAAAAGCGATTGAAAGCGGCAAGCTCGGCGACATTGTGGAGATCGAAAGCCACTTCGATTACTACCGTCCGGTGGCGGAAACCCAACCCGGACTGCCGCAGGATGGTTCGTTCTACGGGCTGGGGGTGCACACCATGGACCAGATCATCTCCCTGTTTGGCCGCCCGGACCACGTGGCGTATGACATTCGCAGCCTGCGCAACAAAGCCAACCCGGACGATACCTTCGAAGCCCAGCTTTTCTACGGCGACCTTAAAGCCATCGTCAAAACCAGCCACCTGGTGAAGATCGACTACCCGAAATTTATCGTTCACGGCACTAAAGGTTCGTTTATCAAATACGGTATCGACCAGCAGGAGACCAGCCTGAAGGCCAATATCATGCCCGGTGAACCAGGCTTTGCGGCGGACGATTCCGTGGGCGTGCTGGAGTATGTGAACGATGAGGGCGTGACGGTCAAAGAAACGCTGAAGCCGGAAACCGGCGACTATGGCCGCGTCTATGATGCGCTGTTTGAGACCCTCACAAACGGCACGGCGAATTACGTCAAGGAATCTGACGTTCTGACTAACCTCGAAATCCTTGAGCGGGCCTTCGAACAGGCTTCTCCTGCCACGGTAACCCTCGCGAAATAAGCAAAAACGGCTCCTCTGCACTTGTTCACAATTTTTGAACAGAGGAGTCAATTTTCACCCCCTATGATCCCAGGCCGTTTGCGTCCACACTTACTCCATCGAAACGAACTGAGGGTGAAACAATGATCTACTTACGCAAAGCAAACGAACGTGGTCACGCGAATCATGGCTGGCTGGACTCATGGCATTCATTCTCGTTTGCCGACTACTACGACCCGAACTTCATGGGCTTCTCCGCACTGCGCGTGATTAACGACGACGTGATTGATGCAGGCCAGGGCTTTGGTACCCACCCGCACAAAGACATGGAAATCCTGACCTATGTGCTGGAAGGCGCGGTTGAGCACCAGGACAGCATGGGCAACAAAGAGCAGGTTCCGGCGGGCGAGTTCCAGATTATGAGCGCGGGTACCGGGGTGCGTCACTCCGAGTACAACCCAAGCAAAACGGAAAAACTGCACCTGTATCAAATCTGGATCATTCCAGAAGAGACCGGCATCACGCCGCGCTACGAGCAGCGCCGCTTCGACGCCAAACAGGGTAAACAGCTGGTGCTCTCCCCGGATGCGCGTGAAGGTTCCCTGAAAGTGCATCAGGATATGGAGCTGTACCGCTGGGCGCTGGCGAAAAATGAACAGTCCGTGCATCAGATTGCCGCTAACCGCCGCGTCTGGATCCAGGTGGTGAAAGGCGACGTGTCCATCAACGGGACCAAAGCGACAACCGCCGATGGTCTGGCCATCTGGGACGAGCAGGCGATCTCCGTGCACGCCGACAGCGAAAGCGAAATTCTGCTGTTTGACCTGCCGCCGGTGTAATAATACATAAATAAATCCCCATCCTTCCCTTTGACAGGGGAAGGATGGGCTTTGTCCGTGGTAAACTGAGCAAATCTCTCACTTCAAGATTTCTCAGGACGATGAAAAAGAAACGCCCCGTACTTCAGGATGTCGCCGATCGCGTCGGTGTGACCAAAATGACGGTCAGCCGTTTTTTACGTAACCCGGAACAGGTTTCCGTGGCGTTACGTGGCAAGATTGCCGCTGCCCTTGATGAACTGGGTTATATCCCCAACCGCGCGCCCGATATTCTCTCCAATGCGACCAGCCGCGCGGTGGGCGTTCTGCTTCCTTCTTTGACCAACCAGGTTTTCGCCGAAGTATTACGTGGAATCGAAAGCGTTACCGATGCGTTTGGCTACCAGACCATGCTCGCCCACTACGGGTACAAGCCGGAACTCGAAGAGGAACGTCTTGAATCGATGCTTTCCTGGAACATTGACGGCCTGATTTTAACCGAACGAACCCACACTGCCCGCACGCTCAAAATGATTGAAGTGGCCGGTATCCCAGTCGTGGAGCTGATGGACAGCCAGTCGCCATGCCTCGACATCGCCGTGGGGTTTGATAACTTCGAAGCGGCGCGCCAGATGACGGCGGCCATCATCGCCCGCGGGCATCGTCATATCGCCTATCTGGGTGCGCGTCTTGATGAACGTACTATCATCAAACAGAAGGGATACGAGCAGGCGATGCTCGACGCGAACTTAACCCCGTACAGCGTGATGGTGGAGCAGTCCTCTTCCTATACGTCGGGTATTGAGCTGATGCGTCAGGCGCGACGCGAGTATCCGCAACTGGACGGTATTTTCTGTACCAACGATGACCTTGCGGTCGGCGCAGCGTTTGAGTGCCAGCGTCTGGGGCTGAAGATCCCTGATGATATGGCGATCGCCGGTTTCCACGGCCATGACATCGGTCAGGTGATGGAGCCGCGTCTGGCGAGCGTCCTGACGCCGCGTGAACGTATGGGCCGCATTGGCGCAGAACGCCTGCTGGCGCGCATTCGTGGCGAGACGGTTACGCCGAAAATGTTAGATTTAGGTTTCACCTTGTCACCGGGTGGATCTATTTGAACTGACAAATTTGAAGTAGCTCACAGTTATTCACTTCGCGCACGTTTGGATATTGCTTCTCTTTTGCCCCGGCAGGACAATGTTACCGATAACTGTTACCCGTAACAATTGACTGAGGGACACCCTTTGAGCACGAATAATCACGATCACCACGTCTACGTCCTGATGGGCGTTTCCGGTAGCGGGAAATCAGCCGTGGCCAGCGAAGTGGCGCATCAACTCCAGGCTGCGTTTCTTGATGGCGACTTCCTCCATCCGCGCAGCAACATCATGAAAATGGCCTCCGGCGAGCCGCTGAACGACGACGACCGCAAACCGTGGTTGCAGGCGCTGAACGACGCCGCGTTCGCGATGCAGCGCACCAATAAAGTCTCCCTGATCGTCTGCTCCGCGCTGAAAAAAACCTACCGCGATCTGCTGCGTGACGGCAATCCGAACCTCTCTTTCATCTACCTGAAAGGGGATTTCGAGGTGATTGAAAGCCGCCTGAAGGCGCGCAAAGGTCACTTCTTCAAAACCCAGATGCTGGTAACGCAGTTCGAAGCGCTGCAGGAGCCGGGTGAAGACGAGAAAGACGTCTTAGTGGTTGATATCGATCAGTCACTGGAGGGTGTTGTTGCCAGCACCATCGAGGTCATTAATAAAAGGCAGTAAGTTTTGAGTACATTAACGCTAGTTTTGACAGCAGTAGGTTCGGTATTGCTGCTGCTGTTTTTAGTGATGAAGGCGCGTATGCACGCCTTTGTTGCTTTGATGGTGGTTTCTATTGGTGCTGGTCTCTTTTCCGGTATGCCGCTCGACAAGATCGCCGCGACGATGGAAAAAGGGATGGGCGGTACGCTGGGCTTCCTGGCGATTGTGGTCGCGCTGGGTGCGATGTTTGGCAAGATTTTGCACGAGACGGGCGCGGTCGACCAGATTGCCGTCAAGATGCTGAAATCCTTCGGCCACAGCCGCGCGCACTACGCGATTGGTCTGGCCGGTCTGATTTGCGCGCTGCCGCTGTTCTTCGAAGTGGCCGTTGTGCTGCTGATAAGCGTCGCCTTCTCCATGGCGCGCCATACCGGCACTAACCTCGTGAAGCTGGTCATTCCGCTGTTTGCGGGCGTGGCGGCAGCCGCAGCGTTTCTGCTGCCGGGGCCTGCCCCGATGCTGCTGGCCTCCCAGATGCACGCCGACTTTGGCTGGATGATCCTGATTGGCCTGTGCGCGGCAATCCCGGGGATGATTATCGCCGGTCCGCTGTGGGGCAACTTCATCAGCCGTTACGTTGAGCTGCACATTCCGGACGACATTACCGAGCCGCACCTGGGCGAGGGCAAAATGCCATCCTTCGGCTTCAGCCTGTCGCTGATCCTGCTGCCTCTGGTGCTGGTGGGCCTGAAAACCATCGCCGCGCGCTTTGTGCCGGTCGGTTCTACCGCCTACGAATGGTTTGAGTTCATTGGTCATCCGTTCACGGCGATCCTGGTGGCGTGCCTGGTGGCGATTTACGGCCTGGCGATGCGTCAGGGGATGCCAAAAGACCGGGTGATGGAGATCTGCGGTGCGGCGCTGCAGCCTGCGGGGATTATCCTGCTGGTGATCGGTGCAGGCGGCGTGTTCAAGCAGGTGCTGGTGGATTCCGGCGTGGGCCCGGCTCTGGGCGAAGCGCTGACCGGGATGGGCTTGCCGATTGCGGTCACCTGCTTTGTGCTGGCTGCGGCGGTGCGTATCATCCAGGGTTCCGCCACCGTGGCGTGTTTAACCGCCGTGGGTCTGGTGATGCCGGTGATTGAACAGCTGAACTACTCCGGTGCCCAGATGGCCGCGCTCTCTATCTGTATCGCGGGCGGTTCGATTGTGGTCTCTCACGTTAACGACGCCGGCTTCTGGCTGTTCGGTAAGTTTACCGGTGCCACCGAAGCGCAAACCCTGAAAACCTGGACGCTGATGGAAACTATCCTCGGCACGACGGGTGCAATTGTCGGGATGATTGCCTTTACGCTGCTCAGCTAAATGCAATGATTTAACAAGGCAAAAAAAGGCCCGGTAGCGTCAGCGCTTACCGGGCCTTTTTATTATCCAGGGCGTCAGGCCGGGCCATAACCCGGCATTGTGTTACTCGCCCTGCGTGGCGCTCTCAATCGTTAAGCGCACGTCCGAGGTAATCAGTTCTGCCAGCATCTGGTACACCTTCAGCGTCTCTTCCGGCTCGGCATCACCCGTATCGCTGATGAAGCCTTCATCGCGCAGCGTCAGCACCAGAGAACTGAAGACCGCTTTGTCGAAGAATTCAGGGGCGTTAATGCCGTGCAGAACGGACAGGCGCTGGGCCAGCGTCCGGCTCTCTTTCTCCAGCGTACCGCGGTTGATGGACGGGTTCGCGCTCAGCAGCCAGAACGTGATGGCGTAGCGCTGCAGCGTTTCGCGCGCACCGGCCGCCAGCAGCTGCAGGGTGCGGGAGCGTGACGGATTGATGTGCAGCTCGTCGTTGTTCAGGGTAATCAGCCCCTGGCGACGCATCTCTTCCGTCATCTTATCCAGTTCTGTCGCCAGCTCATCCTTACTCCAGCGCAGGAACAGCTCCGCTTTCAGCATTGGATAGATGGTCTCAAGATGGCGCAATAGCTCCTGACGGGAGATATGACGATGCTGGGTAATAATGGCGGCCATGAGCGACGGCAGCATCAGCATATGCGTGATGTTGTTGCGGTAGTAGGTCATCAGCACCGCCTGCTCGCGCGGCAGAATGATGATGTCGCCGATCGTGTCCTTCTCCACTTCAAACTTGTTCATCTGCAACGCGTGATCGATAAGTTCACTGGCGGTTGCAGAAGGCACGGTCGAGTCAACCGAATACGGCACGTTACGCATCATGTCCAGATAGCAATCCAGCTGCTCCGTAAGCTGTTCACGGGTCAGCGAGCGCTGACGCGAAGCCAGAAGTGCCGTACAGCACAGGTTCATGGCGTTAGCCGCACCGGCGTTGTTAATGCGCACCATCAGCTCGGATGCGATGCCGTTAACCGTTGGCGTCAGCCAGGCCGGACGCACCGCTTCGATAGGATCGATGGACTCGCGCCACTCCGGCACGTGATGGTTCAGGTAGGTCATCAGCGGCATCGGCTCGCCGAAGTTCACGTAGCCCTGACCGAGATTGCGCAGCTTGCTCAAGCCGCGCAGCATCTGCGGCAGGCTCTCTTTCTCTTTGGTCGCGCCACGCAGCTCTTTCGCGTACGTGCCCACTTCCATCACGTGCTCGTAGCCGATGTAGATAGGCACCAGCGTGATCGGACGCGTACCGCCGCGCAGCATGGCCTGGATGGTCATCGACAGCGTGCCGGTCTTCGGATCGAGCAGACGACCGGTACGGGAACGACCGCCCTCCACGAAGTACTCCACGGAATAGCCGCGGCTGAACAGCTCGCCCAGATACTCGCGGAACACGGTGGAGTAGAGCTTGTTGCCCTTGAAGGTACGACGAATAAAGAACGCGCCCAGGCGGCGGAAAATCGGGCCCGCGGGCCAGAAGTTCAGGTTGATACCGGCTGCGATGTGCGGTGGCACCAGCCCCTGGTGATAGAGCACGTAGGAAAGGAGCAGGTAGTCCATGTGGCTGCGGTGGCAGGGGACATAGACAATCTCATGGCCATCGTGCGCCAGCTGACGCACGCGCTCGGCGTTATGGACGTTGATACCCTGATACAGGCGGTTCCAGGTAAAGCCGAGAATACGATCGGACAGGCGAATCATCTCGTAAGAGAAGTTCGCTGCGATCTCTTCCATCAGCGCAATGGCGTTCTGCTGAGCTTTCTCATGCGAAATTTTCTTGCTGCGCGCTTCATCTTCAACGGCGCGGGCAATCGCTTTTGAAGCCAATAGCTTGTTGAACAGGTCCTGACGCGCCGGGAGGCGTGGCCCTACGGCCGCCAGGCGCTGACGGGCGAAGTGCATACGCGCCACGCGCGCCAGTTTTTGCGCGATGATCTTGTCGGTGCCGTGCTCGTCCGCCATGCGACGCAGCGAAACTGACGGGGAGAAACGCACGAAGCTGTCGCGTCCCAGCCAGGAGACCGCGAAGAACTTCTGGATGCCGTTAAGCATGCGCAGCGGCGGATTCTCTTCGCCTTTTTCACGACCCGGACGACGACCAAACATCACCGATACCGGCACCATCTGCACATCCAGATCGGGGTTGCTGCGGTGCAGGTCGAGATAGTCATGGAACAGCTTGATGGACTCTTCTTTCGGCGTGTAATAGGTAAACACGCGCGGCCCGCCGTGGATGAAGACGTAGCGCGGCAGCAGCGTACCGTCAACTTCCAGCGGTTCAAGCGGGTCAGGTAAGTCATGCGCCAGACACTGGGCGCGAAGCGTCAGTAAGTCTGCCTTCGAGTTATAAGGCAAAACGTACATAATAGGGCGCGACGTATCGAGCCCCAGTTCCAGCGCGGGTTCTGCTGGGATAGACTTGCTTTTTACCAGGATGCTTAATGGTAAATTAAGTAATTTGTAGTAAATTCGTGGCCAGCCGGACATAAACGATGTAAAGCCTCTGGTTAATAATGCAATTGCGGCGCAAGGATAACAGAAAGCGCGCAAAATTTCTGTTGTTACCCGTCATACTTCAGGCTGTAGCGAAACGCGCTCCGCCTCATGTTAATGACGCTCTTTTTTAAAAAAGGTTCTTTTAATGGCCAATAATACCACTGGGTTAACGCGTATCATCAAAGCCGCCGGCTATTCATGGAAAGGTTTCCGTGCCGCATGGGTCAACGAAGCCGCTTTTCGCCAGGAGGGTGTCGCCGCAATCATCGCGGTGATCGTTGCCTGTTTCCTTGATGTTGATGCGATTACCCGCGTACTGCTTATCGGTTCCGTACTTCTGGTGATGATAGTGGAAATTCTTAATAGCGCTATTGAGGCCGTTGTTGATCGCATTGGTTCCGATTTCCATGAGCTTTCTGGCCGTGCAAAAGACATGGGCTCTGCTGCCGTGTTGCTGGCGATTATCACTGCCGTTATCACCTGGGTCACCCTGCTTTGGTCACATTTCCGATGAGCCTCGAGGAATAATTAAGTCCCTGGTTTTTTGTGCAGTTTTTGGTTCCAAAATCGCCTTTGACTGTATATACTCACAGCATAACTGTATATACACCCAGGGGGCGGAATGAAAGCGTTAACGACCAGGCAGCAAGAGGTGTTTGATCTCATTCGGGATCATATCGGCCAGACGGGTATGCCACCCACGCGTGCGGAAATCGCGCAGCGTCTGGGCTTCCGTTCTCCGAATGCTGCCGAGGAACACCTGAAAGCGCTGGCGCGTAAGGGTGTGATTGAGATTGTGTCAGGCGCGTCGCGTGGTATCCGCCTGCTGGTGGAAGAAGAGACGGGCATTCCGCTGATAGGCCGCGTTGCTGCAGGTGAGCCGCTGCTGGCACAACAGCATATTGAAGGTCACTACCAGGTCGATCCCGGCATGTTCAAACCGAGCGCTGATTTCCTGCTGCGCGTCAGCGGCATGTCGATGAAAGACATCGGCATTCTTGATGGCGATCTGCTTGCGGTGCATAAAACCCAGGACGTGCGAAACGGCCAGGTGGTGGTCGCACGCATTGATGACGAAGTGACCGTTAAGCGTCTGAAAAAGCAGGGTAACACTGTTCAGTTGCTGCCCGAAAACAGCGAGTTCACCCCGATTGTGGTCGACCTCCGCGAACAGAGCTTCTCTATTGAAGGTCTGGCGGTAGGCGTGATTCGCAACGGTGAATGGCTGTAATCTCTTCCTGACAGGCTACGCTTCTGCTGTAGCCTGCTTCATCCTCCTTTCCCGGTATTTTGCATGTCACTACTGACGGCATCAGATAAGGCATTGTGGCGTCTTGCCCTGCCGATGATTTTCTCCAATATTACCGTGCCCTTGCTGGGGCTGGTTGATACTGCCGTTATAGGCCATCTTGATTCACCGGTTTATCTTGGCGGCGTGGCGATTGGCGCGACGGCAACCAGCTTCCTGTTTATGCTGCTGCTCTTTTTGCGCATGAGTACCACCGGTCTTACCGCACAGGCTTATGGCGCGAAAGATCCGCTGCGTCTGGCGCGCGCACTGGTGCAGCCGCTAATCCTCGCGCTTGGCGCGGGTGCGTTAATCGTTGTATTGCGGGCCCCCCTGATCGATCTTGCGCTTCATATCGTCGGTGGCAGCGAAGCGGTACTGGCGCAGGCGCGACGGTTCCTGGAAATCCGCTGGCTCAGCGCACCCGCCTCGCTGGCAAACCTGGTTCTGCTGGGGTGGCTACTGGGCGTGCAGTACGCCCGCGCGCCCGTGATTTTGCTGGTGGTGGGTAATCTGCTCAACATTGTTCTGGACGTCTGGCTGGTCATGGGTCTGCATATGAACGTGCAGGGCGCGGCGCTGGCGACGGCGATTGCCGAATACGGAACCTTTATCATTGGCTTGTGGATGGTCCGGCGTGTGCTGGCCATGCGCGGGATCTCCCTGGCGCTGCTCAAAACCGCATGGCGCGGCAATATCCGTAAGCTGCTGGCGCTCAACCGTGACATCATGCTGCGCTCGCTTCTTCTTCAGCTCTGCTTCGGCGCGCTGACGGTTTTCGGGGCTCGACTGGGGCCGGAAATCGTTGCGGTGAATGCGGTATTGATGACGCTTCTGACCTTTACCGCCTATGCGCTGGACGGATTTGCCTACGCGGTTGAAGCGCATTCCGGGCAGGCGTACGGCGCGCGCGAAAGCGGGCAGCTTCGGGAGGTGTGGCGGGCTGCCTGCCGTCAGTCGGGGCTGGTGGCGCTGGCCTTTGGTCTGGTTTACGCCTGCTTCGGTGAGCAGATCGTTGCATTGCTTACCTCTCTCCCTGCGCTGCGCGAGCTGGCGAGCCACTATCTCATCTGGCAAGTCGTCTTACCGGTGGTTGGCGTCTGGTGTTATCTGCTGGACGGCATGTTTATTGGGGCGACGCGCGGAGCCGAAATGCGCAACAGTATGGCTGTCGCGGCGGCCGGATTTGGCCTGACGCTCCTGACGCTCCCCTGGCTGGGGAATCATGGTTTATGGCTGGCCCTGGCCGTCTTCCTCTCGCTGCGCGGGTTATCGCTGGCGTTTATCTGGCACCGGCACTGGCAAAACAATACCTGGTTTCCCTCGCGCTCCGATATATCGTGACGGTTAAAGATTCCGAATATGAAATTAACCACGGAATCCTTAACTACAATAATTATCACGTCCAGCAGAAAAGAACGTAACGGACGTTACGACCCGACGCTTAACGAAGAGGACACGATGATGAATAAAGACGAAATCGGCGGCAACTGGAAGCAGTTCAAAGGTAAAGCGAAAGAACAGTGGGGTAAGCTGACGGATGACGACATGACCGTCATCGAAGGTAAACGCGATCAGCTTGTCGGTAAAATCCAGGAGCGTTACGGCTACGCAAAAGACCAGGCGGAAAAAGAAGTGGGCGACTGGGAAAAACGCAACGACTACCGCTGGTAACCGGGCTACACCCGAAAGTACAAGGAAGTACACCCTGAGGGCGGCCATGAGCCGCCTTTTCATTTGCCGCTAACGCGGCTTTTTCTTCACCAGGATAGAGTGGTCGTGCTGACACGCGTCCTGATGGCGACAGGCTTCCACCTCCACGCACGCGGAACAGAGCCCGTGCGCTTCAATCACGTTATGACGCAGGGCAAAGCCCATTTTCGCTGCCAGCGTATGCATAATATCTTCCACGCCTTCCGCAGCCTCTTCTTTCACCACGCCGCAGCGGTCACAGATAAACATCGCCGATGTGTGGGTGGGCTGATCGAACAGATGGCATAGCACATAGCTGTTGGTAGATTCCACCTTGTGCACGAACCCTTGTTCAAGCAGGAAATCCAGCGCGCGATAGACCGTCGGCGGCTTTGCCTGCGGCTCGCTTTCGCGGAGCAGATCCAGAAGATCGTAGGCGCTGATGGCACCCTGCTGCAGGCTCATCAGACGTAATACTTCAAGGCGCTGCGGAGTCAGGCGCACATTGCGTTGCGCACACAGCTTTTCGGCCTGCGCTAACAGCTCTTTTGTGGACTTATCCATGTAGCACCCCGGATGTTATAGGACGGAAAACCTTCACTTTATCATGTTCTGCTAAAAACACCGAGATCCGCCAGTCTGTGCTATACCTGACCCATCGAAAACCGGGAGAACCAGAATGAAAAGACCTGACTGCATTCGACACTGGCGCGACGTGGAAGGCGCGGATGACTCGACCTACCCCGACAGCGATGAGCTGTTTTCCATTGGTGCACCGCTGGCTCGCAAGCTTGGGCTCGGGCGTATTGGCATCCATCATGAGCGCCTGCCGCCTGGGCGCAGAACGTCCTATCCGCATGCGGAGAGCGACGAAGAAGAGTTTGTTTACGTGCTCGAAGGCTACCCTGAAGCCTGGATTAACGGCCACTTGTGGAAACTGGAGCCTGGCGACAGCGTAGGTTTTCCCGCCGGAACCGGCATCTGTCATACCTTTATCAACAACACGGACGATGAGGTTCGGCTCCTGGTCGTTGGCGAGGCCAACAAGAAGCACAACCGCATCTACTACCCGCTCAACCCCGTGTATGCCGCCACGCGGGAAGATCGCTGGGTAGATCATCCCCCGCAGTTTTTTGGGCCGCATGATGGAAAACCTGGGAAAAAATAATTTCCTCTTCTATAAATATTGAGGGCCGTCACAAAATATAACAGGCCGTAAGGGAGTTTTACTTAGGGAAAGAAATAGCGGGTCTTTTACTACTTATTCACAGCAATAGTTCGTTCCTGTTTGGGTGATAACAGACAGGGGTTATTTCATAACAGACTATAACGGGCATACTGTGAAAAAAAATTTTAAATTTTCGGTGGTTAGCATTGCTGTCTCCTTGTTTATGGCAAATCAGGCGGGAGCAGCCAATACCTGGACAGAATCACGCAGCGACGCAATGGGTGGCACCGGCGTGGCTTCGGGAAGCTATGGCAGTGGGGCGTTAATCAACCCCGCGCTGCTGGCAAAGGCAAAACCGGACGATGATGTGACGGTCATATTGCCTTCGGTTGGCGCGCAAATCACGGATGAAGACAATCTTCAGGACGAGATTGATAACATCAACGACAAAATTAATCACTACAAGGATGTGGTTGATAATCTCACGCCACGAGAAATTATCACCAATCCATTAGGTTCCATTAATCAATTCCAGGGCGCGGCCAAAGATCTGGCCGATGAGCTGGACTATCTCAAAGGCAAAACCGCACGCGCAACGGCAGGGGCAGGGCTTGCGGTGAGTATCCCTAACGATGTCCTTTCGGTAGCCTTCATGGCGAAAGGCTATGCCCATGGCCGGGTGAGCTCGTCTATCGATCAGCAAGATATTGATTACCTTCGCCGTATTCAACGAAGCAATGTCGTGGCTGCCGGTGTCGCGCTGGACGCTGCGCTGAATGGTACGGATCAGATCACCAAAAACCTCAACTCAACGGCATCCGGCCGGGCGGCGATAGTCTCCGATTACGGTGTTGCTGTTGCCCGTCAGTTCGATCTGGGTGGCGTCCCGGTTTCCGTGGGGGTTACGCCAAAACTGCAAAAAACCTGGGTCTATAACTACACCACGTCAATCTACGATTACGACAGTAACAAGTGGAACGACAGCCGCTACCGCACTGACGATACGGGCTTCAACGTGGATGCCGGTATTGCGGCCGATTTCGGCGAACACTGGACCGTGGGCGTGAGCGGACAAAACCTGATGTCGCGTGATATCGACACCAAAGACATCCGTATTCGCAACGGCCGTACGGGAGAAGTGGTGAGCTATAAAGACACCTATCAGATCCGTCCGCTGGTGACCGCCGGTGCTGCCTGGCACAACGACCTGGTGACGCTGACCGCCGATGGCGATCTGACCGAAACCAAAGGCTTCAAGAGCGAAGATACGTCGCAGTACGTGGGTGTCGGTGCCGAGGTGACGCCGCTGAGCTGGCTGGCGGTGCGTGCGGGTTATCGTGCCGACGTGAAGGGTAACGACAGCAATGTCTTTACCGGCGGTGTCGGTTTCGCGCCGTTTAGCACCGTGCATGTTGACCTGATGGGCCTGTACGGTGAAGACGAAACCTGGGGCGCAGGGGCTCAGCTGAGCATGACGTTCTAAAGTCCACCGGAGGCGCTGCGCCTCCGGCTTTTCTTTGTGCTATAGTAGCGCCCCTTTTCCACCAGATGCTTAAAACTTCGCCATGTCGTCAGAATTACAGACCGCTTTCCCTGCACACCGTTTTTCCATTGCGCCAATGCTCGACTGGACGGACAGACACTGCCGCTATTTCCTGCGCCAGCTCTCCCGCCATACGCTGCTGTACACCGAAATGGTGACCACAGGCGCAATCATTCACGGCAAGGGCGACTATCTGGCCTATAGCGAAGAAGAGCATCCGGTTGCCCTGCAGCTGGGCGGCAGCGATCCGGCCGCCCTGGCGCAGTGCGCGAAGCTGGCTGAAGCGCGCGGCTACGACGAGATCAACCTCAACGTTGGCTGCCCGTCCGATCGCGTGCAAAACGGCATGTTCGGCGCCTGCCTGATGGGGAACGCGCAGCTGGTGGCGGACTGTATCAAGGCGATGCGCGACGTCGTTTCCATTCCGGTGACGGTCAAAACCCGTATCGGGATTGACGACCAGGACAGCTACGAATTCCTGTGCGATTTCATCAATACGGTCTCCGGCAAGGGCGAATGCGAGATGTTTATCATCCACGCGCGAAAAGCCTGGCTCTCCGGCCTGAGTCCGAAAGAGAACCGTGAGATCCCGCCGCTGGACTACCCGCGCGTGTATCAGCTGAAGCGTGACTTCCCGCACCTGACGATGTCCATTAACGGCGGCATCAAGTCGCTGGAAGAGGCCAAAGCGCATATTGAACATATGGATGGGGTGATGGTCGGGCGCGAGGCGTATCAGAACCCGGGCATTCTGGCGACGGTCGATCGCGAAATCTTTGGCATCGAAGGTGCAGACACCGATCCGGTTGGCGTCGTGCGTGCGATGTATCCTTACATTGAGCGCGAGCTGAGCAACGGTACGTATCTCGGCCATATCACTCGCCATATGCTTGGGCTGTTCCAGGGCATTCCGGGCGCGCGTCAGTGGCGTCGCTACCTGAGCGAAAACGCCCATAAAGCCGGGGCCGATATTGAGGTGCTGGAACATGCGTTGCGCCTGGTGGCGGACAAGCGATAACTTTCGCTAAAAGTTCGTCAAATTCACCACGCCCTGCGAATTCTCGCGGGGCGTTTTGCTTTAAGAACAACACGTTATGTCTGGCATGATTCTTGTAATGTTTGCTGCATCATTCGGGAACTCGTGGGAGAGCACCATGCTGGAACTACTTTTTGTGATTGGCTTTTTTGTCATGCTGTTAGCAACGGGCATTTCGCTGCTCGGCATTCTGGCGGCTATCGTGGTGGCGACGGTCGTCATGTTTATTGGCGGATTGTTTGCCCTGACGATCAAACTGCTGCCGTGGTTACTGCTGGCCGTCGCGGCGGTGTGGGTGATACGGGCGATTAAATCGCCAAAAGTGCCTAGTTATCAGCGCAATAACCGCTTCCGTTACTAAGGTATTGAGGGGTTCGTCACAGAGTTGTAACTTTTCCGGCAGCCTGGCTTAGAACAGAATAGGATTTACTTATCGAATCTGTCACTATGACTGCCGTTAAAGAATTCATCGCGCTGTACCCTACATACAGCCGAACTAAAAAAAGAAAGGGCTTCCCACGGGAAGCCCAATTTCTTTTTGGGGCTCAGGGAATCAATAAACTCGACCCCTGCGTTGCCCGGCTCTCCAGCACCTCATGCGCACGCTGCGCATCGGCTAGCGGGTATTTCTGCGCTTCTGCCACATCCACCTTAATGACGCCGCTGGCGATCAGCGAGAACAGCTCGTTGCTGGCTTCCTCAAGTTCTTCCCGGTTGGTGATGTAGCCTTGCAGGGAAGGGCGCGTGACGTACAGCGAGCCTTTCTGGTTAAGGATGCCCAGATTCACGCCGGTGACTGCGCCTGACGCATTCCCGAAGCTCACCATCAGCCCACGACGCTGCAGGCAGTCCAGCGACGCTTCCCAGGTGTCTTTCCCTACCGAGTCATACACCACGCGCACCTTTTTGCCGCTGGTGATCTCCTTCAGCCGTTCGACAATGCTCTCTTCACGGTAGTTAATCACCTGCCAGGCGCCCGCCTGCAGCGCGCGCTGGGCTTTTTGGGCATTGCCCACGGTGCCGATCAGTTTTGCGCCCAGCGCTTTTGCCCACTGACAGGCGATGAGCCCGACGCCACCCGCCGCGGCATGAAACAGGAACTGCTCGTCGGGTTTAATTTCATAGGTTTTGCGCAGCAGGTAGTAAACGGTTAACCCTTTCAGAAAGGAGGCCGCCGCCTGCTCAAAGGAGATGGCGTTGGGCAGCAGGGCGGCTTTATCCGCCGGGACGTTGTGGACGGAGCTGTAAGCGCCCAGCGGAGATTGCGCGTACACCACGCGGTCGCCTTCTTTAATATGCTTAACTGCGCTGCCCACTTTGACGACGACGCCGGCCGCCTCGGTGCCCAGTCCGCTCGGCATCGACGGAGGCGGGTAGAGCCCGCCGCGAATATAGGTGTCGATGTAGTTTATGCCGATGGCTTTGTTTTCAACCTGCACTTCGTTTTCGTCAGGCGCGGTGGGGGTGAACTCCACCGCGTTGAGTACGTCAGGGCCACCATGCTTGTGAAATTCAATACGTGTTGCCATGCTTCCTCCAGAATGTGGTAATCTTTCGACCCACTCTTTATCTCGGTAACTCCATTCACTATGGCAGGAAACAAACCCTTCAACAAACAGACTGAACCTCGCGAGCGTGATTTCCAGGTCGCAGGGTTAAAAGTCCCGCCGCACTCGATTGAAGCGGAACAGTCGGTGTTGGGCGGTTTAATGCTGGATAACGAGCGCTGGGACGACGTCGCCGAGCGCGTGGTGTCCGAGGACTTCTACACCCGTCCGCACCGTCATATCTTTACCGAAATGGCGCGCCTGCAGGAGTCGGGTAGCCCGATTGACCTGATCACGCTCGCGGAGTCGCTGGAGCGTCAGGGACAGCTGGACAGCGTTGGCGGGTTTGCCTATCTGGCAGAACTGTCAAAAAACACGCCAAGTGCGGCGAACATCAGCGCTTATGCTGACATCGTGCGTGAACGCGCCGTTGTCCGCGAGATGATCTCGGTGGCGAATGAGATCGCCGAAGCGGGTTTTGATCCGCAGGGTCGCACCAGTGAAGACCTGCTCGACCTTGCCGAGTCCCGCGTCTTCAAAATCGCCGAAAGCCGCGCCAACAAAGACGAAGGCCCCAAAAATATCGCCGACGTCCTCGACGCCACCGTTGCCCGTATCGAACAGCTGTTCCAGCAGCCGCACGACGGTGTGACCGGGGTGAACACCGGTTATGACGATCTCAACAAGAAAACCGCCGGTCTGCAGCCGTCGGATTTGATTATCGTCGCCGCGCGTCCGTCGATGGGTAAAACGACATTTGCGATGAACCTCGTCGAAAATGCGGCGATGTTGCAGGATAAGCCGGTACTGATTTTCAGCCTTGAGATGCCCTCCGAGCAGATCATGATGCGTTCTCTGGCATCGCTGTCGCGCGTGGACCAGACCCGCATCCGTACCGGTCAGCTCGACGATGAGGACTGGGCGCGCATCTCCGGCACCATGGGCATTCTGCTGGAAAAACGTAACATCTATATTGATGACTCCTCCGGCCTGACGCCGACGGAAGTCCGTTCCCGCGCGCGTCGTATCGCCCGCGAACACGGCGGTATCGGCCTTATCATGATCGACTACCTTCAGCTGATGCGCGTCCCGTCGCTCTCCGACAACCGTACGCTGGAGATCGCCGAAATTTCCCGCTCGCTCAAGGCGTTAGCCAAAGAGCTGCACGTGCCGGTGGTGGCGCTGTCGCAGCTTAACCGCTCTCTGGAACAACGTGCCGACAAACGTCCGGTCAACTCCGACCTGCGTGAATCCGGCTCGATCGAGCAGGATGCCGACTTAATCATGTTTATCTACCGTGATGAGGTTTATCACGAGAACAGCGACCTGAAAGGGATCGCCGAAATTATTATTGGTAAACAACGTAACGGCCCGATCGGGACGGTGCGTCTGACCTTTAACGGCCAGTGGTCGCGTTTCGACAACTATGCCGGTCCTCAATATGATGATGAGTAATTTCTAAGGAATTCAAATGCAAGCGGCAACTGTTGTCATTAACCGCCGCGCTCTGCGACACAACCTGCAACGTCTGCGTGAACTGGCACCCGCCAGCAAGCTCGTTGCAGTCGTGAAAGCGAACGCTTACGGACACGGTCTTCTTGAGACCGCGCGAACGCTCCCCGATGCCGACGCCTTTGGCGTCGCCCGTCTTGAAGAAGCCCTTCGCCTGCGCGCGGGGGGGATTACCCAGCCGATTCTGCTCCTCGAAGGCTTTTTCGAAGCCGCCGATCTGCCAACTATCGCGGATCAGCATCTGCACACGGCGGTACACAACGAAGAACAGCTGGCCGCGCTGGAAACCGCTGAGCTGAGCGAGCCGGTGACCGTGTGGATGAAGCTTGATACGGGCATGCACCGTCTGGGCGTGCGTCCGGAAAGCGCCGAAGCGTTTTATCAGCGTTTATGCCGGTGCAAAAACGTGCGCCAGCCGGTGAATATTGTCAGCCACTTCGCCCGTGCCGATGAGCCCGAGTGCGGTGCGACCGAGCGGCAGCTGGATATCTTTAATACCTTCTGCGAAGGCAAGCCGGGGATGCGCTCGATCGCCGCATCCGGCGGTATTCTGCTGTGGCCGCAGTCGCATTTCGACTGGGCGCGACCGGGCATCATTCTTTACGGCGTGTCGCCGCTGGAGAATAAACCCTGGGGACCGGACATGGGTTTCCAGCCGGTGATGTCTCTGGTGTCTACTCTGATTGCCGTGCGTGAACACAAAGCCGGTGAACCGGTGGGCTATGGTGGCACCTGGACCAGCGAGCGCGACACGCGTCTCGGCGTGGTGGCGATGGGCTACGGCGACGGCTATCCGCGCGCTGCACCAACGGGTACGCCGGTGCTGGTTAACGGTCGCGAGGTGAAGATCGTTGGCCGCGTGGCGATGGACATGATTTGCGTCGATCTGGGGCCAGAAGCGCAGGATAAACCCGGCGACGATGTGGTGATGTGGGGGGAAGGTTTACCCGTTGAACGTATTGCTGAAATCACTAAAGTGAGTGCTTACGAACTTATCACCCGCCTGACGTCTCGGGTGGCGATGAAGTACATCGACTAACATTTCATTCCAGGGAAGGATAATGTCCCCTTCAGAAATCGCTGCATGTCTGGCCTATGCTCTCTCCGTCTGGCTGGCCGCCAGAAACAATATCCATACGTGGTGGATAGGCATCATCGGTAGCGGGCTTTATGCCTAGGTTTTCTATTCTGTGCAGCTTTATGCTGACGTTACCCTTCAGTTCTTTTTCATCATAACGAGCATAACCGGCTGGCTGCATTGGCTTAAAGGCAATCATGGAGAGGTCTTGCCTGTTCGTCGTACCAGACCGGGACATTTTTTTATGCTTTTAGCCTGCGCCGTAAGCGTAGCAGCGGCGTACGGGTGGATATTGCATCTCTATACCAATGCATGGGCCCCCTGGCTGGACTCCATCATTTTGACATTCAGCATTCTTGCTCAGTTTATGTTGATGGGACGGCGTCTGGAAAACTGGTACATCTGGCTTGCCGTTAACACGCTGGCAGTACCGCTGTACGCGACGAGAGAACTGTACCTGACCGCCGGTTTATATCTGGTGTTTTGGTTTAATGCGTGGCACGGACTGTATCAGTGGCGCAAGGAGATCCGTGCGCAATGACGCTGTATGCCAACGGCCTGGTGGTAGGCAAATTCGCACCATTACATGCAGGCCATGAAGCGCTTATCAATACGGCACTTGAGCAGTGCGAGACGGTCTGTATCATCAGCTATTCGTCGCCGGAAATACGCGGTTACGAACCTGAAAAGCGGCTTAACTGGTTAACAACGCGCTTTCCGCAATGTCGCCACCTCGTGCTTTCGCCGCATGTGTTGGCTGCATATGGCCTTGCGCCACCGCCACCGAATGACGCTGATGACGATCTTCACCGGCATTATGTTGCAACGTTGTGTGAGGACATTTTGCACTGTCAGCCAGAGGCGGTATTTACTGCCGAAGACTATGGGGACGGGTTTGCCGCTGTCCTGAGCCAGCGTTTCGGACGACCGGTTGCGCACGTGCGTCTCCAGCGTCAACGGGGACCAGAGGCCCCTTCGGGAACGCTCATCCGTTCTGATGTTCATCGTTATCGTAAGATGATGTCCCCAGAGGTGTACCGCAGCTTTGTTTTTCGTATCTGCTTATTAGGTGGAGAATCGACGGGCAAAAGCACGCTAGCAAAAGCTCTGGCGCAGACGTTAAACGTTCCGTACGTTGCAGAGTATGGCCGTGAACACTGGGAAGCGAAGAACGGTATCCTGGATCGGGAGGATTTGCTGCATATTGCCCGCGAGCAAGTACGTCGGGAGGCATTAGCCTGCACGGCGCCTTATCTGGTCTGTGATACCTCACCTTTAACGACCCTGTTTTACGCACTCGATCAGTTTGGCAGCGCGCCGCAGGCGTTAAAGGAGTTAGCTGAACGAGACTATGCGCTGGTCGTACTTTGCGGAGATGAATTTCCGTTTGTGCAGGATGGCACCCGGCAGGGCGAGGCGTTTCGCCACCGACAGCAAGTATGGTATGAAGCAGAGCTGTCGGCACGAAATATTCCTTTTCTGCGCGTGCGGGGCTCACTGCCTGAGCGAATCGATCACATTTGCCGATATATCCAGGGACCGATCTGATATCGCTCTCGACCTTCATCTGCTTCCGGTTTATTGTTGAAATCCCTGCCTCATCGAATTCCGGAGAACCATCGCGTGTTTCAGAAAGTTGACGCCTATGCCGGCGACCCTATCCTCTCCTTAATGGAGCGTTTCAAAGAAGATCCTCGCAGCGACAAAGTGAACCTCAGCATCGGTCTGTATTACAACGAGGATGGCATTATTCCTCAATTAAAAGCCGTTGCCGAAGCCGAAGCGCGTCTGAACGCGGTTCCACACGGCGCGTCTCTTTATCTGCCGATGGAAGGGCTAAACGCTTATCGCAACACCATTGCACCGCTGCTGTTCGGCGCCGATCACGCTGTGCTCGCGCAAAAACGCGTGGCGACTATCCAGACGCTGGGCGGCTCGGGTGCGCTGAAAGTCGGTGCAGACTTCCTGAAAAAATATTTCCCGGATTCAGGCGTGTGGGTCAGCGACCCGACGTGGGAAAACCACGTTGCGATCTTCGAGGGCGCGGGCTTTAAGGTGGCGACCTATCCGTGGTTCGACAGCGAAACGAACGGCGTGCGCGTTGACGCGCTGCTGGAAAAGCTGAACACGCTGCCAGCGCGCAGTATTGTGCTGCTGCACCCATGCTGCCATAACCCAACCGGGGCGGATCTCACCAATGCCCAGTGGGATGCGGTGATCGAGGTGCTGAAGACCCGCGACCTGATCCCGTTCCTCGACATTGCCTACCAGGGCTTTGGCGCGGGTATGGAAGAAGACGCCTATGCCATTCGCGCCGCTGCCAGCGCCGGGCTGCCTGTTCTGGTGAGTAACTCCTTCTCTAAGATCTTCTCCCTGTACGGTGAACGCGTTGGTGGCCTGTCCGTGGTGTGTGAAGACGCCGAAGCGGCGGGCCGCGTGCTGGGCCAGCTGAAAGCGACGGTGCGCCGTATCTACTCCAGCCCGCCAAACTTTGGTGCTCAGGTGGTGGCGACGGTTCTCGGTGACGAAACGCTGAAAGCGTCCTGGCTTGCCGAAGTGGAAGCGATGCGTAAGCGCATCCTGTCGATGCGTCAGGCGCTGGTTAACGTCCTGAAAGAGGCCGTGCCAGGGCATAACTTTGATTATCTGCTCAAGCAGCGCGGGATGTTCAGCTATACCGGACTGAGCGCGGCGCAGGTCGATCGCCTGCGCGAAGAGTTCGGTGTCTATCTGATCGCCAGCGGCCGTATGTGCGTGGCGGGCCTGAATGCCGGCAACGTTCACCGCGTGGCGCAGGCGTTTGCAGCTGTGATGTAAGTACTCACTACTTTTTATCTCCCTCTCCCTGTGGGAGAGGGCATCAGGCCGCAGAAAATCTTGCCCGGTGGCGGCTGCGCCTGCGCCTTACCGGGCCTACATCACTCATCCACACTTTGTGATCGTCTTCTTTTTATTCCGCTTCATAAGCAAAAACTCCTTCCCTTCACCTCCCGCTGGGGTTAAGGTCGGATAGTTTTTTGACCATTCACTCAAAATAAAACGATAACAAGCTGAATATTCAGGGGAAAATATGCGCAAGATCACACTGGCGCTCAGCGCCGCCTGCTTATTGTTCTCACTTAATAGCGCCGTCGTCGCACGTGCCTCGGCGCCGACGCCGCTTTACACCGGCACCACCGCCGCCATGCTTGCCGAACAGGCGCCCATTCACTGGGTCTCCGTGGCCCAAATCGAAAACAGCCTGATGGGACGCGCGCCAATGGCCGTGGGCTTCGACATTGACGATACCGTGCTGTTCTCAAGCCCTGGCTTCTGGCGCGGCAAAAAAATGTATTCACCGGACAGCGAAGCGTATCTGAAGAATCCGGAGTTCTGGGAAAAAATGAATAACGGCTGGGACGATTACAGCATCCCGAAAGAGGTCGCCCGGGCGCTTATTGCTATGCACGTTAAGCGCGGTGACAGCATTTACTTCGTTACCGGCCGTAGCCAGACCAAAACGGAAACCGTCTCCAGAACACTGCAGGACGATTTCCAGATCCCGGCTGCCAATATGAATCCGGTCATTTTTGCGGGTGACAAAGAGGGGCAAAACACCAAAATCCAGTGGCTGGAAAAGAAAAACATCAAAGTGTTTTATGGCGATTCGGATAACGACATTACCGCCGCGCAGGATGCTGGTGCCAGAGGGATCAGGGTGTTACGCGCGTCTAACTCGACCTATCGACCGCTGCCGATGGCCGGAAAGTTTGGTGAAGAGGTGATCGTCAACTCGGAGTATTAAGCCTCTGGCAGCGAGTTTGACTCTTTTTTAATCAAATCTCGCTGCTGCGGGTTTTACCTTTCGCCTTCTTGCTGCACACTTAGAAAGATTCATCTTTCATTACGGAGCAGCAGATGTGGTACCAACAGACCCTGACCTTAAGCGCTAAACCACGCGGTTTTCACCTGGTGACGGATGAAGTCATCGGGCAGCTCCGCGACCTGTCGCGGGTCAAAACGGGTTTGCTGCATCTGCTGCTTCAGCATACGTCTGCCTCTCTGACGCTGAATGAAAATTGCGATCCCACCGTCCGGTCTGACATGGAGCGGCATTTTCTGAAGAGCGTCCCGGACAACGCGCCCTACGAGCATGACTATGAGGGGGCGGACGATATGCCTTCGCATATCAAATCTTCCCTGCTGGGCGTATCGCTGATGCTGCCGGTCCACAACGGACGGCTGCTGTTGGGCACGTGGCAGGGGATCTGGCTGGGAGAGCATCGCATTCACGGTGGTTCGCGTAAAATTATCGCCACGCTACAAGGGGAATAAAGATGACAATTTCGGAGATACTTCAGTACTGCATGAGCAAGCCCGGCGCGGAGCAGAGCGTCCATAGCGACTGGAAAGCCACGCAGGTTAAGGTGGGGGATGTGCTGTTTGCGATGGTGGAAGAGGTAGAGGGCCGTCCGGCGGCGTCGCTGAAAACCAGCCCTGAACTGGCGGATTTACTGCGTCAGCAGCATGATGACGTGAGGCCGAGCCAGCACCTCAATAAGGCGCACTGGAGCACCGTCTATCTGGATGGATCGATTCCAGGCTCGCAAATTTACTACCTGGTGGACGCGTCCTATCAGCAGGCGGTTGAGCTGCTGCCGGAAACGACCCGACAGCAACTCTCCGTGTGACAATTACAGCAACGGTTTAAGGAAGCGCGCGGTGTGCGAGGCTTCGCACTCTGCAACGGTCTCTGGCGTACCGGAGACGAGGATTTCACCGCCGCCGCTGCCGCCTTCCGGGCCAAGATCGACAATCCAGTCCGCGGTTTTAATCACGTCCAGGTTATGCTCGATGACCACGATGGTGTTGCCCTGATCGCGCAGCTGATGCAGCACGTCCAGCAGCTGCTGGATGTCGGCAAAGTGCAGACCGGTGGTCGGCTCATCCAGGATATACAGCGTCTGGCCGGTGCCGCGTTTTGACAGCTCGCGCGCCAGCTTCACGCGCTGCGCTTCACCGCCGGACAGCGTCGTGGCGGACTGCCCCAGACGAATGTAGGTCAGGCCGACGTCCATCAGCGTCTGCAGCTTACGCGCCAGCGCAGGGACGGCGTCAAAGAACTCACGCGCCTCTTCGATGGTCATATCCAGCACTTCGTGGATGGTCTTGCCCTTGTACTTAATCTCCAGCGTTTCGCGGTTATAGCGCTTGCCTTTGCACTGGTCGCACGGCACGTAGATATCCGGCAGGAAGTGCATCTCAACCTTGATCACGCCGTCGCCCTGGCAGGCTTCACAGCGGCCGCCGCGCACGTTAAAGCTGAAACGGCCTGGCGTATAGCCGCGTGAACGCGCTTCCGGCACACCGGCAAACAGTTCACGTACGGGCGTGAAAACACCGGTATAGGTTGCCGGGTTAGAGCGTGGCGTACGGCCAATCGGGCTCTGGTCGATGTCGATAACCTTATCGAAATGCTCCAGCCCCTGAATGTCACGGTACGGTGCCGGTTCGGCCAGCGTCGCGCCGTTCAGCGCCGTCTGCGCAATCGGGAACAGCGTATCGTTGATCAGCGTCGACTTACCGGAACCGGACACGCCGGTAATGCAGGTAAACAGGCCCACCGGCAGCGTCAGGGTAACGTCTTTCAGGTTGTTGCCGCGCGCGCCGGTCAGCTTCAGCACTTTTTCCGGGTTCGCCGCCACGCGCTGTTTTGGTACTTCAATCTTGCGCTTGCCGCTCATGTACTGGCCGGTCAGCGACTCGGGCACCGCCATAATGTCCTTCAGCGTGCCTTCCGCCACCACCTGGCCGCCGTGCACGCCAGCGCCCGGGCCGATGTCGATCACGTGGTCTGCGGCGCGGATCGCGTCTTCGTCGTGCTCCACCACAATCACCGTGTTGCCGAGGTTACGCAGGTGAACCAGGGTGCCGAGCAGACGTTCGTTATCGCGCTGGTGCAGGCCGATGGACGGCTCATCGAGCACGTACATCACGCCCACCAGGCCCGCACCAATCTGGCTCGCCAGACGAATACGCTGGGCTTCACCGCCGGAGAGCGTTTCTGCCGAGCGTGAAAGCGTCAGGTAGTTCAGGCCGACGTTCACGAGGAACTTCAGGCGATCGCCAATCTCTTTCAAGACTTTTTCAGCGATTTTCGCGCGCTGGCCGGACAGCTTCAGGTTATTGAAGAAGTCCATCGCGTGGCCGATGCTCATGTCTGAGATGGTCGGCAGCGCCGTATTTTCCACAAACACGTGGCGCGCTTCGCGACGCAGGCGCGTGCCCTCGCAGGTGGCGCAGGAGCGGTTGCTGATGAACTTCGCCAGCTCCTCGCGCACCGCGCTGGATTCGGTCTCTTTGTAGCGGCGCTCCATATTGTGCAGCACCCCTTCGAACGGATGGCGGCGCACGGAGGTATCGCCGCGATCGTTCATATACTTGAACTCGATGTTCTCTTTGCCAGAACCGAACAGGATCACTTTGTGTACGTTCGGGCTCAGGCTGGCCCACGGCGCTTCCACGTCGAACTTGTAGTGCTCCGCCAGCGACTTCAGCATCTGGAAGTAATAGAAGTTACGCTTGTCCCAGCCGCGAATGGCGCCACCCGCCAGCGACAGCTCCGGATTCTGGATCACGCGGTCCGGGTCGAAATACTGCTGGACGCCCAGACCGTCACACGTCGGGCAGGCGCCCGCCGGGTTGTTAAACGAGAACAGGCGCGGTTCCAGCTCGCGCATGCTGTAGCCGCAAATCGGGCAGGCAAAGTTGGCGGAGAAGAGCAGCTCTTCCGCCTGCGGGTCGTCCATGTCGGAAACCACGGCCGTGCCGCCGGAGAGCTCCAGCGCCGTTTCAAACGATTCTGCAAGACGCGTGGCGAGATCGTCACGCACCTTAAAGCGGTCAATCACCACCTCGATGGTGTGCTTCTTCTGCAGTTCCAGCTTGGGCGGGTCGGACAGGTCACACACTTCGCCGTCAATACGGGCGCGGATATAGCCCTGGCTTGCCAGGTTCTCCAGCGTTTTGGTGTGTTCGCCCTTACGCTCTTTAATGATTGGCGCCAGCAGCATCAGGCGTTTGCCTTCCGGCTGCGACAGCACGTTATCCACCATCTGGCTCACGGTCTGTGCCGCCAGCGGGACGTCGTGGTCCGGGCAGCGCGGCTCACCCACGCGGGCATACAGCAGACGCAGGTAGTCATGAATTTCAGTAATGGTACCGACCGTGGAGCGCGGGTTATGCGACGTGGACTTCTGCTCAATAGAGATAGCAGGAGACAACCCTTCAATGTGGTCGACATCCGGTTTTTCCATCAGCGACAGGAACTGACGCGCGTACGCCGAGAGCGATTCAACGTAACGACGCTGTCCTTCGGCATACAGAGTGTCGAAAGCCAGTGAGGATTTGCCAGACCCCGAAAGCCCGGTCACGACAATGAGTTTGTCGCGAGGGATTATGAGGTTGATATTCTTGAGATTGTGGGTGCGGGCGCCCCGAACTTCGATCTTATCCATTCACCTTTCCCGGTTGGAACACGGATTGCCTGGTTTGTTTGAAGGACAAACGGCTGTCAGAAACGGCTAATTATGACACAATTTGACCTGTTTGAATATACAGTATTGGAATGCATTTTCTGACGGACTGTGTAACAATGTTATGTTCGCACGAGAACTCTGGAATCCATCTCGCAGCTATCAAAATGCAGCGTGGAAATGGTACACTCGCGCGTTTACACTATTAAGAAACGTATTCAGGAGACACGAACATGGCCAGCAGAGGCGTAAACAAGGTGATTCTCGTCGGTAATCTGGGCCAGGACCCGGAAGTACGCTACATGCCGAGTGGTGGCGCAGTTGCCAACATTACGCTGGCTACTTCCGAATCCTGGCGTGATAAAGCGACCGGTGAGATGAAAGAGCAGACCGAATGGCACCGCGTTGTGCTGTTTGGCAAACTGGCAGAAGTGGCCGGTGAGTATCTGCGTAAAGGTTCTCAGGTCTATATCGAAGGCCAGCTGCGTACCCGCAAATGGACCGATCAGTCCGGTGCTGAGAAGTACACCACTGAAGTCGTGGTTAACGTCGGCGGCACCATGCAGATGCTGGGTGGCCGTCAGGGCGGTGGCGCACCAGCAGGTGGCGGCCAGCAGCAGGGCGGTTGGGGTCAGCCTCAGCAGCCACAGGGCGGCAACCAGTTCAGCGGCGGCGCGCAGTCTCGTCCGCAGCAGCAGTCTGCTCCGGCGCCGTCTAACGAACCGCCAATGGATTTCGACGACGACATTCCGTTCTGATTTGTGCGTCCTTCAAACAAAAAACCCAGACATCGTCTGGGTTTTTTTATTCCATAAAGGGATCAGGTAATCACCATTGGCCAGTCTGGTGGCGTGTGGCTCATCGCTTCAACCATCACCACTTTGATATTTTCCCAGACGGCGGCGATATCCAGCAGGGTAATGCCAAGCAGCCCCGTTGCAAACCAACATGCTGCACCCAGCCCCAACAGCGTGCTGATGACAGCGAGACCCGCGTAGTCAGATTTACGAAACTGAATGTTCAGCGTGCTGGCCAAAAACATCAGTACCGCACTCAACAAAGGCCAGCGCAGGAGAACCATGCTGGTAGTAATGGTTGCCATAAACCCATCCTCTACAAAACAGACGACCTGAATGAAACGGTGTTTCTCGTTACAGAATATGTGTGAACTATATCACATTTGTTGATTTATTCGCCAGTGTCTGTGCGATCAAAAAACGGTTTTTATTCCTCAGGTAAAGAGTGTGTGCAGGCTGGCCCTGCCTTCGGCGCGCGAGGAGGCGCCCCCCAGCGTGCCGGAAACGTCCATCGGGCTAGTGGTGATACCTCAAATTCGGTTTTTATAAGAGGGGCTCAGTCGAATCATAAAATAGTGCGGCGAAGACTGATTATTTATAAATCAACGCACACAATGCCCCACAGTAAATAGCATAAAACGTCATGATAAAGGTGCGCTTTTTTCATGCTGCCAGAAGTTTGGCTTAATCAACGATCGTCTGTTGTGTTATCTTCCCTCCGCCCTCGAGGGCTGGATAATTATTTTCCTTAATTGAAACGGAACGAATACTTACAGTTTCACTTACGGGAAAATATTATCGTCATAACGAAATTTAAGATTTTTAATACGAAAAGTCAGTTGCTAACTTCGCATGATTCATGCAACGTAATCACCTGTTTAACACAGCATCCGGCCTTCATTACTACAGGCGTACAACATGCAGGGATATAGGGCGGGAAATGAATCGTAGCGCGCGGCGCAAGATGCTCAGGGTGGTAGGGATCATCATGGTAGTTATGCTGCCGGTGATGCTTGCGCTATGGTTTGCCCAGCTAAGAGCCGTGTCTGAAACAAGCGCCCAGCTACGGACATTTGCTGAACTGGCTTTAGACAAAACTGAGCTGGTTATACAACAGGTTGATCTGGCCCGGGACGAGGCCGAAAAATATCGGGGCGAGCTCTGTACCCCGGGACACCGTCAATATATGTTGAACGTTGTTCGTGGTCGCCTGTTTGTTGCCGATTTAATTTACGCTGAAGGTCAGAATTTTCTTTGTTCGACCGTTTTTACACCGGATCAACCCTACGCCATACCCGTCGCTAATTACACGCGAAAACCTGACGTCGCTATCTATTATTATCGCGACACCCCATTTTATACTGGCTATAAAATGACATATATGCAGCGCGGAAATTATGTAGTGGTCGTTAATCCACTTTCATACAGCGAAGTCATGTCCGCGGATCATTCTCTCTCGTGGGGGGTTTACGACACGGTAACCAATGCTTTCTTTTCCGTCAGTCAGAAAGCCAACGTTTCGTTATTAAATTCGCTGATTCGGGATAAGGAATCGGTATTTCAAAAAGATAACCGCTTTTATACGATCGTCACATCCCCTAAAAGACCGATTGCGGCCATCGTGTCGACATCGAATAAACGCTTTTATGAAACGCTTTATCATCAGGCGACATTAACGCTGCCGCTGGGCATGATCTGCAGCATTATTATTTTGTTGGTCTGGTCCCGTACTCATCGTGAGCTTAATTCGCCGGGGCGTTTACTGCACCGGGCGCTGAACAAACGCCAGCTTTGCGTGCACTATCAACCGATTATTGATATCAAGAACAACCGGTGTGTCGGCGCGGAGGCGTTGTTACGCTGGCCGGGTTTTAACGGGCAGGTGATGAGCCCGGCTGAATTTATTCCGCTGGCTGAAAATGAGGGGATGAGCGAGCGGATTACGGATTACGTCGTTGAGGAAGTGTTCAGCGATTTGGGCCATTTCCTGGCCGAGCATCCGCATCTCTATATTTCGATTAACCTGTCGGCCACGGATTTCCACTCCTCGCGGCTGATCGCCATGATTTCTGAGAAGGCTCGCCACTACGCCGTCCGCGCGCAGCAAATCAAAATTGAAGTGACGGAACGCGGTTTTATCGATGTGCCTAAAACCACGCCGGTGATTCAGGCTTTCCGTCAGGCGGGGTATGAAGTGGCGATCGATGATTTCGGTACCGGCTATTCGAACCTGCACAACCTCTACTCGCTGAACGTCGATATTCTGAAAATCGACAAATCGTTTATCGATACCTTAACAACCAACAGCACCAGCCACCTGATTGCCGAGCATATTATCGAGATGGCGCAAAGCCTGCGGCTGAAAACCATTGCGGAAGGGGTCGAGACGGCAGAGCAGGTGAGCTGGCTGTTGAAGCGCGGCGTCCAGTTTTGTCAGGGATGGCACTTCGCGAAAGCGATGCCGCCCCAGGAATTTATGACCTGGCAGCAGCAACCTTTGCACTGAGAGTAATTAATTCAACTGGTGGCGATAGTCGCTCGGCGTGCGGTCAAACTCGCGGCGAAACACGCGGGAAAAGGTTTGTTGCGACACATAGCCAAGATCCATCGCGATATCAAAAATCGGCCGCTGCGTTGAGCGTAGCGCCTGCGCCGCCAGCAGCAGCCTGCGCTGACGAATGTACTCACCCAGCGTCTGATGCATGACCGTGCGGAACATTCTCTGTAAATACCATTTCGAATAGCCCGATTTTTTCGCGACCACATCAATGTTCAACGGTTGGTCGATATGATCGTCAATCCATTCAATAAGCGTCTGAATAATCTGCTGATGCGACATAAGGTTGCCCCTCTGTAGATACAACTTTCTCGGTTGATTCGTCGTTTTCTCTGCGGGGGAGTATAATTCCTCAAGTTAACTTGAGGTAAAGAGGTTTTATGGAAAAGAGATTGCCGCGCATTAAAGCGCTGTTAACCCCCGGCGAAGTGGCAAAGCGAAGCGGCGTTGCGGTATCGGCGCTCCACTTCTATGAAAGCAAAGGGTTAATTAAAAGCATCCGCAACGGCGGCAACCAGCGTCGCTATACTCGCGACGTGCTCCGCTACGTGGCGATTATCAAAATTGCGCAACGAATCGGCATTCCCCTGGCTACCATTGGAGAAGCATTTGGCGTGCTGCCGGAAGGGCATACGCTGAGCCCGAAAGAGTGGAAAGAGCTTTCATCCCAGTGGCGAGAAGAGCTGGACAGGCGTATCCATACGCTGGTCGCGCTACGCGATGAGCTGGACGGTTGTATCGGCTGCGGCTGCCTGTCGCGCAGCGACTGCCCGTTGCGTAACCCCGGCGACAAACTGGGCGAGCAGGGGACGGGAGCGCGGTTGCTGGAAGAGGATTGAGATCGGTTTGCCGGGTGGCGGCTGCGCCTTACCCGGCCTACAACACCGAGAACGTAGGGCGGGTAAGCGAAGCGCCACCCGGCAAAACCCCGCATAATAAAGAACTAAAGCGCCACGAAGGGCGCTTTAGTTTTTCCCGGTCTTTGTCTTTCTCTCTATCCCGCTGGTTCACGGGAGGGTTTCCCCCGACGTCAGCACCCCTCATGTCGAGCTGGTTGGGGAGGTTCCGGATTGTGCTGACACTTTAATTCTATGCAAGACCCGTTTTTTCGCCAGCGTCGCTGACCGGTTTTTAGCCGAATTTTTTTCGCGGTGTTGTTCGATTTTCTATAGTTAAAAAGTATGAATAACAGGAGAAAACCATGCTCACGGTACACCACCTTAACCAGTCGCGCTCGCACCGCGTGATCTGGGCGCTGGAAGAACTCGGTCTGCCTTATGAGATCGTTCACTATCAGCGCGAAAAGAACATGCTTGCGCCGGAGGCTCTCAAAAAGGTGCATCCGTTGGGCAAATCGCCGGTCATCGAAGATAACGGGCTGATCCTCGCGGAGTCTGGCGCCATTCTCGAGTATCTGCAGGAAACATACGATGCCGAATCGCGGCTTAAGCCTTTAGATCCGGCGCATAAGGTGCAGTATCGCTTCTGGCTGCACTACGCGGAAGGATCGCTGATGCCGCTGCTGCTAATGAAGCTGGTCTTCAGCAGTCTCGGCAAGCCGCCGGTGCCGTTTGGTATCCGAACCCTGGGCAAAGCGCTTGGGCAAGGGGTGCAGAAAGCGTACCTTAACCGCCAGCTGGAAACTCATGCGCGCTTTATTGAGTCGCACCTTGCTAAAAATAGCTGGTTTGCCGGGGATTCGCTCAGCATGGCCGACATTCAAATGAGCTTCCCGATCTTTGCCCTGCTGGCACGCGGCGGTATCGACAACCTGCCGCATAGTCAGGCATGGAAAACGAAAGTTGAAAACAGCCCCGGCTGGCAACGAACCCTGGCACAAGGGGGACCGTTATCCATTCCGGGTGAGGATTGAAATGTAAACAAATTGCGCATAGACGATAACGTTTGCGCATCCTCTGTTTATTTCTTCAGC
Source organism: Enterobacter sp. CFEC122 (assembly GCF_052983755.1). Classification (NCBI taxonomy): domain Bacteria; kingdom Pseudomonadati; phylum Pseudomonadota; class Gammaproteobacteria; order Enterobacterales; family Enterobacteriaceae; genus Enterobacter; species Enterobacter sp. CFEC122. Next base: position 3,387 of record NZ_JBRIQR010000020.1, on the reverse strand, counting down.
GTCATAAGGGAATTTTAGCGAAAAACGATAAAGTTCAGTTGAAAAGGGCGGGGATTAGGCTAGATAATCGTTTGCCTTAATTTGACCACCCGTTTGTAAGCGCGGAGCTAAACGTTTGCTTTTTCTGTGACGCCCTTTCGTCGCAAACGCAACACAAGGATTTGACGTTTAGCTGGCAGTGGCGTCTCCACCTCGCTTACGGACTTCCTAAAAAACTCTCAGGGGATGTTTTCTATGTCTACGCCATCTGCGCGTACTGGCGGTTCACTTGACGCCATGTTTAAAATTTCGGCCCGCGGCAGCACCGTGCGCCAGGAAATCGTTGCCGGTTTGACAACGTTTCTGGCGATGGTTTATTCCGTCATCGTTGTGCCGGGTATGCTGGGCAAAGCGGGCTTCCCGCCAGCGGCTGTCTTTGTGGCGACCTGCCTTGTGGCCGGCGTGGGCTCTATCGTGATGGGCCTGTGGGCGAACCTGCCGCTGGCGATTGGTTGCGCCATCTCCCTGACCGCGTTTACCGCGTTCAGCCTGGTGCTGGGCCAGCACATCAGCGTACCGGTTGCGCTGGGCGCCGTGTTCCTGATGGGTGTGCTGTTTACCGTTATTTCAGCGACCGGCATCCGTAGCTGGATCTTGCGCAACCTGCCGCAGGGCGTGGCGCACGGTACCGGCATCGGCATCGGCCTGTTCCTGCTGCTGATCGCCGCCAATGGCGTCGGTCTGGTTATCAAGAACCCGCTGGACGGCCTGCCGGTTGCGCTGGGCCACTTCGCCAGCTTCCCGGTGATCATGTCGCTGATCGGCCTGGCGGTGATTATCGGTCTGGAAAAACTGAAAGTCCCGGGCGGCATTCTGCTGACCATTATCGGCGTGTCCATTGTGGGCCTGATTTTCGATCCGAACGTCCACTTCTCCGGCATTTTCGCCATGCCGTCGCTGAGCGATGACAAAGGCAACTCTCTGATTGGCAGCCTCGATATCGTTGGCGCGCTGAACCCGGTGATCCTGCCAAGCGTGCTGGCGCTGGTGATGACCGCCGTGTTTGACGCGACCGGTACCATTCGTGCGGTGGCCGGTCAGGCGAACCTGCTGGATAAAGACGGTCAGATTATTGACGGCGGCAAAGCGCTGACTACGGACTCCCTGAGCAGCGTCTTCTCGGGCCTGGTGGGCGCAGCGCCTGCGGCGGTGTACATCGAGTCCGCAGCGGGTACGGCGGCGGGCGGTAAAACCGGCCTGACGGCGATCACCGTGGGCGTGCTGTTCATGCTGATCCTGTTCCTCTCCCCGCTCTCCTATCTGGTTCCGGCGTACGCGACCGCGCCAGCGCTGATGTACGTTGGCCTGCTGATGCTGAGCAACGTGGCGAAAATCGACTTTGCGGATTTCGTTGACGCGATGTCTGGACTGATTACCGCGGTCTTCATCGTACTGACCTGTAACATCGTGACCGGCATTATGATCGGCTTCGCGTCGCTGGTGATTGGTCGTCTGGTCTCCGGTGAATGGCGCAAGCTGAACGTTGGCACCGTTGTGATTGCCGTTGCGCTGGTGGCGTTTTACGCGGGCGGCTGGGCAATCTGAGTTGTCCTTTGATGCGAAAACGGGTGGCTCAGGCCGCCCGTTTTTATTTTCAGGACTCATCCTGTTGCCTTTTGCGTTACTCTGGGGAAGATAGAATAAAAGGCACGACGCCTTCCGGAGTACATAAGCAACACAGCAAACAGGGAACGCATGGAAATCTTCTTCACAATACTCATCATGACCCTTGTGGTCTCGCTATCCGGGGTGTTTACACGCGTACTGCCCTTTCAGGTCCCCCTGCCATTAATGCAAATTGCCATCGGTGCGCTGCTGGCGTGGCCAACGTTTGGCCTGCACGTGGAATTTGACCCCGAACTGTTCCTCGTGCTGTTCATCCCGCCACTGCTGTTTGCCGATGGCTGGAAAACGCCCACGCGCGAGTTCCTTGAGCACGGGCGAGAGATCTTCGGCCTGGCGCTTGCGCTGGTGGTGGTCACCGTCGTCGGGATTGGTTTCCTGATCTACTGGACGGTACCGGGTATCCCGTTAATTCCTGCCTTTGCGCTGGCCGCCGTGCTGTCGCCAACCGATGCCGTGGCGCTGTCCGGCATTGTGGGCGAAGGCCGCATTCCGAAGAAAATCATGGGGATTTTACAGGGTGAGGCGCTGATGAATGACGCCTCCGGCCTGGTTGCCCTAAAGTTTGCCGTGGCCGTTGCGATGGGCACGATGGTCTTTACCGTCGGCGGCGCGACGCTGGAGTTCTTTAAGGTAGCCATCGGCGGTATCCTGGCGGGCTTCGTGGTGAGCTGGCTGTACGGCCGCTCATTGCGCTTCCTCAGCCGCTGGGGCGGCGATGAACCCGCGACGCAGATCGTGCTGCTGTTCCTGCTGCCGTTCGCCTCTTATCTGATTGCCGAACATATCGGCGTGTCGGGCATTCTGGCCGCGGTCGCGGCAGGGATGACCATCACCCGCTCCGGCGTGATGCGCCGCGCGCCGCTGGCGATGCGCCTGCGTGCCAACAGCACCTGGGCGATGCTGGAGTTTGTCTTTAACGGCATGGTGTTCCTGCTGTTGGGCCTGCAGCTGCCGGGCATTATGGAATCCTCGCTGGTGGCGGCGGAGGCCGATCCGAACGTTGAGGTCTGGATGCTGTTTACCGACATCGTGCTGATCTACCTGGCGCTGATGCTGGTGCGTTTCGGCTGGCTGTGGACGATGAAAAACTTCAGCGTCCGCTTCCTGAAGAAAAAACCGATGGAGTTCGGCTCGTGGACAACGCGTGAGCTGCTGATTGCCTCTTTTGCGGGCGTACGCGGGGCGATAACCCTCGCCGGTGTGCTCTCCATTCCGCTGCTGCTGCCGACGGGCGATGTCTTCCCGGCGCGTTACGAGCTGGTGTTCCTGGCGGCGGGGGTGATTCTGTTCTCCCTGTTCGTCGGCGTGATTATGCTGCCGATTTTGCTCCAGCATATTGATGTTGGCGATTCGACCCAGCAGCACAAGGAAGAGCGTATTGCGCGTGCGGCCACCGCCGAAGTGGCGATTGTCGCCATCCAGAAAATGGAAGAGCGCCTGGCCGCGGATGCGGAAGAGAACATCGACAATCAGCTGCTGACGGAGGTGAGTTCCCGCGTAATTGGTAACCTGCGTCGCCGCGCGGACGGGCGTAACGATGTGGAAAGCTCGCTGCAGGAGGAGAACCTGGAACGCCGGTTCCGTCTGGCCGCGCTGCGCTCAGAGCGTGCCGAACTGTATCACCTGCGCGCCACGCGCCAGATCAGCAACGAGACGCTGCAAAAGCTACTGCACGATCTGGACCTGCTGGAAGCGCTGTTGATAGAGAATCAGTAGCGCGCT
>NZ_JBRIQR010000019.1:0-99523 GCF_052983755.1 Enterobacter sp. CFEC122 | reverse complement strand
AACCTTTACGCATTCAACCCACTGAAACAAAATGATAAGCAAGAGGTGCTTACCCCCGTAGCCTTTAATTTGGTCTTATCGCTACCTGAGCAGCTACTTAAAAGGCTGGATAAGGTCGGCTATGAACTGGTTAAGCGATACGGTATTGCAGGGTGTAGTGATAAGCAGCGACATCACATCGTTATTGTTCATCTGCTTGAAAAACATACATTTCGATGATGACTTGTACCTTAAAGAATCAGGCACTTTGTACCGTCAGGGTTTAGAAGCAAGACATCACCCCTCACCTCCATAGACGAAATGCAAATTTCACTGAAATCAAAATCTCCCAGCTTTCTCAGATGGTTTTGGACTTTAACTCTTGCCCCCTGTGGGGTAGCCGCATGAACCAGAAACTTATAGATAACGCTGCTTTTTGACGTCAACTGAACCCGCGAATCATAAGAGGACATAAGTAATCTCCTGAATGCTACTTGCTTTATCACGATTCACTGTAAATAAAACCAGCGTAGGAATCAATTGGAACTGTCTGGCAAAGCTCTAAGCCATATCCTTGAAGTCGCTTAACATCTATACAAATCGAAGTTAGTTATTAGAGAGTTGTAATTAGCACCAGATGCCCGGTTTGGGCAGCATTAATGGCAATCCCGGCCGTTTCTCCGTCACGGATTTCGCCGACCATAATGATGTCGGGATCCTGACGTAGCAGTGCGCGCAGCACGTTCTGGAAGGTTAAACCCGCCCGGGGATTAATCTGCGTCTGGTTTAATCCGGCAAGGGGGATCTCAATAGGATCTTCCACGCTGCAGATGTTGACGTCAGGGGTGTTACGCGACTGCAAAGCGCTGTACAGCGTCACGGTTTTGCCGCTGCCTGTAGGGCCGGTGACCAGAATCAGCCCCTGCGGCTGGTGGAGAACCGCATTAAAACAGGCCAACTGTTCAGCATCCATGCCAAGCGCTTTCGGCTCAAGGGCCTGCGGAACCTGATGCAGGAGGCGCAGCACAATTTTTTCGCCGCCGCTGCAGGGAAGCGTCGCGATCCGAAACGAGACCGGCTCATTGGCCAGTTCAATCGTAAACTGGCCGTCCTGAGGCAGTCGGCGTTCTGCAATATCCAGGTTACCCAGCACTTTTAAACGTGCGCTTAACAGGTTAGCCAGTTCAGCGGCAAGCGGAGGCTGCGGACAAAGTACGCCGTCGATACGTAAACGAATCTGGCACGCGTGCTCCATCGGTTCGATATGAATATCAGAGGCGCGCTGGTTGATTGCCTGCTGCAGCGTGTGGTTAAGGACATCTACCGTAGAGTGTGTTTGCGAAACGCCGGGCAGATGCGATTGAGACGTCAGCTGCCGGTGTTTTTCCATGCGCTCCGCGCTCCAGCACTCAATATCAATCCGTTTCTGGGTCGCGAAACGCAGCGCCTCCATGAGTTCGGTCGCGGGCTTTCCCACGACGGCAATGTTGATCCTCTCACTGTCGCTGGATAGCAGCAGCGCGTGATGGCGAAGACAAAGCGCCACGAGTTGATCGGTATTCATTCTCCGCTCCTCAGTTATTGCTGAAGCGGAAAACGTCTTCGCAGGCCTGCTTCAGAGCGCTATCAGCACTGATGTTGCAGACGCGCGTCCAGCCCGTCATCCCGTTGCCGTTGTTCCACTGCGGCGTCATGACCACTTCCAGCCCGTTAAGACTTTCCTGTCCTGTTAAGGTCACGATCCCTTTCGCTACGCTCATTCCGGAAACGTAGCGTGTCGTGGTGGGGGAAGGGATGCCGTTGCTGTTGGCATCGCAGCTCTCCACACCACCGTGATCCAGCGCGCAAAGTTCAATGGCGGTGCGGTAGGGAATGAAGGTTTGCAGCATATCGGTCAGCGCCGCTTTGCGCAGGTAGTTCTGATAGGCAGGTATGCCGATGGCGCTCAGAATCGCAATAATGCCGATGACCACCATCAGCTCAATAAGAGTGAATCCGTGTTGTCTGTTCATATCTGCTCCTTACGTTAAGTGGCGCTACTCTGTCAGCGCAAAAGGGCAGAAACGAGGGGCAAAAAAGGGAACGGGAAAGCGCATTCAGAGAATTAATGCGGTGTTGCAGGGAAGAACAGCGGATTTGCGAGCGGGGCTGAAATTCCCCTCTCCAGGCGGAGAGGGGAGGAATCACTATTTAAAACGCATCGAGAGGTCGAGGGCGCGAACGTGCTTGGTCAGCGCGCCGACGGAGATGTAATCCACGCCGGTTTCGGCGAATTCACGGATCGTTTCGAAGGTGACGTTTCCGGAGACTTCGAGCTGGGCCCGGCCATTGGTCAGTTTTACCGCCTCACGCATCTGCTCGGTTTCGAAGTTATCGAGCATGATGATATCGGCCCCGGCCTTAATCGCCTGCTCCAGCTCGTCCAGGTTTTCCACTTCTACTTCAACCGGCACATCCGGATGCAGCCAGAAGGCCTTCTCCACCGCCTGACGTACGGAACCCGATGCAATAATGTGGTTCTCTTTAATCAGGAAAGCGTCGGACAGGCCCAGACGATGGTTTGCGCCGCCGCCGCAGAGCACCGCGTACTTCAGCGCCGTGCGCAGGCCCGGCAGCGTTTTGCGGGTATCCAGCAGCTGGGTTCGGGTGCCGGCCAGCAGGTCAACGTAACGACGCACTTCGCTGGCGACGCCAGAGAGCGTTTGTACAAAATTGAGCGCGGTACGTTCGCCGGTCAGCAAGACGCGGGAGGGGCCGTCCAGCTCGAACAGCGGCTGATTTGGCGTGACGCTATCGCCGTCCTCCACGTGCCATGTGACCTGCACATCATCGCCCGCCAGCTGGGTAAAGACCTCTTCAACCCAGCGCTTGCCGCAAAAAACACCCTCTTCACGGGTGATGATGACCGCGTGGGAGCGCGTCTCTTTCGGCAACAATTGTGCGGTAATATCTTTATCGGCATTGACGTCACCGCCCAGATCTTCTTTCAAAGCATGGGCAACGCTTGCCGGAATATCCATATTAATACGTTCCAGAAGCGCTTCACGTCGGTGGTCGGGGTTGTAGCGGCGAGGCGGCATGATAAAACTCCAAATTGGTAACGAATCAAAATATTGAAACATGCTACTCTGAACCGAGTAACAGCACCATACATAAGGAGTTCCAGCATGTTGTTAGAAAACGGATGGCTGGTGGATGCGCGGCATGTGCCTTCGCCGCACCACGACTGCCGCCCGGAGGATGAAAAGCCCACACTGCTGGTGGTTCATAATATTAGTCTCCCGCCGGGGGAATTCGGCGGCCCGTGGATCGATGCGTTATTCACGGGAACGATAGATCCCGATGCCCATCCTTTCTTTGCTGAGATTGCGCATCTGCGCGTGTCGGCTCATTGCCTGATTCGTCGCGATGGTGAAGTGGTTCAGTATGTTCCCTTTGATAAGCGCGCCTGGCATGCCGGGGTGTCGATGTATCACGGGCGCGAACGGTGCAACGATTTTTCTATCGGGATCGAACTGGAAGGCACGGATACCACGCCCTACACCGATTCACAGTATCAACAGCTAGCGGCTGTGACCCGCACGCTTATCGGACTTTACCCGGCCATCGCCGACAATATTACCGGGCACAGCGATATCGCTCCGGCGAGAAAAACCGATCCCGGCCCGGCATTTGACTGGCCGCGGTTCCGCGCCATGCTCACCGCGTCGTCAGAATAAGGAGATACCATGACGTTGTTTACCATGCTGCTGGTTATCATCGCTGAACGCCTGTTCAAGCTCGGTGAGCACTGGCATCTGGATCACCGGCTGGAGGTGTTATTCCGCCGTATCAAGCACTTTTCCATGCTGCGCACGCTGCTGATGATGGCGGGTGTGATGGTGATTACGTTCCTGCTGCTGCGCTCGCTGTATGGACTCTTTTTCAACGTGCCGCTGCTGGTGGTGTGGATCCTGCTCGGCGTGCTGTGCATTGGTGCGGGCAAGGTGCGTTTGCACTATCACGCGTACCTGAAAGCCGCCTCCCGTGACGATGCCCATGCGCGCAATGCCATGGCGAGCGAGCTGACGATGATCCACGGCGTGCCGCCGGACTGCGACGAGCGCGAGTTCCTGCGCGAACTGCAGAACGCGCTGCTGTGGATTAACTTCCGTTACTACCTGGCGCCGCTGTTCTGGTTTGTGGTGGGCGGTCCATGGGGACCGGTCTTGCTGATGGGGTATGCGTTCCTGCGCGCCTGGCAGACCTGGCTTGCCCGCTATCTGACGCCGCACGAGCGTTTGCTGTCCGGCATTGATGCCATCCTGCACGTGGTTGACTGGCTTCCGGTGCGTCTGGTGGGCGTGGTGTACGCGTTAATTGGCCACGGTGAAAAAGCGCTGCCCGCGTGGTTCGCCTCGCTTGCCGACCGCCATACGTCGCAGTATCAGGTGTTAACGCGTCTGGCGCAGTTCTCGCTGGCGCGCGAGCCGCATACCGATAAGATTGAAACGCCGAAAGCCGCTGTCTCCATGGCGAAGAAAACGTCGTTTGTGGTCGTGGTTATCGTGGCGCTGCTGACGATCTACGGCACGCTGGTGTAAGCCAGCGCGCCGTAACGATTAAAGCGTGTCCGCAGGCGGGATGCCGAAATCAGGCATCCCGTTTTCATTCCAGCGGACGCGCTTCAGGCGGGTATGGCGGTTTGGATCGTACAGCGGATCGCCCTCAATTTCGGTGTAGTTCCGCGCGTGATACACCAGCACATCTTCCCCTTCCGGCGTTTGCGTAAAGCTGTTGTGTCCCGGGCCGTACTGGCGATTTTCGTAGCTGGTGGCGAATACGGGACGCGGGGATTTATGCCAGTTTGCAGGGTTTTGCGGATCGGCGTTCAGGTCTATCCACAGCAGCCCCATGCAGTAGTTCTCGTCGGTGGCGCTGGCGGAATAGCTGATAAACAGTTTGTTGCCATGGAACAGCACCGCCGGGCCTTCGTTGACCCAAAACCCGCGACACTCCCAGTCATACTCCGGCTTGCTGAGCATCACAGGCTCGCCTTTCAGCGTCCACGGGTTCGCCATTTCACACAGATAAAGGTTGGAGTTCCCGGAGATGTCCGGCGCTTTTTGCGCCCACAGATACCAGCGTTTTCCCTGATGCACAAAGGTGGTGGCGTCCAGGGCGAAGGTGTCGAACGGGGTTTCGATCTGGCCTTTTTCTACCCACCTGCCGGTGAGCGGATCGTCGTCGGTACATTCAATGGCAAACATGCGGTGCTGGAACATCCCGAGCGCGTCGAGCGCCTGGGTGTGCGTCGCGGCAAAATAGATGTACCACTTTCCGTCAATGTGGTGCAGTTCCGGCGCCCATATCAGCTGGCTCATTGGGCCTGCGTCGGGTTTACGCCAGACCACCACCTCTTCGGCATGACGTAAGCCTTCCAGCGAGTCTGCACGGCGGATCGCCAGCCTGTCGTACTGCGGCACGGAGGCGATAAAGTAATATTGCCCATCGTGGCGCAGGATATACGAGTCGGCGCGTTGTTCAATAAACGGGTTTGGCCAGGTTTGCATTCGGCTTTCCTTATTTAGTCTCAGCGGCTTTCAGTTCCTGATAATCGTTCAGCTCGTGGTAGTTGTTGCGGCGTTTTTCCAGATCGAGCTGGATCTGCTTCATGGTTTCACGATCCACCTTCAGCAGGCGCACTACGCCCGCAGTGATCAAATAACCCACCCCCGGGATAACGGTAAACAGCAGCACAATCCCGTTCAGGGCGTCTGCGCTTTGCGCTTTCGCCCCCGCGTCGTAGCCGTACCAGGAGAGCAGAAAACCGACCATCGCCCCGGCAATCGCCAGCCCCAGCTTCAGGAAGAAGATGTTGCCCGAGAAGCTGATGCCGGTGATGCGCTTCCCGGTTTTCCACTCGCCGTAGTCATCCACGTCGGCCATCAGCGACCAGTGCAGCGGAGACGGGATCTGGTGCAGGATGTTCAGCAGGAGGTAGAGCACCACGATGGTGACGGTCGCTTTCGGGTCGAAGAAATAAAAGGCGCAGGAGAAAATCGCCAGCACGATATTGGTCCAGAAGAAGACCTTCAGCTTGCACCAGCGGTCGGTCAGCACTTTTGCCAGCACGCTGCCGAGCATCATGCCAACAACGCCCAGGCTGATAAACAGCGTGGCGAAGTGGGTGCTCTGGCCCATCACCCAGGTCACGTAATACATGGTGGCCGCCATGCGGATAAAGCCGGGGCAGACGTTGCAGAGCGTCAGGAGCAGAATGCGCACCCACTGGTCGTTCTTCCACACGTCTTTCAGATCGTTTTTCAGCTCATCGTTGGTCTGCACCGCCGGGCGCACGCGCTCGCGCACGGTGGCGAAGCAGAACAGGAACATGCAGGTGCCAATCAGCGCCAGCACGGTCATCGCCATCTGGTAGCCTTTGGCTTTGTTGTCCCCGCCAAACCAGTCTGCCATCGGCAGCAGCGTTAATGAGAGCAGCAGCGTGGCGATGCCGACCAGCACGAAGCGATACGACTGGCAGGCCACACGTTCTTTTGGATCGTTGGTGATCACCCCGCCCAGCGAGCAGTAGGGGATGTTGATGGCGGTGTAGGTGAGCGACAGCAGGAAGTAGGTGACAAAGGCATAGATAACTTTGCTGTTATAGCTCCACTCTGGCGTGGTGAACATCAGGATGCTGAACAGCGCGTAGGGGAACGCAATCCACAGTAGCCATGGACGAAACCGGCCATATTTACTGCGGGTGCGGTCGGCAATCGCGCCCATGATCGGGTCCGTTACGGCGTCAATCACGCGGACAGACAGTAGCAGCACGCCGACCAGCGCAGGGGCCAGACCAAAAATATCCGTATAAAAATAGTTAACAAACAGCATGATGGCGCCAAAGATAATGTTGCATCCGGCGTCGCCCATCCCATAGCCGATCTTTTCTTTTACTGACAGTGTGTTGTTATCCATCGACAGCTCTCCGGTTTACGGTATGGAGAGAATTATTCGCTGGCGAAGGGATATATGCGTTGCAGTATCAGGGCGGTGATATGGATAAATGCGCTGTGGGCGTGAAAGTGTGAAGGAGGTAACAACGCGCGGCACCCGCAAAAGCAGGCACCGCGGTGGGAGGCTTAGTGCGCCTTCATGGCATTACGGCTTTTCTGACTGAAGAGATAGCCAACGCCGAGTACTGCAATCCAGACCGGGATCAGGTAGACGGAAATCGCCATACCTGGGGTGATCAGCATGATCACCAGCACGGCCGCCATGAACAGCAGGCAGATCCAGTTACCCAGAGGATAGAGCAGGGCAGGGAAGCGCGTGGTGACGCCCTGCTGCTGTTTCGCGCGGCGGAACTTCATGTGCGCAAGGCTGATCATCGCCCAGTTGATGACCAGCGCAGAGACCACCAGCGCCATCAGCAGGCCAAACGCCGATTCCGGTGCCATGTAGTTAATGAGCACGCACAGGGCTGTCACGATGGCGGAAACAATGATGGTATTCACCGGCACGCCACGTTTATCAACGTTAAGCAGCATCTTCGGCGCGTTACCCTGCTGGGCGAGGCCGAACAGCATGCGGCTGTTGCAGTATACGCAGCTGTTGTAAACGGAGAGCGCTGCGGTCAGCACCACGATGTTCAGCGCGTTGGCGACAAAGGTATCGCCCAGCTCGTGGAAGATCAGCACAAACGGGCTGGTGTCAGCAGTCACGCGCGTCCACGGCAGCAGGGAGAGCAGCACCGCCAGTGAGCCCACATAGAAGATCAGGATGCGGTAGATAACCTGATTTGTGGCTTTCGGGATGCTCTGCTCAGGGTTGTCGGCTTCTGCGGCGGTGATGCCCACCAGCTCCAGGCCGCCGAAGGAGAACATAATGATCGCCATCATCATCACCAGGCCGGTCATGCCGTGAGGCAGGAAGCCACCCTGTTCCCAGAGGTTGCGCACCGTGGCCTGCGGGCCGCCGTTGCCGCTGAACAGCAGCCAGCCGCCGAAGATAATCATCGCCACCACGGCAATGACCTTGATGATGGCAAACCAGAACTCCATCTCCCCGAACACTTTAACGTTGGTCAGGTTAATGGCGTTGATAATAACGAAGAAGGCTGCAGCAGAAGCCCAGGTTGGGATTTCGGGATACCAGAACTGAATGTATTTCCCGACGGCGGTCAGTTCGGCCATGGCAACCAGAACGTACAGCACCCAGTAGTTCCAGCCCGAGGCGAAACCGGCAAAGCTGCCCCAGTACTTATAGGCAAAGTGGCTGAAGGAGCCTGCGACCGGCTCTTCCACGACCATTTCGCCCAGCTGGCGCATGATCAGAAAAGCAATGAAACCCGCAATCGCGTAACCCAAAATAATACCCGGACCGGCAGACTGGATAACGGATGCGCTGCCCAGAAACAGGCCGGTACCAATCGCACCGCCCAGTGCGATGAGCTGAATATGGCGGTTTTTAAGCCCGCGCTTTAGCTGATCGCCGTGCTGTTGAGCTTCCATTTGAAACCTCGTGTGTGGTTGTTATGTTCACGCTGAGCGTGTGTAATTATGAAAATCCATATTCTGTATTTATTTCTTTACGGTTAACGAGACCGAAAAAAGCGGAGATGACTTCCGTAAGCGCCAGAATAGTGGTAAGTGCCTGCGAATGCACCTGCTTTATGAAGGGGTGATGACGACTTGAATAAAAAGAAAGCATTTGTAAATCGGCCCGCTCGTTGTTCCTCACCCAACCTATAGAATAGAAATGCGCCTTAAGTGGGCGAATTTTCATTATTTGCCTTGTTGAATCGCTTCAGATTGCAAAAACCCTCGTTTCATTATGGTTAAAACTCCCTCTTTAGGAGTAATCAACTCATTTGTGCAAAGTTACATTTCTGAAACGTTATTTCTGTAAGGTTGTTAAAATGTGCAGGGTTTACTGATTTCAATCAAAACCAATATGGACAGAAGGTGAATACTTTGTTACTTTAGCGATACGAAATAGAAATTGGTAAGACCAATTGACTCCGGGCAAAAAGGCGTAAGACAGGGAATATGGCCTACAGCAAAATTCGCCAACCAAAACTATCTGATGTGATTGAGCAGCAGCTGGAGTTTTTAATCCTCGAAGGGACTCTGCGCCCGGGTGAGAAACTTCCGCCAGAACGCGAACTGGCAAAACAGTTCGACGTTTCACGTCCCTCTCTGCGTGAGGCGATTCAACGTCTCGAAGCAAAGGGCTTGCTGCTTCGTCGCCAGGGCGGCGGAACCTTTGTGCAAAACAGCCTGTGGCAGAGCTTCAGCGATCCGCTGGTAGAACTTCTCTCTGACCACCCAGAATCCCAGTTTGATCTGCTTGAGACCCGTCACGCGCTGGAAGGTATTGCGGCCTATTACGCCGCCCTTCGCAGCACTGATGAAGATCGCGTGCGTATCCGCGAGCTGCATCAGGCCATTGAACGGGCACAGCAGTCCGGCGATTTAGACGCCGAGTCCAGCGCCGTCGTCCAGTATCAAATTGCCGTCACCGAAGCGGCCCACAACGTGGTGCTCCTCCATCTGCTACGCTGCATGGAGCCGATGCTGGCCCAGAACGTTCGTCAAAATTTTGAATTGTTGTATGCCCGTCGGGACATGCTCCCACTGGTAAGCAACCATCGCACCCGAGTATTCGAGGCGATAATGGCCGGGGAACCGGAGCAGGCGCGCGAAGCGTCGCACCGCCATCTGGCTTTCATTGAGGAAATCTTGCTGGACCGCAGCCGTGAACAATCGCGTCGCGAACGTTCATTACGCCGCATACAGCAACGAAAGGATTAAGCGCCAGGTACTTTTAGAGCGCGGCAACTAAACGCAGAACCTGTCTTATTGTGTTCTTGCCCAAGAGCACAATGGGACAGGTTCCAGACAAATCAACGTATTAGATAGATAAGGAATACCCCCATGTCAGAACGTCTCCAAAATGACGTGGATCCGATCGAAACTCGCGACTGGCTACAGGCGATCGAATCGGTCATCCGTGAAGAAGGTGTTGAGCGCGCTCAGTATCTGATTGATCAGCTGCTTTCTGAAGCCCGCAAAGGCGGCGTGAAGGTTGCTTCAGGTGCAGGGGCTAGCAACTACGTAAACACGATTGCCGTTGAAGACGAACCGGAATACCCGGGCAATCTGGATCTGGAACGTCGTATCCGTTCTGCAATCCGCTGGAACGCCATCATGACCGTTCTGCGCGCATCCAAGAAAGACCTGGAACTGGGTGGCCACATGGCGTCCTTCCAGTCTTCTGCGACCGTTTACGAAGTGTGCTTCAACCACTTCTTCCGTGCAGCGAACGAGAAAGACGGCGGCGATCTGGTGTACTTCCAGGGCCACATCTCTCCGGGCATCTATGCACGTGCATTCCTGGAAGGTCGTCTGACTGAAGAGCAGATGAACAACTTCCGTCAGGAAGTTCACGGTAAAGGTCTGTCTTCTTACCCGCACCCTAAACTGATGCCTGAATTCTGGCAGTTCCCGACCGTATCCATGGGTCTGGGCCCAATTGGTGCGATCTACCAGGCGAAATTCCTCAAGTATCTGGAACACCGTGGTCTGAAAGACACCTCTGAGCAGACCGTATACGCCTTCCTGGGCGACGGCGAAATGGATGAGCCAGAATCTAAAGGCGCGATCACCATCGCGACCCGTGAGAAGCTGGACAACCTGTGCTTCATCATCAACTGTAACCTGCAGCGTCTGGATGGTCCGGTAACCGGTAACGGCAAGATCATCAACGAACTGGAAGGCATCTTCGCAGGTGCTGGCTGGAACGTGATCAAAGTCATGTGGGGTTCCCGTTGGGACGAACTGCTGCGTAAAGACACCAGCGGTAAACTGATCCAGCTGATGAACGAAACCGTTGACGGTGACTACCAGACCTTCAAATCCAAAGACGGTGCCTACGTGCGTGAGCACTTCTTCGGCAAATATCCAGAAACCGCAGCCCTGGTTGCAGACTGGACTGATGAGCAGATCTGGGCCCTGAACCGCGGTGGTCACGATCCGAAGAAAATTTACGCTGCACTGAAAAAAGCGCGTGAAACCAAAGGTAAAGCGACTGTAATCCTGGCCCACACCATCAAAGGTTACGGCATGGGTGATACCGCAGAAGGTAAAAACATCGCTCACCAGGTTAAGAAAATGAACATGGACGGCGTGCGCTATATCCGCGACCGTTTCAACGTTCCAGTGACCGATGAGCAGGTCGAAAACCTGTCTTACATCACCTTCCCGGAAGGCTCCGAAGAGCACAAGTACCTGCACGAACGTCGTCAGGCGCTGAAAGGCTACCTGCCAGCTCGTCAGCCTAACTTCACCGAGAAGCTGGAACTGCCAGCGCTGGAAGACTTCTCTCAGCTGCTGGAAGAGCAGAACAAGGAGATCTCTACCACTATCGCTTTCGTTCGTGCCCTGAACGTGATGCTGAAGAACAAGTCGATCAAAGATCGCCTCGTGCCAATCATCGCCGACGAAGCGCGTACTTTCGGTATGGAAGGCCTGTTCCGTCAGATCGGTATCTACAGCCCGAACGGCCAGCAGTACACCCCGCAGGACCGTGAGCAGGTTGCATACTACAAAGAAGACGAGAAAGGTCAGATCCTGCAGGAAGGTATCAACGAGCTGGGCGCAGGCGCATCCTGGCTGGCTGCTGCGACCTCTTACAGCACCAACAACCTGCCGATGATCCCGTTCTACATTTACTACTCCATGTTCGGGTTCCAGCGTATCGGTGACCTCTGCTGGCAGGCAGGCGACCAGCAGGCTCGCGGCTTCCTGATCGGTGGTACTTCCGGTCGTACGACCCTGAACGGTGAAGGTTTGCAGCACGAAGATGGTCACAGCCACATTCAGTCTCTGACTATCCCTAACTGTATCTCTTACGACCCGTCTTACGCGTATGAAGTGGCAGTCATCATGCATGACGGTCTGCAGCGCATGTACGGTGAAGCGCAGGAGAACATTTACTACTACATCACCACCCTGAACGAAAACTACCACATGCCGGCAATGCCAGCAGGTGCCGAGGAAGGTATCCGTAAAGGTATCTACAAACTCGAAACCATCGAAGGTAGCAAAGGTAAAGTTCAGCTGCTGGGCTCCGGTTCTATCCTGCGTCACGTTCGTGAAGCAGCGCAGATCCTGGCGAAAGACTACGGTGTCGGTTCCGACGTGTACTCTGTGACCTCCTTCACTGAACTGGCGCGTGATGGCCAGGATTGTGAGCGCTGGAACATGCTGCACCCACTGGAAACCCCACGCGTACCGTACATCGCTCAGGTGATGAACGACGCGCCAGCGGTGGCGTCTACTGACTATATGAAACTGTTCGCTGAGCAGGTTCGTACTTACGTTCCAGCTGATGATTATCGCGTTCTGGGTACTGACGGCTTCGGTCGTTCTGACAGCCGCGAAAACCTGCGTCACCACTTCGAAGTTGATGCTTCTTACGTGGTTGTAGCAGCACTGGGCGAACTGGCTAAACGTGGCGAAATCGATAAGAAAGTGGTTGCAGACGCAATTACCAAATTCAACATCGATGCAGAAAAAGTTAACCCGCGTCTGGCGTAAGAGGTAAAAGAATAATGGCTATCGAAATCAATGTACCGGACATCGGGGCTGATGAAGTTGAAATCACCGAGATCCTGGTCAAAGTAGGCGACAAAGTTGAAGCTGAACAGTCGCTGATCACCGTAGAAGGCGACAAAGCCTCTATGGAAGTCCCGTCTCCTCAGGCAGGCATCGTTAAAGAGATCAAAGTCTCTGTTGGCGATAAAACCGAGACCGGCAAACTGATCATGATTTTCGATTCCGCCGACGGTGCAGCAGCTGCTGCACCTGCGCAGGAAGAGAAGAAAGCTGCTCCGGCCGCCGCTGCTCCAGCAGCTGCCGCGAGCGCGAAAGAAGTGAACGTGCCTGACATCGGCGGTGACGAAGTTGAAGTCACTGAGATCCTCGTGAAAGTGGGCGATACCGTTGCGGCCGAGCAGTCACTGATCACCGTAGAAGGCGACAAAGCCTCTATGGAAGTGCCAGCGCCGTTCGCAGGTACCGTTAAAGAGATCAAGATCAACACCGGCGACAAAGTGTCTACCGGCTCTCTGATCATGATCTTCGAAGTGGCAGGTGCTGCACCTGCTGCCGCGCCTGCACAGGCCGCTGCTCCGGCTCCGGCCGCTGCACCAGCCGCTGCTGGCGGCGCGAAAGACGTTAACGTACCGGACATCGGCGGTGACGAAGTTGAAGTCACCGAAGTGATGGTAAAAGTGGGCGACAAAGTTGCCGCTGAACAGTCACTGATCACCGTTGAAGGCGACAAAGCTTCCATGGAAGTGCCTGCGCCGTTCGCGGGTACCGTTAAAGAGATCAAAATCAGCACCGGCGACAAAGTGTCTACCGGCTCTCTGATCATGGTCTTCGAAGTGGAAGGCGCTGCGCCTGCCGCAGCTCCGGCTGCCGCGGCTGCTCCAGCACCGGCTGCTGCACCGGCTCAGGCTGCTAAACCAGCCGCTGCCCCTGCTGCAAAAGCAGAAAAATCAGAGTTCGCTGAAAACGACGCTTACGTCCACGCGACCCCGCTGATTCGTCGCCTGGCGCGCGAATTCGGCGTGAACCTGGCGAAAGTGAAAGGGACTGGCCGTAAAGGTCGTATCCTGCGCGAAGACGTTCAGGCTTATGTGAAAGACGCGGTGAAACGCGCTGAAGCTGCACCAGCTGCAGCCGCTGGCGGCGGTATCCCGGGCATGCTGCCATGGCCGAAAGTGGACTTCAGCAAGTTCGGCGAAATCGAAGAAGTGGAGCTGGGCCGTATCCAGAAAATCTCTGGTGCGAACCTGAGCCGTAACTGGGTCATGATCCCGCACGTTACGCACTTCGATAAGACCGATATCACCGATCTGGAAGCGTTCCGTAAACAGCAGAACGCCGAAGCTGAGAAGCGTAAACTGGACGTGAAATTCACCCCAGTGGTCTTCATCATGAAGGCGGTTGCTGCGGCTCTGGAACAGATGCCACGCTTCAACAGCTCCCTGTCCGAAGACGGCCAGAAGCTGACGCTGAAGAAATACATCAACATCGGTGTTGCGGTTGATACGCCAAATGGTCTGGTTGTTCCGGTCTTCAAAGACGTGAACAAGAAGAGCATCACTGAGCTGTCCCGTGAACTGACCACCATCTCCAAGAAAGCGCGTGATGGTAAGCTGACTGCCGGCGAAATGCAGGGCGGCTGCTTCACTATCTCCAGCATCGGCGGCCTGGGTACTACCCACTTCGCACCGATTGTTAACGCGCCGGAAGTGGCTATCCTCGGTGTGTCCAAGTCCGCGATGGAGCCGGTGTGGAACGGCAAAGAGTTCGTGCCGCGTCTGATGATGCCAATCTCTCTGTCCTTCGACCACCGCGTGATCGACGGTGCTGATGGTGCGCGTTTCATCACCATCATCAACAACATGCTGAGCGACATTCGCCGCCTGGTGATGTAATCGAAAAGCCGGCCAGTCGGCCGGCTTTTTTCTGATAATCTCATGGCGTTTGTGAGGTTATTGGCGAAAGCGACAATTCGTGAGCCGTTTGTTGTTTCAAAATTGTTAACAATTTTGTAAACTGCGGGCGGATAGAACGACCCGGTGGACGACGGGTATAAACTAAGAGGTCATGATGAGCACAGAAATCAAAACTCAGGTCGTAGTACTTGGGGCAGGCCCGGCAGGTTACTCCGCAGCATTTCGCGCAGCGGATTTAGGTCTGGAAACCGTCATCGTAGAACGTTACAGCACCCTCGGCGGTGTTTGTCTGAACGTCGGCTGTATCCCTTCTAAAGCGCTGCTGCACGTAGCGAAAGTTATCGAAGAAGCCAAAGCGCTGGCTGAACACGGTATCGTCTTCGGCGAGCCGAAAACCGACATCGACAAAATTCGTACCTGGAAAGAGAAAGTTATCACTCAGCTGACCGGCGGTCTGGCGGGTATGGCCAAAGGCCGTAAAGTGAAAGTGGTAAACGGTCTGGGTAAATTCACCGGTGCGAACACCCTGGAAGTGGAAGGCGAAAACGGCAAAACCGTGATCAACTTCGACAACGCGATCATCGCGGCAGGCTCTCGCCCAATCGAACTGCCATTCATTCCACATGAAGATCCGCGCGTGTGGGATTCCACCGATGCGCTGGAGCTGAAAACCGTTCCTAAGCGTCTGCTGGTGATGGGCGGCGGTATCATCGGTCTGGAAATGGGTACCGTGTACCACGCGCTGGGTTCAGAGATCGACGTGGTTGAAATGTTCGACCAGGTTATCCCGGCTGCTGACAAAGACATCGTTAAAGTCTTCACCAAGCGCATCAGCAAGAAATTCAACCTGATGCTGGAAACCAAAGTGACTGCCGTTGAAGCGAAAGAAGACGGTATTTACGTTTCCATGGAAGGCAAAAAAGCCCCATCCGAACCACAGCGTTACGACGCCGTGCTGGTGGCGATCGGCCGTGTGCCGAACGGTAAGAACCTCGACGCGGGCAAAGCTGGCGTGGAAGTGGACGACCGTGGCTTCATCCGCGTTGACAAACAGCTACGCACCAACGTGCCGCACATCTTTGCTATCGGCGATATCGTCGGTCAGCCAATGCTGGCGCACAAAGGTGTTCACGAAGGTCACGTTGCCGCTGAAGTTATCGCCGGCATGAAGCACTACTTCGATCCGAAAGTGATCCCATCTATCGCGTATACCGAGCCAGAAGTGGCATGGGTGGGTCTGACTGAGAAAGAAGCGAAAGAGAAAGGCATCAGCTACGAAACCGCCACCTTCCCGTGGGCTGCTTCTGGCCGTGCTATCGCGTCCGACTGCGCAGACGGTATGACCAAGCTGATCTTCGACAAAGAGACTCACCGCGTAATCGGTGGTGCGATTGTCGGTACCAACGGCGGCGAGCTGCTGGGTGAAATCGGTCTGGCTATCGAAATGGGTTGTGACGCTGAAGACATCGCGCTGACCATCCACGCTCACCCGACTCTGCACGAGTCCGTGGGCCTGGCGGCAGAAGTGTTTGAAGGCAGCATCACCGACCTGCCAAACGCGAAAGCGAAGAAGAAATAAGTTTCTTCAGATGAAAAAAAGCGGCCTGAGGCCGCTTTTTTTATGCGCTGCGTTCAGGGAGCCACGGGTTGCCAGGTTTTATCCGGGTTATAGGCGGTTAACGCCCGGGCTTTCTGCTCAGAATCCTTGCCGAGATCGGACTGATACACCTTGTCTTCCTGATTTATCACAAAGCTCATCACGCCCGTTTGACCGTAGCTGACCGGCCATGCCACCATCGCGAAACCGTTATTATCCGGCAGGATCCGGAAGCGATAGCCGTGATAGCCGGTACCCGGCTCTTTCGGGCTAAATGCCGGTCCGAGCGGACTGGGCGTTTCGCCGGGTGAGACGGGCCAGTACAAACCGTCTTTCTTCCCTTCCGAGCTGACAATCTTCTGCGCGTATTTCTGGTTCATCGCAAAGTAGCTTTGCTGCGCATCAACATAGGCATGCAGGGCTTCAATGGCGGCAAGTTCGTTACGCCCGATTTCACGGGTCAGGATCTCTTCAGCCCCTTCTTTGATATCGAATTGCCAGCCGGCGGCGGTTTTGAACACCGGGATGGGAAGCTGCCAGTCGTTGTCTCCAACAACAAGGTGCGCCGTATCTCCTTCGACAACGGTGTTATGACGAACTTTCCAGTCGCGCAGGAAACGATCGACGGCATCCGGATCAACGCCTTCGGGAGGGAGAAAATCGCGCCAGTTCTCTCCAAGCAGATTGCTCATCGCGCGCTCATTATGCTCACTAATGGCGCTGGCCAGCGCATCGGTCGCCTGGTCGGGCGTGCTAAAGGACTGCTGCGCTATCGCCGAGGCCGAAAGCATGAACAACACCATTCCACTGAGTAGTTTACTTTTCATGTCGGTTCCCTTAGCGATGTCTAAATTCACGGCGTTCAGCGCGTCCACCAGACACCTGACGGGGCTGCTGCTGGCGAGCCGCAAGCTGCCTGCTTTGCGCACCGCGCTGCTGCTGCGCCTGCCAGTTCGCGGAACGGCTGTCGTTGCCGCTTAGCGCATTGGCCCGGGGCTGACCGTTTCGCTGCTGCAGAGCGCGTTGCTGCGCGGGCTGTGAAGCGCGTTTCTCCTGTCTTTGGGTTACAGCCTGACGATTTTCTCGCTGCTGCGTGGTAGTCCGCTTCGCCGTCTGCGGTTTGGTGTCGTAGCCACGGTAGTTGTTGCGCTGCGAAATTTGCTTCAGCTGTTCACTCGAGGCCTGACGCTGCACATCTTTCGTGCCGGGACGTGCCGTTTGCGGGAAGGTTTTCCCCGTGGATTTCTCCATCTGGCTCAGGGCCGCCTGACGCTGGCTATCCCGGTTAACCGGTTTTTGCTGCGTTGAGCTTAGCCCGGTGACTGTGCTGGTGGAGTGGAAACGGGTGTTGAGCTGGTCAGTCGGATAGGGCACACCCTCCCGGTAGGCCGGGTTATGCTGCCAGGTACGGTTGGCGTCTGTCAGACGCTGTCCACTGATTTTATTGAAGTTCTCAACGTTGATATTGATGTTGTTATCACCGTTGCGGTTATAGCCGCCGTGATTATCCCAGTCACCGTCATGGTGGTGGTCCCAGTCATCGTCGTCATCCCAGTCGATATTGCTGAAAATGGCATAGGTTGTGGCAACGCCCAGGCTGAAGCCTAAGCCGTTGACGAAGCTGTTGCCAAACTGCTCTCCGGGCGTGGGCGGGAGATAGGTGGGAGGATAGGCGGTGTTGGGCCAGGTCCCGTAAACCGTATTGGGGTTATAGGTGGGAACATAAACGACCTGCGGATCGGCAGATTCAATTTTGATCACCGTTGGGGCGGGCGCAGACGCGGTTGTTGTCGTTGCCTCGGTGGCGCGGGTTTTCGCTGGTGCTGGCTTTGTCACGGTGGTGACCGTCTGCTGAGGCGTAGATTGTAAAGCTCCGGTCTTCTGTGCCAGCGCGCGCAGGCGTTGAACGGAATCCATCACGTCTTTCGGCTGCGCGAGAAACGCATCGCCCAGATTTTGTACCCACGGCGGGTTTTCACCCATCAGCGACATGAGCTGAGGAAACGCGACCAGCGATTTTACGCTCGGATCCCAGGGCTGGCTGGCAACGGCCTGAATGGCGGCGTCCCCTTCCATTTTAGGGTTGTCTTTTGACCACTGAGCCGCCTGAATCACGTTGGCCGGGTAAGTCGAGGCCATCAGAATTTGCGAAAGCAGGGCGTCAGGGTAGAGCGCAATGGGGGCAACCCACTGATCGATTTGCGCGGCAGTGTAGGTCGGCGCGACCACAGGGGCGGGCTGGGCTACGGCAGGCGCCGCCGGTTGTTGAGCGACGGGGGCTGGCGCAACGGGTTCCGTTGCACGACTTTTGACAAACAAGACGCCTGAGGCGGCAAGCAGCCCGGCACTGCACAGAAGGATGAGCAGATGTGGCTTAAAGGGCAACTTCATAAAATGACTCCAACGAGACCAGCGCTGTGCCGTGAGGCGTTACGGTTGGCGTGAGTATTATTCACCCGTCTTTTACTGTTTTGACTTTTATTGGGAAGCGTCCGGTACGTCCGGATAAAGAGTGTGAGTATTTATTACACAATTATATCTGATGAAGAAAAAACTGAAGCGTCACGGTGCAGAAGAACCGCCAAATGATGCCCTAAATCCCCGCTACACCATGCTTAACGATTCAGCAAACTTTTTAATGTTGCTTTTTTGTAAACGGATTAACACTGTGCAGAAATCCTGCTATGCTGCCCGACGCGGTATCGGGCATTTACCCTACAAACTGCTGTCTCACAGGAGCGTGAAGAGAACGCCCGCCGCATATGACAATGAGAGCGAGGAGAACCGTCGTGCTAGAAGAATACCGTAAGCACGTAGCAGAACGTGCCGCCGAGGGAATTGTACCCAAACCTTTAGATGCAACCCAAATGGCCGCGCTCGTCGAGCTGCTGAAGAACCCGCCTAAGGGCGAAGAAGAATTCCTGTTAGATCTGTTGATCAACCGCGTACCGCCTGGCGTAGATGAAGCTGCCTACGTAAAAGCCGGATTCCTTGCTGCTATCGCCAAAGGCGAAGCCACCTCCCCACTGGTTACTCCTGAAAAAGCCATTGAACTGCTCGGCACCATGCAGGGTGGTTACAACATTCATCCGCTGATTGACGCGCTGGATAACGACAAGCTGGCACCGATTGCCGCTAAAGCGCTCTCGTCTACGCTGCTGATGTTCGATAACTTCTACGATGTGGAAGAAAAAGCCAAAGCAGGCAACGTCTATGCGAAGCAGGTGATGCAGTCCTGGGCTGATGCCGAATGGTTCCTGAATCGTCCAGCGCTGGCTGAAAAAATTACCGTTACTGTTTTCAAAGTGACCGGTGAAACCAACACCGATGACCTCTCTCCGGCACCGGACGCGTGGTCTCGCCCGGATATCCCGCTGCACGCCCTGGCGATGCTGAAAAACGCCCGTGAAGGTATTGAGCCGGATCAGCCGGGCGTTGTCGGCCCGATCAAACAGATCGAAGCGTTGCAGAAAAAAGGTTTCCCGCTGGCTTACGTGGGTGACGTTGTGGGTACCGGTTCTTCCCGTAAATCCGCGACCAACTCCGTGCTGTGGTTCATGGGTGATGACATTCCGCACGTGCCAAACAAACGCGGCGGCGGCCTGTGCCTCGGTGGTAAAATTGCACCGATCTTCTTCAACACCATGGAAGATGCGGGCGCACTGCCAATTGAAGTGGATGTCTCTAACCTGAACATGGGCGACGTGATTGACGTCTACCCGTATAAAGGCGAAGTCCGTAACCACGAAACCAACGAGCTGCTGGCAAGCTTCGAGCTGAAAACCGACGTGCTGATTGACGAAGTGCGCGCCGGTGGCCGTATTCCGCTGATCATCGGCCGCGGCCTGACCACCAAAGCGCGTGAAGCACTGGGTCTGCCGCACAGTGATGTATTCCGTCACGCGAAAGACGTTGCGGAAAGCAACCGCGGCTTCTCGCTGGCACAGAAAATGGTCGGTCGCGCCTGCGGCGTCGCCGGTGTTCGTCCTGGCGCCTACTGCGAGCCGAAGATGACCTCCGTCGGTTCTCAGGACACCACTGGCCCAATGACCCGTGACGAACTGAAAGACCTTGCGTGCCTGGGCTTCTCTTCTGACCTGGTGATGCAGTCCTTCTGCCACACGGCGGCCTATCCGAAGCCGGTTGACGTGACCACGCACCACACGCTGCCAGATTTCATTATGAACCGTGGCGGTGTCTCCCTGCGTCCGGGCGACGGCGTTATCCACTCCTGGCTGAACCGCATGCTGCTGCCGGATACCGTGGGTACCGGCGGTGACTCCCATACCCGTTTCCCAATCGGTATCTCCTTCCCGGCGGGCTCCGGTCTGGTGGCGTTTGCTGCCGCGACCGGCGTGATGCCGCTGGATATGCCGGAATCGGTGCTGGTTCGCTTCAAAGGTAAAATGCAGCCGGGTATTACCCTGCGCGACCTGGTTCACGCGATCCCGCTGTATGCGATTAAACAGGGTCTGCTGACCGTTGAGAAGAAAGGCAAGAAAAACATCTTCTCTGGCCGCATCCTGGAAATTGAAGGTCTGCCGGATCTGAAAGTTGAGCAGGCGTTCGAGCTGACCGACGCCTCCGCCGAGCGTTCTGCGGCAGGCTGTACCATCAAGCTGAACAAAGAGCCGATCATTGAGTATCTGACTTCCAACATCGTGCTGCTGAAGTGGATGATCGCAGAAGGTTACGGCGACCGCCGCACGCTGGAGCGTCGTATTCAGGGTATGGAGAAATGGCTGGCGGATCCGCAACTGCTGGAAGCCGATGCTGACGCAGAGTACGCGGCGGTGATCGACATCGATCTGGCGGATATTAAAGAGCCAATCCTCTGTGCGCCGAACGATCCGGACGATGCGCGTCTGCTCTCTGACGTGCAGGGCGATAAGATCGACGAAGTGTTCATCGGCTCCTGTATGACCAACATCGGCCACTTCCGTGCCGCCGGTAAGCTGCTGGATACCCACAAAGGCCAGCTGCCGACCCGCCTGTGGGTGGCACCGCCAACCCGTATGGACGCGGCTCAGTTGACCGAAGAGGGTTACTACAGCGTGTTCGGTAAGAGCGGGGCGCGTATCGAAATCCCTGGTTGCTCCCTGTGTATGGGTAACCAGGCGCGCGTGGCCGACGGTGCGACGGTGGTTTCCACCTCTACCCGTAACTTCCCGAACCGTTTAGGTACCGGTGCGAACGTCTACCTGGCCTCTGCGGAGCTGGCGGCGGTTGCGGCGCTGATTGGCAAACTGCCAACGCCGGAAGAGTACCAGACCTTCGTGGCGCAGGTGGATAAGACCGCGGTGGATACCTATCGCTACCTGAACTTCGACCAGCTCTCTCAGTACACCGAGAAGGCTGACGGGGTTATCTTCCAGACGGCAGTATAAATGCTACCCTCTCCCGTGGGAGAGGGGCTGGGGGTGAAGGCACCAGACCGCACCTGACCCATTGCCCGGTGGCGCTACGCTAACCGGGCCTACAAAACCCATCGCAACTACGGTGGGTTTTTTATTTTCATTCCTCCCACCTCCCACGCTTTTTTTCTTCCTCGCTGCTGCGATAATTACCTTAATGGCTTTGCAGAGGAAAACACTATGGATTACGAATTTCTGCGCGACATCACCGGAGTGGTGAAAGTGCGTATGTCGATGGGCCACGAAGCCGTTGGACACTGGTTTAACGAAGAGGTGAAAGAAAATCTCTCCCTTCTTGATGAGGTTGAACAGGCGGCAAAGACGGTGAAAGGCAGTGAGCGCTCCTGGCAACGCGCCGGGCACGAATACACGCTGTGGATGGACGGTGAAGAGGTCATGGTGCGTGCCAACCAGCTCGAGTTTTCAGGCGACGAGATGGAAGAGGGGATGAGCTACTATGACGAAGAAAGCCTGTCGCTGTGCGGCGTAGAAGACTTCCTTCAGGTGGTGAATGCCTACCGCGAGTTCATGAAACAGCGGTAATTTCCCGAAGCATCCCTGCTCCGGGCAACACTTACACGGCCGGAATGTTGCGGCCGTAGTAGATCTCGCGCATCTCTTTCCAGAGCAGGTCAGTAATCGCCTTACGCTCTTCTTCGCTCAAATCTTCCGGCTTCGTGTGGAACATATAGTGCTTAAGGTCGAACTCCTTAAGTAACATCTTGGTATGGAAGATGTTTTCCTGATACACGTTCACGTCCATCATGTCGTACAGCGACTTCATGTCCTCGGACATAAAGTTCTGAATAGAGTTGATCTCGTGGTCGATGAAGTGCTTCATGCCGTTGACGTCACGGGTAAAACCGCGCACGCGGTAATCAATCGTGACGATATCCGATTCCAGCTGGTGGATGAGATAGTTCAGTGCGTTCAGCGGGGAAATCACGCCGCAGGTCGACACTTCAATATCGGCGCGGAACGTACACAGCCCGCCTTCCGGGTGACTCTCCGGGTAGGTATGGACGCAGATATGGCTTTTATCCAGGTGAGCAACCACTACTTCCGGCAGCGGGCCCGGATGTTCCGTTTTGTCGATAAGCTTCGGATCGACCGGCTCTTCGCTGACCAGTATGGTCACGCTGGCGCCCTGGGGTTCATAATCCTGTCGGGCAATATTCAGGATGTTGGCGCCGATAATGGAACAGGTTTCTGACAGGATCTCGGTCAGACGGTTGGCGTTGTAGAGTTCATCGATATAGGCGATGTAACCATCGCGTTCTTCCGCTGTTTTGGCATAGCAGATATCGTAAATACAAAAACTCAGGCTTTTGGTCAGATTGTTAAAGCCATGCAGTTTAAGCTTTTTCAATTAGCTCACCCCCTTAGTGGATAATGCGTCTTGCAGGTACTGCGGCAGAGCAAACGCTGCGGTATGAATAGCCGGATTGTAGTATCGGCACTGTAGACCGGCCTGATGGAAGCGGGCCTGAATAATTTCGGTGGAAAGATGACGTAATACGTCGTTATCCGTCGCCCAGGCAAAGGTCATGATCCCACCGTAGTACGTCGGAATGGCCGCCTGATAGAAGCTGACATCCTCGAAATAGGTGCTGAGCTTGCGATGGCTATCCAGCGCTTCATCCTGTTGCAGGAAGCAGACGCCGTTTTGGGCGACGAAGATCCCGCCCGGGTTCAGGCAACGCTTGCAGCCTTCGTAGAACGAGGAGGTAAACAGCGACGCGCCGGGGCCGATAGGATCGGTGCAGTCGGAGATGATCACGTCAAAGGTCTGCGAGGTCTGGTTAACGAAGTTAACGCCGTCGTCAATCACCAGGCTAAAGCGCGGGTCGTCATAGCTGCCGGCATTGTGGTTGGGCAGATACTGGCGGCAGAACGAGACGACGCCCGCATCGATTTCCACCATGGTGATGGTTTCAATGGAACGATGGCGGGAAACTTCACGCAGCATTGCGCCGTCGCCACCGCCGATAATCAGGACATGCTTCGCGTGGCCGTGAGCCAGCAGCGGGACGTGGGTCATCATCTCATGATAGATAAACTCATCTCGCTCGGTCGTTTGCACGACGCCGTCCAGGGCCATGACGCGGCCAAAGGCAGCATTCTCGAAGATGATGAGATCCTGGTGATCGGTTTTTTCATGATAGAGCACGTTATCAACGGCAAAGTACTGACCAAACTGGTCATGCAGTGTTTCATGCCACAACGTGTGGTCGGCCATACGCGGACTCCTCCTTTGTTAACATCCGTTACGCTCACAAAAAATGAGCGAAACATGATAGCTAACTATAACCGTGGTTGCACGGCTATAGGTTTAACAGGAGGCGTCGGGAAGGTTATTTGACGTAGGCGAGCAGGCTGAGCGAATCGCGAGCCAGCGCTTTGCATTTTTTAGCCGTGGGAATGCCAATACCGCTTAGGTCACGGTAGCTGTCTTCGCCGAGCGCCTTCATGTCAAAGCTGTCGTAGTTGCTGAGATCCCACTGGTTCTGCTGGGCAAAAAAGACCAGCGCGCGGCGAATTTGCCCGTTGGGTAAATTCTGGTAGCCACAATCATTTTTCAGGAATACAAAAACCGCCGTTAAATCGGCCATATCTTCCGCTTCATTTTCACTGAGCGCATAGCTGTTCGCACACATTGCCATCAGGCTACCGAACAAAATTGTCCTGAAAAACGTCTTCATTGCTTCTACCACTTCTTCACGGAAAATTAACGTTAGCATACTTGGTGCCAGTGCGACGATCTTTATTATTGCCGCTTTACTTGACCTTCCGGTAAGGGGAGGGTTTATGCTCAAAAGATCGCCTGCTGGAAATAAGGAAATGAACATGCAACGTCGTGATTTTTTAAAATATTCCGTGGCGCTGGGGGCTGCCAGCGCCTTACCCCTCTGGAGCCGTGCGGTTTTCGCGGCTGACAGGCCTGCCTTACCCATCCCTGATTTGCTGACTGCTGACGCCCGCAGCCGTATCCAGCTTGTCGTTCAGTCCGGTAACACGCTGTTCGGTGCGCACAACGCGACAACCTGGGGCTATAACGGCAATCTTCTCGGTCCTGCGCTACAGCTGCGCAAAGGTAAAGCGGTGACGGTGGATATCCACAATACGCTTGCTGAAGAGACGACGGTGCACTGGCACGGACTGGAAGTGCCGGGCGAGGTAGACGGCGGGCCGCAGGGCATCATCAAAGCGGGCGGCACGCGCAGCGTCACCTTTACGCCCAACCAGCGCGCCGCGACCTGCTGGTTCCATCCGCATCAGCATGGCAAAACGGGCCATCA
Organism: Enterobacter sp. CFEC122; assembly: GCF_052983755.1. Taxonomy (NCBI): domain Bacteria; kingdom Pseudomonadati; phylum Pseudomonadota; class Gammaproteobacteria; order Enterobacterales; family Enterobacteriaceae; genus Enterobacter; species Enterobacter sp. CFEC122. The sequence goes on along the minus strand of NZ_JBRIQR010000019.1, from coordinate 74,719 downwards.
GGTAGCGATGGGGCTGGCGGGGCTGGTGCTGATTGAAGACGACGAAAGCCGACTGCTGCGCCTGCCGAAGCAGTGGGGCATCGACGATGTGCCGGTGATTGTGCAGGACAAGAAATTCACCGCTGACGGGCAAATCGACTACCAGCTGGATGTGATGAGCGCGGCGGTCGGCTGGTTTGGCGACACGCTGCTGACCAACGGCGCCATTTATCCTCAGCACGCCGCGCCGAAAGGCTGGCTGCGCCTGCGTCTGCTTAACGGCTGTAACGCGCGTTCCCTCAACTTCGCCACCAGCGATAAGCGTCCGCTGTACGTGGTCGCCAGCGACGGCGGGCTGCTGCCTGAGCCGGTGAAGGTCAACGAACTGCCGATGCTGATGGGGGAGCGCTTTGAGGTGCTGGTGGATATCAGCGACGGCAAGCCGTTCGATCTTGTGACCCTGCCGGTTAGCCAGATGGGGATGGCGGTCGCGCCGTTTGACAAGCCGCATCCGGTGCTGCGTATCCAGCCGTTACGGGTGACCGCTTCCGGCACGCTCCCTGATACGTTAACCACGCTGCCAGCACTTCCGTCGCTTGATGGGCTTACGCAACGCAAACTGCAGCTCTCCATGAATCCGATGCTCGATATGATGGGCATGCAGGCGCTGATGGCGAAATATGGCGATAAGGCGATGGCGGGGATGCATCACGGGCAGATGATGGGTCACATGAACATGGGCCACGGCAACATGGGCGGCATGGGGAACATGAATCACGGCGACCATGGCTTTGATTTCCACAACGCCAACATGATCAACGGCAAAGCGTTCGATATGAACACGCCGATGTTTGCTGCGACAAAAGGGCAGTTTGAGCGCTGGGTGATTTCAGGTGAAGGGGACATGATGCTGCACCCGTTCCACATCCACGGCACGCAGTTCCGCATTCTCTCTGAGAACGGCAAAGCCCCGGACGCGCATCGCGCGGGCTGGAAGGATACGGTGAAGGTGGAAGGCGGCGTCAGCGAGGTGCTGGTGAAGTTTGACCACGATGCGCCGAAGGAGTTTGCCTACATGGCGCACTGCCATCTGCTGGAGCATGAAGATACGGGGATGATGCTGGGCTTTACCGTATAAAAAAAGCCGGGTGGCGGCTTCGCCTTACCCGGCCGACATAGCGTATCCATAGGCCCGGTAAGCGTAAGCGCCACCGGGCTTTTCAGTTACTTGTTTTCGTCAGGCAGTGCATACGCGACAATATAGTCGCCCATCTTCGTGCCAAACGAACCGTGACCGCCCGCAGAGATGACAACGTACTGCTTGCCATTCACTTCATAGGTCATCGGCGTGGCTTGTCCACCCGCTGGCAGACGGCCTTGCCACAGTTTTTCACCGTTGGTCATGTTGTACGCGCGCAGGTAGTTATCTGCGGTTGCCGCGATGAACAGCACGTTACCGGCGGTGGAGATTGGGCCACCCAGCATTGGCATACCCATATTGAACGGCACCGGAACCGGCATTGGGAACGGCATGCTGTCCTGTGGGGTACCAATACGTTTTTTCCATACGATCTGGTTAGTTTTCAGATCCAGACCGGAGATGTAACCCCAGGCAGGCTGTTTACACGGCAGACCGAACGGCGACAGGAACGGGTTCAGCGTCACGCCGAACGGTACGCCATACTGCGGCTGAATACCGGCTTCGGTACCGCTGCCTTTCGCGTCTTTCGGCTGCTCCATTGGGTTGCCCGGACCGCGTGGGATCAGACGGGAAACGAACGGCAGCGCCATTGGGTTGGCAATCGCGACCTGACGGTTAGGGTCAACGGAGATCCCACCCCACTCGAACATCCCCAGGTTACCCGGGAAGACCAGCGTGCCCTGCTCAGAAGGCGGCGTGAAGATGCCTTCGTAGCGCAGCTGATGGAACATCACGCGGCACACCAGCTGGTCAAACATCGTGGCACCCCACATGTCTGCCCCGCTGAGGTCTTTCTTCGGACGGAAGCTCAGATCGGAGAACGGCTGGGTTTTGCTGACGTAATCGCCTTTCGCCGCACCCTGCGGAACCGGTTTTTCCGGTGCAGGCACAACCAGCTTGCCGTTGCTGCGATCCAGCACGAAGATGTTGCCGGTTTTCGCTGGAGCGTAAATCACCGGTACGGTTTTGCCGTTAACGGTAATGTCCGCCAGCGTCGGCTGGGACGGCATATCCATATCCCACAGATCGTGGTGAACGGTCTGGTAGCTCCAGGCCAGCTTACCGGTGGTCGCGTTCAATGCCACGATAGCGCTGGCATAACGTTCCTGCTCCGGCGTGCGGTTACCGCCCCAGATATCTGGCGTAGTAACGCCCATCGGCAGGTAGACCAGGTCCAGCTTCGCGTCATACGCTGCAGGTGCCCAGGAGTTTGGCGAGTTAAAGGTAAAGGTGTGTTCGTCCGACGGGATCGCATTCGGATCTTTCGCGCCCGGGTCGAAGGCCCACAGCAGTTTACCGGTATTCACGTCGAAACCACGGATAACGCCGGAGGTTTCGCGGGTGGAGAAGTTATCTGTTACCGAACCGGCAATCACGATGGTTTTATCGGTGATGATGGGCGGGGAGGTCGGCTCATACAGACCCGGCGTGGTGTCCGGCATATTGGTCTGCAGATTCAGGATACCTTTGTTGGCAAAGGTTTCGCACAGCTTGCCCGTTTCGGCATTGATGGCGAACAGACGACCATCGTTCACCGGCAGCATGATGCGGCGAGGACAGTCGGCAATGACTTCCGGGCTCGCATTATCCGGGCGCGCTTCGTGATAAGAGACGCCACGGCAGGTCACGTGCTGGAAGGACGGGTTGGAGCTCAGCTGCGGATCGAAGTGCCATTTCTCTTTACCAGTGGCCGCGTCGAGCGCGAACAGACGCTGGTGCGCCGTACACAGATAAAGCATATCGCCGACTTTAATTGGCGTCACTTCGTTGGTCAGTTCACCCGGATCGTTCGGCATCTTCAGATCGCCGGTACGGAATACCCAGGCTTCTTTCAGGTTTTTAACGTTGTCCGCGTTGATCTGCTTCAGCGGAGAGTAGCGCTGACCTTCCTGGTTACGGCCATAGGCAGGCCAGTCGCCGTCAGCAACCTGAGAGATCGCCGCCGCAGGCGTCGATTCTGCGTTCAGCGTACCGTTGATCTCCTGCGGGTCGTTAAAGCCAGCCCAGGTAAGGATACCGCCGCTGATTAACAACGCTACCACCAGCGCCGCGACCGCACCGCTGGACGGCACGATCAGGCGACGCCAGACGAACGGCAGGATCAGCCAGATGCCGAAGAAGACCAGGATGTCACTGCGCGGCGTCAGCGCCCAGAAGTCAAAGCCGACTTCCCAGACGCCCCAGATCATGGTGGCAAGAAGGAGTGCGGCATACAGCCACAGTGCAGATTGTTTTCTACGCCAGAGCAGGACGGTTACGCCAAGCATAACCAGGCCCGCAATCGGGTAGTACCAGGAGCCGCCGATCGCGACCAGCCAGACGCCACCGATTAACAGGTACAGGCCGCAGAAGGCGGCGAATAGCGCTGTTAATGTCACCAGTAGACGCGGCTGTTTAGAGTTTGTTTCAGCCATAGAAAGTGTACTCGTCAGTTTTTGTTAATAATTTGCTAGCAACTAATTATAGGTATTAACAAGTGTGATCGGAATCACAATATTTGCTTTTTATAACTCATACGCCAGGGTTATCCATTTGCTGATATAATGGCTGGCTTGCGTATCAGTGCTGGATATTAACTCATCCGCATTGAGAGATTTTCATTAAAATCATTTGGTTAGTAATATGAAACATACTGTTGAAGTGATGATCCCGGAAGCCGAGATCAAAGCGCGTATCGCCGAACTGGGTCGTCAAATCACCGAACATTACAAGGACAGCGGCAGCGAAATGGTGCTGGTCGGTCTGTTGCGCGGCTCTTTCATGTTCATGGCAGACCTGTGCCGTGAGGTGCATGTGCCCCATGAGGTCGATTTTATGACCGCCTCCAGCTACGGCAGCGGCATGTCCACCACCCGTGATGTGAAAATCCTGAAAGATCTGGATGAAGATATTCGTGGCAAAGATGTGTTGATCGTTGAGGACATCATCGACTCCGGCAACACGCTGTCAAAAGTGCGCGAGATCCTGAGCCTGCGTGAGCCAAAATCGCTGGCGATTTGCACCCTGCTGGATAAGCCTGACCGCCGTGAAGTGCAGGTGCCGGTGGAGTTTGTTGGTTTCTCTATCCCGGACGAGTTCGTCGTCGGTTACGGCATTGACTACGCACAGCGTTATCGTCATCTGCCGTATGTTGGGAAAGTGGTATTGCTGGACGAGTAATTGCGGTTTGTTGCCCGGTGGCGCTGCGCTTACCGGGTCTACGAATGGACATATGTAGGCCGGGTAAGGCGCAGCCGCCACCCGGCTTTGTTTATTTATGGTTTACGTGCTTAAGCTGAAGGTTGGCAATTCCTGAACGGTAACGCTGCTCCAGCGTTTCGCGGTTGGTGGCGGTCACTTCCAGGTTGCGCAGCAGACCATCGTGAATACCGTACGCCCAGCCGTGGATCGAGACCTTCTGCCCGCGCTTCCACGCCGATTGCATGATCGTTGAGTGGCCCAGGTTATACACCTGCTCCATCACGTTGAGTTCGCACAGGGTATCCATGCGGCGCTCCTGCGGCATTTCGCCCAGCAGTGAGCTATGTTTGAACCAGATATCGCGGATGTGGAGCAGCCAGTTATCAATGAGCCCCAGCTCCGTGTTTTCAACCGCCGCCTGCACGCCGCCGCAGCCGTAGTGGCCGCAGATGATGATGTGCTCGACTTGCAGAACGTCAACGGCATACTGAACAACAGAAAGACAGTTGAGATCGGTGTGAATCACCAGGTTGGCAACGTTGCGGTGAACAAACAGTTCGCCGGGCTCGAGGCCGGTCAGGCGCTCCGCCGGTACGCGGCTGTCGGAGCATCCAATCCAGAGAAAGCGTGGGTTTTGCGCCTGCGCGAGTTTTCCAAAAAATCCGGGGTCTTCCTCCACCAGCATTTTTGACCATAGTGCATTGTTGCTGATGAGTGTATCTATGTTGTTCATGGAGGTTAGCGACCTGTAACCGAGTAATTGCGTTGCGCTACTATAGGGTAACCCGACTTTTAATGAAACCACACAACGTGTGTCAGAACTGAAGGTAAGTAAATTTCATGGCAATTGCACTGGAGCTTGAGCAGCTTAAAAAAACCTATCCGGGCGGCGTTCAGGCGCTGCGCGGAATAGATCTGAAAGTAGAGGCCGGTGATTTTTACGCGCTTCTGGGGCCGAACGGGGCGGGGAAATCGACTACCATCGGCATCATTAGCTCGCTGGTAAACAAAACCTCCGGCCGCGTCAGCGTGTTCGGATACGACCTGCAAAAAGATGTGGTCAACGCCAAGCGCCAGCTGGGTCTGGTCCCGCAGGAATTCAACTTCAACCCGTTTGAGACGGTGCAGCAGATCGTCGTTAACCAGGCGGGTTATTACGGCGTTGAGCGTAAAGAGGCCCTGGAGCGGAGCGAAAAATACCTCAAGCAGCTCGATCTGTGGGAAAAGCGTAACGAACGCGCCCGGATGTTATCCGGCGGGATGAAGCGCCGCCTGATGATTGCCCGTGCGCTGATGCACGAGCCAAAGCTGCTGATCCTCGATGAGCCGACGGCGGGCGTAGACATTGAGCTGCGCCGCTCCATGTGGGGCTTCCTGAAAGACCTCAATGACAAAGGCACCACCATCATTCTGACTACCCACTACCTGGAAGAGGCGGAAATGCTGTGCCGCAACATCGGCATCATTCAGCACGGCGAGCTGGTGGAAAACACCTCGATGAAGAACCTGCTCTCCAAGCTGAAATCAGAAACCTTTATTCTCGATCTGGCGGCAAAGAGCCCGCTACCGAAGCTTGAAGGGTACCAGTATCGTCTGGTGGATACCTCGACGCTGGAAGTGGAAGTGCTGCGCGAGCAGGGGATTAACAGCGTGTTCTCCCAGCTGAGCGCGCAGGGTATTCAGGTTTTAAGTATGCGTAACAAAGCGAACCGACTGGAAGAGCTGTTTGTCTCTCTGGTGCAGGATAAACAAGGAGACAAGGCATGACGCATCTTTACTGGGTCGCGCTGAAAAGTATCTGGGCGAAAGAGATTAACCGTTTTATGCGCATCTGGGTGCAAACCCTGGTGCCGCCAGTCATCACGATGACGCTCTATTTCATCATCTTCGGTAACCTGATTGGTTCCCGGATTGGTGAGATGCACGGCTTTACCTATATGCAGTTTATCGTGCCTGGCCTGATCATGATGGCGGTGATCACCAACGCCTATGCCAACGTGGCGTCGTCCTTTTTCAGCGCCAAGTTCCAGCGCAATATTGAGGAGCTGCTGGTGGCACCGGTGCCAACGCATGTGATCATTGCCGGTTACGTCGGTGGCGGCGTGGCGCGCGGTCTGTGTGTTGGGATCCTGGTGACGGCCATCTCGCTGTTCTTCGTGCCGTTCCAGGTGCACTCCTGGCTTTTCGTGGCCCTGACCCTGCTCCTGACGGCGATCCTCTTCTCGCTGGCCGGTCTGCTGAACGCCGTGTTTGCCAAAACGTTTGACGACATCAGCCTGATCCCGACCTTCGTGCTGACGCCGCTGACCTATCTCGGCGGGGTGTTCTACTCCCTGACGCTGCTGCCGCCGTTCTGGCAGGCGCTGTCGCACCTGAACCCGATCGTCTACATGATCAGCGGTTTCCGCTTTGGCTTCCTCGGCATCACCGATGTGCCGCTGTTTACCACGGTGGCGGTGCTGGTGGTGTTCATCATCGTCTTCTACCTGCTGTGCTGGTATCTGATCCAGCGCGGACGCGGTCTGCGCAGCTAGCCCTCAGCCCGGCGACATTCTGTCTGCCGGGCACTTTCTTTGACAGTTATCACCGAAAGCTAACCTTCACTCCGCTAAACTACTTGCCTGCTAAGGAGAGAGTTATGCTGGGATGGGTTATCACCTGCCACGATGAACGGGCGCAGGACATGCTGCTGAAGCTGGAAGCCAGGTTTGGTCCGCTGCCACAGTGTCGCGCGGTTAACTACTGGCGCGGTTTGAGTACCAACATGCTTGGCCGGATGATGTGCGATGCCCTTCATGAAACCGACACCGGAGACGGCGTGATTTTTCTTACCGATAAATCCGGCGCGGCGCCGTACCGTGCTGCGGCCCTGATGAGCCATAAGCACGACTGCTGCGAGGTGATCTCCGGTATTAGCTTTCCACTGCTTGAAATGATGTATCCCCATCGCGAGACCTTAACCAGCGCAGCGTTCCGTAACGCTATCGTTTCGCTGGGTACCCCGGGCGTCAGCAGCTTGTGGCATCAACAGCAAAAAAATCCTCCCTTTGTCCTGCTGCATGACCTGTATAAGAATTAAACATTGGTATTGATGTCGCTTTTGCTACAATGGCGTAAGTATTTCCGCTTCGAATAAGACCCTCATGTTCACGCGTATTGTTTTCCTGCTATTGATGTTCGTGTCCGGCACTGTTTCTGCCAGTTTATTAAGTCAGCAAAGACTGCCTGCTCAATATATGCAAACCACCGAAGATGCGGCGATTTGGGCGCAGATCGGCAACAGCGTCATTAACGTTGGCAACGTGCGGGCAGGGCAGATCCTCGCGGTGGTGCCTGCGGCGGCGGACTACTATGAATTTCGCTTCGGATTTGGCACGGGCTTTATCGACAAGGGGCATCTGGAGCCGGTTCAGGGCAAACAGCGCGTCGAGGATGGCCTGGGGGATTTGAATAAACCGCTGAGCAATCAAAACCTGATAACGTGGAAAGACACGCCCGTTTATAACGCCCCGAACAACGGCAGCGCACCCTTCGGCACCTTAAGCGCCAATCTTCGCTATCCGATCCTGAACAAACTTAAAGACCGTTTAAACCAGACCTGGTTTCAGATCCGCATCGGTAATCGTCTGGCGTGGATCAGCAGCCTGGATGCGCAGGAAGATAACGGCCTTCCTGTTCTGACCTACCATCATATTTTGCGCGATGAAGAAAACACGCGCTTTCGACATACGTCCACGACGACCAGCGTACGTGCGTTCAATAACCAGATGGCATGGCTTCGCGATCAGGGCTATACCACCCTGACGATGTACCAGCTGGAAGGGTACGTGCGTAACAAAATGAACCTGCCTGCGAAATCGGTGGTGATAACCTTTGACGATGGCCTGAAATCTGTCAGCCGCTATGCTTATCCAGTGCTGAAAGAGTACGGCTTCAAGGCTACCGCGTTTATTATCTCTTCCCGCATAAAAGGCCATCCGCAGAAGTGGGATCCTAAATCCCTGCAGTTTATGAGCGTGCAGGAGATTAAGGGGATTCAGGATGTGTTCGATATTCAGTCTCATACCCACTTCCTGCACCGCGTGGATGCCAATAAGCATCCGATTTTACTGAGCCGCAGCTATCACGTGATTTTGTTTGATTTTGAACGCTCGCGTCGCGCGCTGGCGCAGTTTAACCCGCGCGTGCTGTATGTCTCTTACCCCTTCGGCGGCTACGACAATAAAGCGATAAAGGCGGCGAATGATGCCGGTTTCCATCTGGCGGTGACGACGGTGAAAGGAAAGGTGAAGCCGGGGGATAATCCGTTCTTACTGAAACGCCTGTACATCTTAAGAACGGATTCGCTGGAGACGATGTCGCGGCTGATCAGCAATCAGCCGCAGGGGTAGTGCTTATGCAACCTGAACCGGAATCGCCTTTGCGGTGCGCTTCATTTCATTCTCGCCTTCGAAGTAGGCCACTTTAGGCTGCCAGCGGCGGGCTTCTTCGTCAGACATCATCACGAAGCTGGCGATGATCACGATATCACCCACGTCCGCGCAGTGCGCCGCAGCGCCGTTAACGGAGATGATTTTGGACCCGCGCTCGGCGGCAATCGCGTAGGTAGAGAAGCGTTTGCCGTTGTTCACGTTCCAGATATCAATCGCTTCGTTTTCGAGGATACCTGCTGCATCAAGGAAATCCTGATCAATGGCGCAGGAGCCTTCATAGTGCAGGTCGGCCTGCGTGACTTTCACACGGTGAAGCTTACCTTGCAGCATTTTGCGAATCATTACGTTTACCTATCATTATCAGGGGTGAAGGGAACTACGCCAGCTCAACCACTTTATTGTCGATCAGACGCGCCTGACCTAGCCAGGCCGCCACCAGGATGACTGCGCGCTTGCTGTTCTGGGTTAATTCCAGCAGCGTATCAGCATCACGAATTTGTACGTCGTCAGCACGAAGGCCTTTATCGTTAAGCGCCTGCTCGGCAAGGGCGATAATCTCTTCTGCTGTTAACTCTTTTGCCAGCATCTGCTCTGCCATGGTGTTCATGACCTTGCTTAAGCCCGGCGCGATTTTACGCTGTTCGGCAGTCAGGTAGCCATTTCGCGAGCTGAGTGCCAGACCGTCTTTGGCGCGTACAATCGGTACGCCGACAATCTCGATATCGTAACCCATATCCGCAACCATCTTGCGGATCAGCGCCAGCTGCTGGAAATCTTTCTCGCCAAAGCAGGCCACGTCCGGCTGCACCAGGTTGAACAGCTTGCTAACGATGGTGGAAACGCCGCGGAAATGGCCCGGGCGGCTCGCGCCTTCGAGCATGGTGGAAATGCCCGGGACGTCAACGTAGGTTGCCTCTTCGGTACCCTGCGGGTAAACGTCCGCCGGTGCAGGTGAGAAGACAATATCCGCGTGGCGTTTTTTGAGCTTCTCGCAATCTTCCTGCAGGGTGCGCGGATAGCGTGCCAGGTCGTCGGCACGGTCAAACTGCATGGGGTTCACGAAGATACTGACCACCACGATATCTGCTCGCGCACGGGCTTCGTCGACGAGCTTCATGTGGCCGTCATGCAGATTGCCCATGGTCGGGACCAGTGCGATACGTTTACCTTCCTGTCGCGCGCGGCGGATATGCTGGCGAAGCAGCGGCAGGGTTTCAATGATTAGCACAACGAGACTCCTTAATGGAAACTGTGTTCTTCACCCGGGTAAACACCGGATTCAACGTCGGCAATATACTGCCTGACCGCAGCGCGCATGTCGCCCGCTTCGGCGAGGAAATTTTTGGCAAATTTCGGGATGTGTCCGCCGGTGATACCGAAGGCGTCGTGCATCACCAGAATTTGACCGTCGGTGACGTTGCCTGCACCAATACCAATCACCGGAATGGACAGCGCGTCGGTGATGCGTTTCGCCAGCTCAACCGGCACGCACTCCAGCACCAGCAGCTGGGCACCTGCGGCTTCCAGCGCCAGGGCATCATCCAGCAGCGTCTGGGCTGCATCGCCACGGCCCTGCACCTTATAGCCGCCAAAGATATTGACGGACTGCGGCGTCAGGCCTAAATGCCCGCACACCGGCACGGCGCGCTCGGTGAGCATCTTCACCGTATCCACAAGCCAGGCGCCGCCTTCAATTTTGACCATATTGGCACCGGCACGCATCACTGCCGCCGCGTTTTCGAATGCCTGTTCCGGCGTGGCATAGGCCATAAACGGCAGATCGGAAAGCAGCAGGCAGGCTGGGGCGCCACGGCGCACGGAGCGGGTATGGTAAGCGATATCCTCAACCGTTACCGGCAGGGTGGAATCATGTCCTTGTACCGTCATCCCTAACGAGTCCCCGACCAGCATGACGTTGATCCCCTCTTCGGCAAACAGTTTGGCGAAGCTGTAGTCATACGCGGTGATGGTGGCGAAGCGTTTTTTTTCCTGTTTGCATTTCTGCAGTAAGGAGATGGTGGTTGGTTTCATACTGTTTCCTGATAGCCCAAAAGCGAATCTTTGCGCATTCTAACAGTAACATTCGAGGGAACAATGATTTTAGGTAAACGATTAACCATAAATATTTTATGGTTAATCGCTAAAAAAACAGCCTTACCAGCGGGCGGGTTTCTCCGCACCGAGACTGTTGAGAACGGCCTTTAGCGAGAGCCCGTCAGGAAAGGTAAGGGAAGGGGCAACTTCATACAGCGGCCAGAGCATAAACCCGCGATTTTTCATGTCGTAATGCGGTACGGTGAGGCGTTCAGTGTTAATCACCTCATGGCCGAACAGCATAATATCGAGATCAAGCGTGCGCGGCCCCCAGCGTTCGGCTTTGCGTACGCGGCCCTGCTGAAGCTCAATACGCTGGGTATTGTCCAGCAGCGCTTCGGGACCCAGCTCAGTCTCAAGAACCACGGCGGCGTTGAGGTAGTCTGGCTGATCCTGCGGCCCCAGCGGCGGGGTGCGATAGAACGAGGAGACCGCCACGATGCGGCTTTGCGGGATCTCACCCAGCGCCTCTACGGCAGCATTCACCTGCTCCAGCGGTGAGGCTAAATTGCTGCCGATGGCGATATACGCGAGGGTCATGCTGTCCCTTCACGACGCGGCGCGCGTTTGCGCGGGCGACGATGACGGCGACGCGGTTCCGGCTCTTCATCCAGCCCGGTCAGCATATCTTTCTGCTCTGGCGGGGCGGAGACCTGGAATTCAGCCCACCACTGCGCCAGACGCTGCAGCTCCTGGTTGCGTTCAATTTCAGCGCGCAGCGACAGGAGATCGAAGGCGGCACGGAACTTAGGATGCTCCATCAGCTTCCAGGCGCGTTTGCCCTGACGACGGGACATGCGCAGCTGAAGCTGCCAGATGTCGCGCACCAGAGTGGTAATACGTTTCGGAATGGCGAGCGTGCGGCAGCCTTCGTCCAGCACGTCGTTGGCGGCCAGCGCGAACGCATCGTAATAGGCGAGCCCGCTCTCCTGGGTAATGCGCTGGGCCGTTTCCAGCAGCGGATACCAGAACATCGCGGCAAACAGGAACGCCGGGTTCACGCGCATGTCGTTGCGAATGCGGGTATCGGTATTCTTCAGCACCTGCGCAATCATGCGCTCCATTGGGCTGTCACCGTTTTCGGTGAAGTAGCGGGTAATGGTCGGGAACAGCGGCTGGAACAGGTTGTATTCGCGCAGAAGATTATAGGTTTCAAAACCGTGGCCGGCCTGCAGCAGCTTCAGCGCCTCTTCGAACAGGCGAGCAGGCGGCACGTCGTTAATCAGCGTCGCCAGACGCGGGATCGGCTCGGCCGTTTCCGGGCTGATGCGCATATTGAGCTTGGCGGCGAAACGCACGGCGCGCAGCATACGCACGGGATCTTCACGGTAGCGCGTTTCCGGCGTGCCGATCAGGCGGATCAGACCTTCTTTCAGGTCCTGCATGCCGCCGACGTAATCGCGCACGGTGAAATCCGCCACGCTGTAATAGAGGCTGTTGATGGTGAAGTCGCGACGCTGGGCATCTTCTTCGATAGAGCCGAAGATGTTGTCGCGCAGCAGCATACCGTTCTGGCCGCGCTGCGACGTGGTGCGATCGGATGCGCCCGCTTCGTGGTGGCCGCGGAAGGTCGCCACTTCGATAATTTCCGGCCCAAACATCACGTGAGCCAGACGGAAGCGGCGGCCAACGAGACGACAGTTGCGGAATAATTTGCGCACCTGCTCAGGCGTGGCGCTGGTCGTCACGTCGAAATCTTTCGGTTTTTTGCCCAGCAGTAAATCACGCACCCCACCGCCGACGAGATAGGCCTCGTAGCCCGCTTTATTCAGACGATAGAGTACCTTGAGGGCATTTTCACTGATATCTTTGCGGGAAATAGAGTGCTGCTCACGCGGAATAACCGACATGTGTGGCTGTGCAATAGCATCATTCGCCATGCTCTCTTCGCGGCTTAGCACTTTACGGCAAAAATTAGCGACTCGGGTAAAAATGGTACACCTCGTAGTGTGTTTTGTTATGAAAAAAGCGGCTAATCATAGCTCAGCGCAACGCATTTGAGAATGCTGGATTTTTGGCACAGCCCTGAGCGTCCAGTTGGCGATGGCCATTTTCAGCAGTTCGTCAATACGAAGATCCTGCCATTCGTTGGTTACATTCTGGTTGAGAAAACGCAGCGCGTCGATCAAAACAGGACGCGGATCGCCGTCTGGCAGGGCCGGGGCGTGGTTCTGCTTTGATAATTTTAAGCCCTGCGCATTAACCGCCAGCGGCAGATGAATATAGTCCGGTGCCGTCCAGCCAAACTGGTGATACAGCGAGATTTGCCGTACGGTGGGCTCGACCAGATCCGCCCCGCGCACAATTTCCGTCACGCCCTGGAAATGATCGTCCACCACCACGGCCAGGTTGTAGGCGAACAGGCCATCGCGACGGTGAATAATAAAATCCTCACGCGCCAGACGTTCATCGGCATGAATCTCACCGGAGAGTAAATCGTGAAAGCGCGTCACCGGTGAGCGCTGCAGTATGCGCACGGCGGCATTTTCAGGACCGTTGTTCAACGTGCGGCAGTGGCCGTCATAGACGCCGCCTGCGCTCTGGATACGCGCGCGGGTGCAGGTGCAGTTATAGGAAAGCCCCTGAGCGCGAAGCCAGGCCAGACGTTCCCGATACGCCTCGTGACGTGTTGACTGCCACAGAACCTCGTCATCCCAGTGAAGACCGTAATGTTCCAGCTGACGCAGAATCGTCTCTGCTGCACCGGGAACTTCACGCGGAGGGTCAATATCTTCAATGCGGACGAGCCATTTTCCCTGACGGGCGCGAGCCTGCAGGTAGCTGCCGAGCGCGGCAATTAATGAGCCGAAGTGTAATTCACCGGAAGGAGATGGCGCGAAGCGCCCAATATAGTGTGATTCAGACATATCAACAGTAACAAGGCGGGAGAGACTCCCGCCTTTGGAGTGTGTAAACAGCGCTGGTGTTAACCGGCCATCTGTTTTTCGCGGATTTCGGCCAGCGTTTTGCAGTCGATGCACAGATCGGCGGTTGGACGCGCTTCCAGGCGACGAATGCCAATTTCAACACCGCAGGATTCGCAGTAGCCAAAATCTTCGTCTTCGACTTTTTTCAGCGTTTTCTCGATCTTTTTGATCAGTTTGCGTTCGCGGTCACGGTTACGCAGTTCGAGGCTGAACTCTTCTTCCTGAGCGGCACGGTCTACCGGATCCGGGAAGTTAGCAGCTTCATCCTGCATATGAGTAACGGTGCGATCGACTTCATCCCTGAGTTGATTACGCCATGCTTCAAGAATACGCTTGAAGTGCGACAGCTGGGCTTCGTTCATATACTCTTCGCCCGGTTTCTCTTGATACGGCTCCACCCCAGCGATGGCGAGAATACTCAGGGACGATGTTTTACGGTTTTGCCCTTCTTGCATGTTGCTTCTCCTTAACACGCACTATCGATCCCCGTGTTGGGGGAAAAATCAGGTCGCTATAAATAGCAGATGCTTTTCCGTATGGCAATTATCTAAACGTAACACTTGACAAGCCTGTGAGGAAAAGCGTATTTGCGCACGCGGCCAGAACACTTAATAGTCAATCGTCTAATCCCTTATAAGACAATGGGAAGAGAGGATCTCAGAGTCATATTATCGGCAGAAAGTTCCGCTTTATAAGCGAAAACCTCTACCCCCTGCTTTTGTGCCTCATTCAACAATTGCGCGTATTTAGGATCAATATGGCGGGCAGGGGAGAAACGTTCAATGGCTGAATGCAATACCGCAAACAGCAATACGGCGCGTTTGCCCGCCGCCGCAACACTCATTAGCTCTCGCAGATGCTTCTGACCACGTAGCGTTACCGCATCCGGGAAGTAGCCATTTTCCTGTTCCGCTAACGTCACTGATTTTACTTCAATATAGCACTCCGGCCTGTCTTCCGCCTGTAACATGAAGTCAATTCTGCTGCCTTCATCGCCATATTTCACTTCGCTTTTATGCGTGCCATAACCAACCAGTTCGGGAATAACGCCATGGGTCAGCGCTTCCTTAACTAACTGATTGGCGCGCAGGGTATTAACGCAAATAAATGCCCCGTTTTGGGTTTCGGTCATTTCCCAGGTATGAGCATATTTGCGTTTAGTATTTTCTGATGTGGAATACCAGACCCTGTCACCCGGCGTCGCACAGCCCGTCATGGCACCGGTATTGGGGCAGTGCAGGGTGAGCTGTTCGCCTTCTGGCGTGATCACATCGGCGAGGAAGCGTTTGTAGCGTTGGACAAGCGTAGCGTGCTGCAGGGGAGGACTAAACTTCATCAGAATTCCTTTCGGTGTCGCCCAGCGTCCAGCGCTGTAGCGGCGTATAGCGGGTGCGTCCCTGAATAAAGACGGATTCATAAAGCGCGAATGTGTTGACCTGAAAGGCCCAGTGAAAACCCGGCGGCGGGATGGCAACGGCCTGACCGGCATCGCGCAGCAGGGTGATGTGCGGATGAAACGGCTGTGGGCTTTGATAACAGCCGCTGCGCGCCGCCTGCGCGCGCAGCATGTTCGCCAGCTGTAATAATCCGCGCGGAGGCTGTCGCGTACCCAGCCAGACCACGCGCGAACGCAGCCACTGGCCCGCGTCGTCGAGGTGCAGCGTAAATTCCGGCTGGGCAATACGCCCTGCCATGGCGGCTAGCGCCCGCTGTTTTTCGGCACTGACGTCGCCCAAAAAGGCCAGCGTCAGGTGCAGGTTGGCCGCCGCGACAGGGCGTCCGGCCTCCGGCGGGAAGTGGTCAGCGCGCCAGCGAACAATTTGACGCTGTAAGGGGGGGGCAATTCAATGGCAAAAAACAGCCGTTTCGACTCAGGCATACGGAGGACTCGGTAATGATATGCGCCGATGCTACAATGTACGCCGACGAATGTTAACCCTCTGGAGCTGTTAGTGTCCTCATTGCCGGTCGCCGTTGTTCTTCCTGACCTTCTCGCTGCCTTACGCCATTCCCCGCAGGTTTTGCTGAATGCCCCGACGGGGGCGGGTAAGTCCACCTGGCTGCCGCTGCAGATTCTGAAAGAGGGGAACATCAGCGGGAAAATTATCCTGCTGGAGCCGCGCAGGCTGGCCGCGCGCAACGTAGCGCAGCGCCTGGCGGAACTGCTGAATGAAAAACCGGGCGAAACGGTAGGGTACAGGATGCGCGCCGAGACCTGCGTGGGTCCGACAACGCGCCTTGAGGTGGTCACCGAGGGTATTCTCACCCGCATGCTGCAAAACGATCCGGAGCTGACCGGCGTCGGGCTGGTGATCCTGGATGAATTTCACGAGCGCAGCCTGCAGGCGGATCTGGCCCTCGCGCTGTTGCTGGACGTTCAGCAGGGACTGCGTGACGATCTCCGGCTGCTGATAATGTCGGCCACGCTGGACAATGCGCGGCTACGGCAGGCGCTACCCGATGCGCCTGTCATCAGCTCTGAAGGGCGGGCGTTTCCTGTTGAACGCCGCTATCAACCGCTTCCCTCCCATCAGCGTTTTGACGAAGCGGTCGCCATTGCCACCGCAGAACTGCTGCGTCAGGAACCCGGCTCGCTGCTGCTGTTTTTGCCGGGCGTCGGGGAGATCCAGCGCGTGCAGGAGCAGCTTTCCTCTCGCGTAGGCGGTGATGTACTGCTCTGCCCGCTCTACGGCGCGCTGTCGCTGCAGGAGCAGCGTAAAGCTATCCTTCCTGCCCCGGTTGGACAGCGCAAGGTGGTACTGGCAACCAATATTGCTGAAACCAGTTTGACCATCGAAGGTATTCGCCTGGTGGTCGATAGCGCGCAGGAGAGGGTGGCAAGCTTTGACCCGCGCACCGGGCTGACTAAACTCCTGACGCAGCGCATCAGCCAGGCATCAATGGTGCAGCGCGCGGGCCGCGCGGGGCGACTTGAGCCGGGTATCTGCCTGCATTTGACCAGCGCAGAGCAGGCGGAACGCGCGGCGCAGCAAAGCACACCGGAAATTTTACAAAGCGATTTGTCTGGCCTGGTGATGGATCTGCTGCAGTGGGGCTGCCCGGAGCCTGGACAGCTTACCTGGCTTGATTCCCCGCCAGCCGTGAACCTCACCGCTGCGCGCAACCTGTTGACCCAGCTTGGTGCGCTGGAAGGCGAACGTCTGACGGTACGCGGCCAGAAAATGGCGGCACTGGGCAACGATCCGCGTCTGGCCGCGATGCTGGTGGCCGCGCAGGGGGAGGATGAGATTGCCACGGCAGCCAAACTGGCGGCTATCCTTGAGGAGCCGCCGCGCGGAGGCAGTAGCGATCTGGGGCAGGCGTTTTCGCGCAATCAGGGGAACTGGCAGCAGCGGGCCCAGCAGCTCTGTAAGCGGCTTAACAGCCGCGGCGGCGTGCCAGACAGTGAGAGCATCTCCCGGCTGTTAGCGCAGGCGTTTCCGGACCGGATTGCGCGTCGGCGCGGGCTGGACGGTCGCTACCAGCTGGCAAACGGTATGGGGGCGATGCTGGACAGCGATGATGCCCTGACGCGTCATGAGTGGCTGATTGCGCCGCTCCTGCTGCAGGGGAGCAACTCACCGGATGCGCGTATCCTGCAGGCGATTGCCGTCGATATTGACGCCCTGACCCGTACCTGTCCGCATCTGCTCCAGCAATCGGACATCGTCGAGTGGGATGACGCCCAGGGCACGCTGAAGGCGTTTCGTCGCAGCCAGATTGGCAAACTGACACTCGGAACGAAGCCGCTGGCGAAGCCGTCGGAAGACGAGCTCCATCAGGCTATGCTGAACGGCATTCGGGAAAAAGGGCTGAGCGTGCTGAACTGGACACCGGAGGCTGAGCAGTACCGCATTCGCCTGCACTGCGCCGCTCGCTGGTTGCCGGAGTACGCCTGGCCAGCGGTGGATGACGAAACGTTACTCGCGTCGCTGGAGGCCTGGCTACTGCCGCAGATGAGCGGCGTACACTCCCTGCGGGCGCTGAAAGCGCTTGATGTTAAGGTCGCGTTACAGAATTTACTGGACTGGTCATTGCGTCAACGTCTGGATAGTGAACTGCCAGGGCATTACACTGTGCCGACCGGAAGCCGGATTGCCATCCGTTATCATGAGGATAATCCGCCGGCGCTGGCGGTTCGAATGCAGGAGATGTTTGGTGAGGCAACCACGCCGTCTATCGCTGAAGGGCGCGTGCCGTTGGTGCTTGAACTGCTGTCGCCCGCGCATCGACCCTTGCAGATCACTCGCGATCTGGGGGCGTTCTGGGCGGGGAGCTACCGTGACGTGCAAAAAGAGATGAAAGGGCGGTACCCCAAACACGTCTGGCCGGACGATCCGGCGAATACGGCGCCGACGAAGCGGACGAAGAAGTATTCCTGAAAGGGATGTGCGGCCTGATGCCCTCACCCCGGCCCTCTCCCACAGGGAGAGGGAGAACTAATTTTGAGAGATTTCTTCTTTCACAGACCGGTGGAAGAAAAGAGAATCGGGCCTTTGCGCCTGAAAGTTGCGGAGAAAAAGCATGGCGGGGAATGACCGCGAGCCAATAGGACGTAAGGGAAGACCAACGCGTCCGGCGAAAGAAAAGGTAAGCCGTCGTCGCCTCAGAGATGAGGACTATGACGATGACTATGAAGACGATGATGAGGATGAAGAACCGATGCCGCGTAAAGGGAAAGGCAAAGGGCGCAAGCCTCGGGGCAAACGCGGCTGGTTCTGGCTGCTGCTGAAGCTCTTTATTGTTTTTGTTGTGCTGATGGCAATTTACGGCGTCTATCTGGATCAGAAGATCCGCAGCCGTATCGACGGTAAAGTCTGGCAGTTACCTGCGGCCGTGTATGGCCGCATGGTGAACCTTGAGCCAGATATGTCCATCACGAAAAACGAAATGGTAAAACTGCTGGAAGCTACCCAGTATCGTCAGGTGTCAAAAATGACGCGCCCTGGCGAATTCACCGTGCAGGCCAACAGCATTGAGATGATCCGCCGTCCGTTTGATTTCCCGGACAGCAAAGAGGGTCAGGTGCGCGCGCGTCTGACCTTTGACGGCGATCGTCTGGATACCATCGAGAACATGGATAACAACCGTCAGTTCGGTTTCTTCCGTCTCGATCCCCGCCTGATCACCATGCTCTCGTCGGCGAACGGCGAACAGCGTCTGTTCGTGGCGCGTAACGGCTTCCCGGATCTGCTGGTTGATACCCTGCTGGCAACCGAAGACCGCCACTTCTACGAGCATGACGGCATCAGCCTCTACTCGATTGGCCGTGCGGTCCTGGCTAACCTGACCGCGGGCCGTACCGTGCAGGGGGCAAGTACGCTGACCCAGCAGCTGGTGAAGAACCTGTTCCTCTCCAGCGAGCGCTCTTACTGGCGTAAAGCGAACGAAGCGTATATGGCCGTGCTGATGGATGCGCGCTACAGCAAGGATCGTATCCTTGAGCTGTATATGAACGAGGTGTACCTCGGTCAGAGCGGCGACAACGAAATCCGCGGCTTCCCGCTGGCGAGCCTGTACTACTTTGGTCGTCCGGTTGAAGAGCTGAGTCTGGATCAGCAGGCGCTGCTGGTGGGCATGGTGAAAGGGGCGTCCATTTATAACCCGTGGCGTAACCCGAAACTGGCGCTGGAGCGTCGTAACCTCGTTCTGCGTCTGCTGCAACAGCAGCAGGTGATTGACCAGGAGCTGTACGACATGCTGAGCGCGCGTCCGCTCGGCGTGCAGCCGCGCGGTGGGGTGATCTCGCCTCAGCCTGCGTTTATGCAGCTGGTGCGTCAGGAGCTGCAAAGCAAGCTGGGTGACAAAGTGAAAGATCTCTCCGGCGTGAAGATCTTTACGACCTTTGACTCCGTGGCGCAGGATGCGGCAGAAAAAGCGGCGGTGGAAGGCATTCCGGCGCTGAAGAAACAGCGTAAGCTCTCCGATCTTGAAACCGCGATGGTGGTGGTTGACCGTAACTCCGGCGAAGTTCGTGCGATGGTGGGCGGTGCCGAGCCGCAGTTTGCTGGCTATAACCGTGCCATGCAGGCGCGTCGCTCGATCGGCTCTCTGGCAAAACCGGCAACCTATCTCACTGCCCTGAGTCAGCCAAACCAGTATCGTCTGAATACCTGGATTGCGGATGCGCCGATCTCCCTGCGCCAGCCTAACGGCCAGGTGTGGTCACCGCAGAACGACGACAAGCAGTTTAGCGGTCAGGTTATGCTGGTGGATGCGTTGACGCGCTCCATGAACGTGCCGACGGTGAACCTGGGCATGTCGCTGGGTCTGCCAGCGATTGTCGATACCTGGCAGAAGCTGGGCGTGGCGAAAGATCAGCTGCACCCGGTACCGGCGATGATCCTGGGGGCGCTCAACCTGACGCCGATCGAAGTGGCGCAGGCGTTCCAGACGATCGCCAGCGGCGGTAACCGCGCGCCGCTCTCCGCCCTGCGTTCAGTGATTGCCGAAGATGGCTCCGTGCTGTATCAGAGCTTCCCGCAGGCGGAACGTGCCGTTCCTGCGCAGGCAGCCTATATGACGCTGTGGACGATGCAGCAGGTGGTGCAGCGCGGTACCGGCCGTCAGCTGGGGGCGAAGTATCCGGGCCTGCATCTGGCGGGTAAAACCGGGACCACCAACAACAACGTTGATACCTGGTTTGCCGGTATTGATGGTCGTGAAGTGGTGATCACCTGGGTAGGCCGCGACAACAACCAGCCGACCAAGCTGTACGGCGCGAGCGGGGCGATGTCGATTTACCAGCGCTATCTGGCGAATCAGTCCCCGGTGCCGCTGAACCTGGTTGCGCCGGAAGATATCGTCGATATGGGCGTGGACAGTTCCGGTAACTTCGTCTGCGGCGGCGGAATGCGTACTCTGCCGGTCTGGACAACCAACCCGGATTCCCTGTGCCAGCAAAGCCAGCCAGAACAGCCAACGGGTAACCCGTTCGAGCAGTCTTCTCAGCCACAGCAGCCGCAGCAGCAACAGCCGCAGCAGCAGAACGAGAAGAAAGACAGCGATGGTGTCGCAGGCTGGATTAAAGATATGTTCGGCGGTAACTAACCGCGTGAGGTCCCCCCGCAAGGGGGGATTTTTTTACCCATTCCCCCCCTTTTTTTAACCCTCTTTTTAATATTGATTAACCCTTCGTTCTCTCTTGGTTATTTCTTAAACCCTTAATTCTCGTAGGGCCGCTTACTGCTTGCTATGCAGTCAGCGTTTCGCCTATTATGCTGCGGTCATAATAATAATTCTCGTTTACGTTATCATTCACTTTTCCATCAGAGATACACCATGGCGCTTTCCAATACTGCTCAGCCAATCAATACGTCGCTGCGTAAAATCGCGGTCGTCGTCGCCACAGCGGTTGCCGGCATGTCGGCTTATACACATGCTGCCGAAACCCCGAAAAAAGAAGAAACCATTACGGTAACCGCAGCACCTGCGGCACAGGAAAGTGCCTGGGGACCGGCACCCACGATTGCGGCTAAACGCACCGCCACCGCGACCAAGACCGATACCCCGATTGAGAAAACCCCGCAGTCTATTTCTGTCGTCACCCGTGAAGAGATGGACATGAAGCAGCCGGGCACGGTTAAACAGGCGCTGGCCTATACGCCGAGCGTGTTCGCAACACGCGGGGCGTCTACAACGTATGACGTTGTTTCTATTCGTGGGTTCACCACCTCCAGTACCGTGAATACTAACCAGTATCTGGACGGGATGAAGCTGCAGGGAGATAACTATTCTGAAGCGTCCATGGATCCGTATTTCCTTGAGCGCGTCGAGCTGCTGCGTGGCCCAACGTCCGTTCTGTACGGTAAAAGCCACCCGGGCGGCGTGGTCAGCATGGTCAGCAAGCGCCCAACCACCGAGCCACTGAAAGAAATTCAGTTCAAAATGGGTACCGATAACCTGTGGCAGACTGGGTTTGATTTCAGCGATGCGATTGATGATGACGGCGTGTGGTCATACCGTCTGACCGGTCTGGGGCGCAGCGAAAATGCGCAGCAGGAGATGGTGAAATCTTCCCGCTACGCCATTGCACCTGCTTTCAGCTGGCGTCCTGACGATAAAACCGATTTTACTTTCCTGAGCAACTTCCAGAGCGATCCGGATGCAGGCTATTACGGCTGGCTGCCGCGGGAAGGTACCGTTGTGCCTTACTACGATGCCAACGGCAAAGCACACAAGCTGCCGACCGATTTCAACGAAGGTGAAGAAGATAACAAGATCTCCCGTCGTCAGAAAATGGTGGGTTACAGCTTCTCGCATCAGTTTGATGACACCTTTACCGTGCGTCAAAACCTGCGTTACACCAAAATCAATACGCTTTACCGTTCCGTCTACGGTAACGGCTATATTGCACCGGCTCAGATCAGCCGCGCGTATGTGCGCTCCGATGAGGACCTCAACTCGTTTACCGTTGATACTCAGCTTCAGTCCAAATTTGCGACGGGTGCAGTGGATCATACCCTGTTGACGGGCGTTGATTACCTCCGCATGCGTAATGATATTGATGCTGACTACGGCACGGCCGATCCCATCAGTATGACGAAGCCTGCGTACGGCAATCCAAATGTCGACGTTTACTACCTTTACAAAGTGCTCAACCGTCAGGAACAAACCGGCCTTTATGCGCAGGATCAGGCTGAATGGGATAAGTGGGTACTCACAATGGGTGGCCGCTATGACTTTGCGAAAACCTCAGCACTGACGCGTACAACCGGTACTACCGCGGAAATCAACGATCAGGCATTCACGTGGCGCGGCGGGATTAACTACCTGTTCGACAACGGCATCACGCCTTATTTCAGCTATAGCGAATCGTTCGAACCGATTTCGGGTACCACTCAGGGCGGCAAACCGTTCGATCCTGCACGCGGCAAGCAGTATGAAGCAGGCGTGAAATACGTACCGAAAGATCTGCCTGTTGTGGTCACGGCTGCTGTTTATCAGTTAACCAAAAACAACAACCTGACGGCCGATCCGGCGAACCCGACCAGCGGCTTTAGCGTGCAGGGCGGTGAAATTCGCTCTCGCGGTTTCGAACTGGAAGCGAAAGCTGCCGTCTCTGCCAACGTGAACGTGACGGCTTCCTATAGCTTTACTGATGCCAAATACACGCACGATACCTGGTATGAAGGCCGTCGTCCGGCGGAAGTGCCGCGCAATATGGCGTCTCTGTGGGCAGATTATACCTTCCATGAGACGGCGTTGAGCGGTCTGACGGTAGGGGCTGGCACCCGTTACATTGGTAACACCGTGTCCTATTACTCTGCCTCGTCGCCAAAAGCCTACCAGTCATTCAACGTCGCGGGCTATGCCCTGGCGGATGCCACCGTGAAATACGATCTGGCACGCTTTGGACTTCCCGGCTCTTCTGTCGGCGTCAACGTGAACAACATCTTCGATCGCGAATACGTCTCCAGCTGCTACAGCGAATATGCCTGCTACTGGGGAGCAGGACGTCAGGTTGTTGCTACCGCGACATTCCGCTTCTAATCTCTCTTCGGGCACGGTTCGCCGTGCCCTTTTTATTTAAGTTGGCTGATATGCAGGATAATCAAACGCAACCCGACACCACCTTTACGCTCAACCATCTCTCCTTTCGCGTACCCGGGCGCACCTTGCTGCATCCGCTCTCTTTGACGTTTCCCGCAGGTAAAGTCACTGGCCTGATTGGTCACAACGGTTCCGGTAAGTCCACGCTGCTCAAGATGCTGGGACGACATCAGCCGCCGTCAGAAGGCGACATCCTGCTGGATGACCAACCGCTGGAGAGCTGGAGCAGTAAAGCCTTTGCGCGCAAAGTGGCGTATCTGCCGCAGCAGCTGCCGCAGGCGGAGGGGATGACGGTGCGAGAACTGGTGGCGATTGGGCGTTATCCGTGGCATGGCGCGCTTGGACGCTTTGGCGTGGCCGACAGAGAGAAAGTGGAAGAGGCGATTGCGCTGGTCGGGCTTAAGCCGCTGGCGCACCGTCTGGTGGATAGCCTGTCCGGCGGTGAACGCCAGCGCGCGTGGATTGCAATGCTGGTGGCCCAGGACAGCCGCTGCCTGCTCCTCGACGAACCCACCTCCGCACTTGATATCGCCCATCAGGTCGATGTTCTGGCGCTGGTGCACCGCTTGAGCCAGCAGCGCGGTCTGACGGTGATTGCGGTGCTGCATGATATCAACATGGCGGCACGCTACTGCGATTACCTTGTTGCGCTGCGCGGCGGCGAAATGATTGCGCAGGGAACGCCGTCCGAGCTGATGCGCAGCGAAACGCTGGAACACATTTACGGTATTCCGATGGGTATTCTGCCTCACCCGGCCGGGGCTGCACCGGTGAGCTTCGTGTACTGATGCTGGACAACATGCGCATTAGCCGCCGTCGCCTGCTGACGGCGATGGCCCTCTCACCGCTGCTGTTAAAAATGAATACGGCGCGTGCCGCCGCCGTCGATCCGCACCGCATAGTGGCGCTGGAGTGGTTGCCGGTCGAGCTGATGATGGCGCTCGGCGTTACGCCCTACGGCGTCGCGGACATTCCCAACTATAACCTCTGGGTGAACGAGCCGAAGCTGCCGGACTCGGTGATCGACGTCGGCCTGCGTACGGAGCCAAACCTCGAGCTGCTCACCCAGATGAAACCCTCGTTCCTGTTCTGGTCCGCGGGCTACGGTCCGTCAGAAGAGGTGATGGCGCGCATTGCGCCCGGGCGCGGATTCGCTTTCAGCGACGGTAAAAAACCGCTGGCCGTAGCGAAAAATTCGATTGGCGAGATGGCGCATTTCCTTAACCGGGAAGCGGAGGCCAAACGGCATCTCGACGAATTTGATGCCCTGATCGACTCCCTGAAGCCGCGTTTTGCTCACCGGGGCGATCGTCCGCTGCTGATGGTGACGCTGCTGGATGCCCGCCATATGCTGGTCTTTGGTAAAAACTGCCTGTTCCAGGAGGTGCTGGACAGCTTCGGCATTCGCAACGCCTGGGAAGGGGAGATGACGTTCTGGGGCAGTACCGCTGTGGGTATCGATCGCCTCGCGGCGTTTCGCGATGTGGATGTGCTGTGCTTCGATCACGGCAACGAGCGCGACATGCAAACCCTGATGGCGACCCCGCTCTGGCAGGCGATGCCGTTTGTGCGCGAGCGGCGCTTCCAGCGCGCTCCGGCGGTCTGGTTCTACGGCGCGACGCTGTCGGCGATGCATTTTGCCCGCGTGCTGGATAACGCCCTGGGAGGTAAAGCATGAATACGCGTATTGCCCGTTTCCCGGCGCTTCTGCTGATGCTGATTTTTCTTGCCGCGCTGGCGTTAACCGGGTTCAACCTCTCTGCCGCGTTACCGCGCGCGCAATGGGGAGCCGCGCTGGCCTCGCCGGATATCGACAATATTCAGCAGATGCTGTTCCACTACAGCCTGCTGCCGCGTCTGGCAATCTCCCTTTTAGTCGGTGCCGGCTTAGGGCTGGTGGGCGTGCTGTTCCAGCAGGTGTTACGTAACCCGCTGGCGGAGCCAACCACGCTCGGCGTCGCGACCGGCGCACAGCTTGGGATCACTATCACCACGCTGTGGGCGCTGCCGGGAGCGTTAACCTCGCAGTTTGCGGCACTCGCGGGGGCGTGCGTAGTGGGCGCACTGGTCTTTGGCGTGGCCTGGGGCAAACGCCTTTCCCCTGTGACGCTCATTCTGGCCGGGCTGGTGGTGAGCCTCTACTGTGGCGCCATTAACCAGCTGCTGGTGCTTTTCCACCACGATCGGCTGCAAAGCATGTTCCTGTGGAGTACCGGTACGCTCACCCAAACCGACTGGAGCGTTGTGCTGCGCCTGTGGCCGCAGCTGGCTGGCGGTGTCGTGCTGACGCTACTGCTCCTGCGCCCTCTTACGCTGATGGGACTGGATGATGGCGTGGCGCGTAACCTGGGGCTGGCGCTGTCACTGGCTCGCCTGGCGGCGCTGACGCTGGCGATTGTATTAAGCGCCCTGCTGGTGAACGCGGTCGGCATCATCGGGTTTATCGGCCTGTTTGCGCCCCTGCTGGCGAAAATGCTCGGGGCGCGTCGTTTGCTGGCGCGTCTGCTGCTGGCCTCGCTGATTGGGGCGCTGATCCTCTGGCTTTCCGATCAGCTTATTCTCTGGCTGGCGCGGGTGTGGCGGGAAGTCTCTACCGGCTCGGTCACGGCGCTTATCGGTGCGCCGCTGCTGCTTTGGCTGCTGCCGCGTCTGCGCAGCATGAGCGCACCGGCGATGGATGCGGGCGATAAAGTCCATGCTGAACGTCAGTCGGTACTGTGGTTTAGCCTTGCCGGGCTGGCGGTGCTGGTTATTGCCTCGTTCGCGGCGCTCTCATTCGGTCGCGATGCCGCGGGCTGGCACTGGGCAACGGGCGATTTACTCAACGATCTGCTGCAGTGGCGCTGGCCGCGTATCTTTGCTGCGCTGATCGCAGGGGTAATGCTGGCGGTGGCGGGGTGCATTATTCAGCGTCTGACCGGCAACCCGATGGCGAGCCCGGAAGTGCTTGGGATCAGCTCTGGCGCCGCCTTTGGCGTGGTGCTGATGCTGTTCTTTGTGCCGGGCAATGCGTTTGGCTGGCTGATGCCTGCCGGCAGTCTCGGGGCGGCGGTTACGCTGCTGATTATCCTGATTGCCGCTGGTCGAGGCGGGTTTTCACCGCACCGCATGCTGCTGGCGGGGATGGCGCTCAGCACCGCGTTCACCATGCTGCTGATGATGCTGCAGGCAAGCGGCGACCCGCGTATGGCGAAGATCCTGACCTGGATATCCGGCTCAACGTACGGCGCGACCGGCAGCCAGGCGATCGGGTCCGGGCTCGTGATGATCGTACTGCTGGCGATGGTGCCGCTGTGCCGACGCTGGCTGACTATTCTGCCGCTCGGCGGTGAAACCGCACGTGCGGTGGGCATGGCGCTGACGCCAGCGCGTGTAGCGCTGCTGCTGCTCGCCGCGTGCCTGACGGCGACGGCCACCATGACGATTGGCCCGCTGAGTTTTGTGGGGTTAATGGCGCCGCATATCGCCAGAATGATGGGGTTCCGCCGGACGATGCCGCATATTGTCATGTCGGCCCTCACGGGCGGGGTGATGCTGGTGTTTGCAGACTGGTGCGGAAGAATGGTGCTGTTCCCGTATCAGATCCCGGCGGGGCTGCTGTCGACCTTTATTGGTGCGCCGTATTTTATTTATCTGTTGAGAAAGCAGAGTCGGTAATCAGGTGCGGCTTGATGCCCTCTCCCACGGGGAGAGGGAGAATACCGTAGGCCGGGTAAGCGTTAGCGCCACCCGGCAATGCTCTTAGAGCTTCGCAAACACCTTACGCGCCGCGTCAATGGTGTTGTTGATATCTTCTTCGCTGTGCGCCACGGACATAAAGCCCGCCTCGAATGCGGACGGTGCCAGGTAGACGCCTTCTTCCAGCATCAGGTGGAAGAAGCGCTTGAAGCGTTCAACGTCGCACTTCACCACGTCCTGATAGCGGGTCACGGTTTTCGCCTCGGTGAAGAAAATCCCGAACATCCCGCCTACGTGGTTAACCACCAGCGGAATACCGGCCTCTTCTGCCGCTTCCAGCAGGCCGTTTGCCAGCTGCGTGGTCCGGTCGGTCAGGGTTTCGTGAATACCAGGCTGAGCCACTTCGGTCAGGCAGGCAAAGCCCGCCGCCATGGCGATAGGGTTACCGGAGAGCGTGCCCGCCTGGTAAACCGGGCCGGTTGGAGCCAGCGCTTCCATGACGTCCTTACGTCCACCGAACGCGCCGACCGGCATGCCGCCGCCGATGATTTTACCCAGACAGGTGAGGTCCGGCTCCACGCCGTAATAAGACTGGGCGCCCGCCAGCGCCACGCGGAAGCCGGTCATCACTTCGTCGATGATCAGCAGCGCGCCGAACTCATCGCACAGGGCGCGCAGGCCCGGCAGGAAGTCAGGCTGCGGTGGGATACAGTTCATGTTGCCCGCAACTGGCTCAACGATGATGCAGGCGATCTCCTGCGGATACTGCTCGAACGCCGCGCGAACGGTGTTCAGATCGTTATAGGTGCAGGTCAGGGTATGCTTCGCGAAATCCGCAGGTACGCCAGGCGAGTTTGGCTGGCCGAGCGTCAGCGCGCCGGAACCCGCTTTCACCAGCAGGCAGTCCGCGTGGCCGTGGTAGCAGCCTTCGAACTTGATGATTTTATCGCGGCCGGTAAAACCGCGCGCCAGTCGGATGGCGCTCATGGTGGCTTCGGTACCGGAGTTCACCATGCGCACCATGTCCATGGTCGGGACCAGCTCGGTGACCAGTTCCGCCATCTTCACTTCCATTTCGGTAGGCGCACCGAAGCTCAGGCCGCGCTGGGCGGCTTCAATTACCGCGTTACGAATGGCCGGGTGGTTGTGACCCAGCACCATCGGCCCCCAGGAGCCGACGTAATCGATATAGGCTTTGCCATCGACATCATACAGATACGCGCCGTCAGCACGTTCGATAAACAGCGGCGTGCCGCCCACGCCGGTAAAGGCGCGCACAGGTGAGTTCACGCCACCCGGAATAAGCTCGCGGGCTGCACTGTAGAGGTTTTCAGACTTGCTCATGGCGTCGTTCCTGGTTCGTATAAAATGATTAAGCCCACTATTCTAAGTGATTCGGGGAAGGTTATGAAATTTTTAGCCTGGTAATGCTTTAAGATTTGTTAAGTAATTTTCAGGAGACGGTGGGGCTGTCTCTGGTAAAATCCACGCGGCTTTTTGTATGACGAATAAGTACAGGATATGAAATCAGATTCTCCGTCTTTTGAAGAACAACAGTTTACGCGCGCCCAGCATCGAATCAGTATTCGACGGCTGCTCAATCGCGATAAAACGCCGCTGGCGATCCTGCTGGCCGCTGCCGTGGTGGGAACACTCGCCGGTCTGGTGGGCGTGGCGTTTGAAAAAGCGGTTAATGCCGTGCTCAACTGGCGAGTGGGAACCGTGGCCGGTTTCGCCGACAGCCGATGGCTGGTCTGGGTTGCGGCGTTCGGGCTGTCGGCGCTGTTCGCCATGGTGGGGTATTTTCTGGTGCGTAAATTTGCGCCGGAGGCGGGCGGGTCCGGCATCCCGGAAATTGAAGGGGCGCTGGAGGAGCTGCGTCCGGTGCGCTGGTGGCGAGTCATTCCGGTGAAATTTATCGGCGGCATGGGTACGCTGGGCGCGGGAATGGTGCTCGGCAGGGAAGGACCCACGGTTCAGTTGGGCGGGAACGTCGGCCGCATGGTGGGCGATCTCTTTCGGATGCGCAGCGCCGAAGCGCGCCATACGCTGCTGGCTACCGGTGCGGCGGCGGGGCTGTCGGCGGCGTTTAACGCGCCGCTGGCGGGCATTTTGTTTATCATCGAAGAGATGCGCGCGCAGTTTCGCTACAACCTGATCTCCATTAAAGCGGTGTTTACCGGCGTCATTATGTCGAGCATCGTGTTTCGCCTCTTTAATGGCGAAGGGGCGGTCATTGAGGTGGGTAAACTGACCAACGCGCCGGTTAACACCCTGTGGCTTTACCTGATCCTCGGCATGATTTTTGGCGTGGTGGGACCGCTGTTTAACACCTTTATCCTGCGCGCTCAGGATATGTTCCAGCGTATTCACGGTGGGAATACGACTAAATGGGTGCTGATGGGCGGCCTGCTTGGCGGAATCTGTGGCGTGCTCGGGTTTATCGAGCCAAATGCCGCGGGCGGCGGCTTCGGGCTGATCCCCATTGCGGCGGCGGGGAACTTCAGCGTGGGTCTGCTGCTGTTTATGTTTATCTCCCGCGTCATCACGACGGTGCTGTGTTTTTCCTCCGGCGCGCCCGGCGGGATATTCGCCCCGATGCTGGCGCTGGGAACCTTGTTGGGCACCGCGTTTGGTATGGCGGCTGAAGCGGGCTTTCCCGCCTATCACCTTGATGCAGGGACCTTTGCGGTAGCCGGAATGGGGGCGCTGCTGGCCGCCTCCCTGCGCGCGCCGTTGACCGGGATCGTGCTGGTGCTGGAGATGACGGACAATTACCAGCTCATTTTGCCAATGATCATTACCTGTCTCGGGGCGACACTATTAGCCCAGTTCCTGGGGGGAAAACCGCTATACTCCACCATCCTCGCGCGTACCCTGGCAAAACAAGAGGCGGAGCGGGCCGCCGCGCAGAATACTTGAATGAATTACCAGGGTATTAGATAATGACGAAAAGAATTGGGTGAATTTTACCCAATAGCAGTATTCATGGGAGCATAAGATGAGTGATGACGTAGCTGTGCCGCTGGAATTTACCGAAGCAGCAGCCAACAAAGTGAAAACCCTGATTGCCG
Source organism: Enterobacter sp. CFEC122 (assembly GCF_052983755.1). NCBI lineage: Bacteria > Pseudomonadati > Pseudomonadota > Gammaproteobacteria > Enterobacterales > Enterobacteriaceae > Enterobacter > Enterobacter sp. CFEC122. Next base: position 44,601 of record NZ_JBRIQR010000019.1, on the reverse strand, counting down.
ACGAAGACAATCCGGATCTGAAACTGCGTGTCTATATTACCGGTGGCGGCTGCAGCGGCTTCCAGTACGGTTTTACTTTTGACGATCAGGTTAACGATGGCGATATGACCATTGAGAAACAGGGCGTCGCGCTGGTGGTTGACCCGATGAGCCTGCAGTATCTGGTAGGTGGTTCGGTCGACTACACCGAAGGTCTGGAAGGTTCACGCTTTGTGGTCACCAACCCGAACGCAACAAGCACCTGCGGGTGTGGGTCTTCGTTCAGCATTTAAGCCTGAATGCGGATTGTAGGCCCGGTAAGCGAAGCGCCACCGGGCTTATAAACGACGCCTATCTTGAAGTTTCATCCAGCGCAAACGTCGGCAGCTTCAGATGCCAGCGTATCGCCGCTAAACGTATCGCCAGCGTCACGATCATCCCGAGCATCGCGGCGTTTTCCAGCGGAATGGCAAAGGTGTAATACGCGGTCGCGTGGACAATGCCGCCCGCAATACAGGCCGTCGCGTAAATTTCAGTACGCAGGATCATCGGCACCTCCCGTGCCAGAATGTCGCGAATGATCCCGCCGCCCACGCCGGTTAACACGCCCATGCAGATCGCCACCATCGGACCGGTGCCCGCATTAAACGCCTTATTGACACCAATACCGACAAACACGGCCAGACCGACGGCATCCAGTACCGGCAATATCCATTTTGGTAATCGGCGGGGCTGGCGAACCAGCACAATGGTTAACAAACAGGTGACCATCGCGACCACCAGGTCGGTCGGATCTTTCACCCAAAACACCGGGCCATTGGCCAGCGCCATATCGCGGATAGTCCCGCCGCCCACGGCGGTCACCACGCCCAGCACCAGCACGCCAAACGGATCCATGCGTAGTTTTCCGGCGAGCAGGACGCCGGAGATAGCAAAAACGGCTGTGCCAAGAATATCCAGCCAATAAACGAGCATCGTTAAATCCTCGAAAAGGGTCTTATGTTAGTGACTCTCTGCCAGCGCGGCACAGAGCTGTTTTGCGGCGAGGATAATACGCGGGCTGGCGCGTTCAAACCAGTCGCTGTTGAGGGGTATTACCGGTATTTTTAGCTGCTTTTGCCAGAATTGCTCGATTTTGGGAATTTCGCTCGCATTTCCGACCACCACGATGGCCTGTGGCTGGCGCGCCAGAACCTGCTCACGGCTTACCTGAGGCCACGGTACCCGGCTGGCTGCAAAGATGTTTTCACCGCCACAGACTTCCAGTACCTGATTCTGAATCGACCCTTTACCGGTGGTGAACAGCGGCTGGCTGCCAAACTGCAGGAAGATGCGCTTTTTAACAGGGGTATCGTATCGGGATTTCAGCGCGGCATAGTCGCTGAGCATCTGTTTCGCTGCAGCCTCGGCTTTTTTGGGCGTAGGGCTATAGGGTGCCAGGGCCTGTAGCGCCTGAGCGACCTGCTCAATGCTGACGGCATCAATCCACATGACCTTGATGCCAAGGGAGGTAAGCTGGTTGACCTGCCGCTCGGCGTTGCCGCCGCGCCAGGCCAGCACGAGATCCGGTTTCAGCGCCACGATGCGCTCAAGGTTCATCCCTTGCCAGGTTGCCACCTGTTCAATGCCTGTCGCCTGAGGGGGATAATCCGAAAAGCTGCTCACGCCAACGGGTGTGATCCCGGCGGCAAACGCCAGTTCGGTATTGGCGGGAGAGAGGGTAATCACACGCGGCGCGGCAAAAAGCCACGCCGGTGCGAGCAGAAGCAGGGCGGCCAGCGCCCTGAGGGGATGTTTAGCCACGTGCCAGGTTCTGCACCAGGCGTTCCACCATCACGGTGGACTGTTTTGCCGCAACGGTCAGGAACTCGTCGAAGCTGATGTGGGACTGCTGATCTGCCACGTCAGAGATGGCGCGAACCACTACAAACGGTACGTTGAAATTATGGCAAACGTGCGCGATCGCGGTCGCTTCCATCTCAACGGCCACCGCCTGAGGGAAGTTATGACGGATTTTCGCCAGGCCAACGGAGCCATTGATGAACGCATCACCGCTGACAATCAGACCGCGTACCGCGTTGAGGTTGAGCTCCGCAATGCAGGTCTCTGCCGCCGCAATCAGTTTGTCGTCCGCTTTAAACCCTGCCGGGCAGCCCGGAAGCTGGCCGTACTCGTAGCCGAACGCGGTAACGTCCGCATCGTGATAGCGCGCTTCGTCGGAAACAACGATGTCACCCACTTTCAGCGTCGGCGCCAGGCCGCCCGCAGAGCCGGTATTCACGATCACGTCCGGCTTGCAGCGCTCAAGCAGCAGGGTGGCGCCCAGCGCCGCAGCGACTTTACCGATGCCTGATTTCAGCAGAGCCACGTCAACACCGTTTAGCTGACCGGTATAGATCTCACAACCTCCCAGAGAGAGGGTCTGACGGTTCTCAATTTTGTCACGCAGAAGCGTAACTTCTTCTTCCATTGCACCAATAATGCCGATTTTCATAGATTTACTCGCGATGTGCCTTGTTAAGATGCATAGTCTATCATGCGGTTAAGGGGAAACGCATTCTCACGCGGGGGAGCACATGTCACCAATCGATTTTCGCACCAAAATTAACTGGCACCGACGTTTCCGTTCGCCGCAGGGCGACAAGAGCGAACATGAGATCCTGCGTATCTTCGAAAGCGATCGCGGGCGGATCATTAACTCGCCCGCCATCCGCCGTCTGCAGCAAAAGACCCAGGTCTTTCCGCTGGAGCGTAACGCCGCGGTGCGCACGCGCTTAACCCACTCCATGGAGGTGCAGCAGGTCGGGCGCTACATCGCCAAAGAGATTTTAAGCCGTCTCAAAGAGCAGCGCTTACTGGAAACCTATGGTCTGGACGAGCTGACGGGGCCTTTTGAGAGCATCGTTGAGATGGCCTGCCTGATGCATGACATCGGCAACCCGCCTTTCGGTCACTTTGGAGAGGCGGCTATCAATGACTGGTTTAAGCAACGGCTTTACCCTTCGGATGCGGTAAGCCAGCCGCTGAGCGACGACCGCTGCATCGTACGCGATTTACGCCTGCGTGAAGGTGAAGAGGGGCTGAACGATCTGCGCCGCAAGGTGCGCCAGGACCTCTGTCACTTTGAGGGTAACGCGCAGGGGATCCGGCTGGTGCATTCCCTGATGCGTATGAACCTGACCTGGGCGCAGGTCGGCTGCATTCTTAAATATACGCGCCCCGCGTGGTGGATGGGGGAGACGCCCGCGTCCCACAGTTATTTAATGAAAAAACCGGGCTATTACCTTTCCGAAGAGGCTTATATTGAACGGTTACGTAAAGAACTTTCATTGACGCCAAACGGCCGTTTTCCATTGACCTGGATTATGGAAGCCGCCGATGATATTTCCTATTGCGTGGCCGATCTGGAAGACGCCGTTGAGAAAAGAATTTTCAGCGTCGAGGAGCTTTATCAGCATCTTTATACGGCCTGGGGCACCCATGAAAAAGGCTCGCTGTTTGCGCAGGTTGTCGAAAATGCCTGGGAAAAATCGCGCTCAAATACATTAAGCCGCAGTACGGAAGACCAGTTCTTTATGTATTTGCGGGTCAATACATTAAATAAGCTGGTGCCGTACGCGGCGTCACGCTTTATTGATAATTTGCCGCTGATTTTCAGCGGGGAATTCAACCACGCCCTGCTGGAAGATGACAGCAGTTTCAGCCAGCTCCTCGAGCTTTATAAACATGTGGCGATGCGGCATGTATTCAGCCATCCGGATGTCGAACAGTTAGAGCTGCAGGGATATAGGGTGATCAGTGGGTTACTGGAAATTTATGCTCCGCTGCTCCAGCTGTCGGTCGACGAATTCAGCGAGCTGGTAGAACACGAGCGCGTGCGCCGTATTCCCATTGAATCACGACTTTATCAAAAACTTTCTACCCGACATCGTCTGGCGTATGTCGAAGCGATTGGCAAGCTGGATCGCCAGTCACCGCAGTGGCCGGTGATGGAATATTATTACCGCTGCCGTCTTATCCAGGACTATATCAGCGGCATGACGGATTTGTATGCCTGGGATGAATACCGCAAGCTGATGGCGGTGGAATAATTCCGGAGTTTTGTAAAGACGGCCAATAAATTTTTACCTTTTCCATAAACTTATCGCCGGAACTAAGCGGTATAAAACGAATCTGAGTTACACAGCAATTTTGCGTTACCTGTAAATCGAGATTGAGAAACATGAAAAAAACCACATTAGCAATGAGTGCACTGGCTCTGAGTTTAGGTTTAGCGCTGTCTCCTCTGACTGCTACTGCAGCCGAGACCGCGTCGTCGGCAGCAACCGCGCAGCAGATGCCAAGCCTGGCACCGATGCTCGAAAAAGTGATGCCATCGGTGGTGAGTATTAACGTTGAGGGTAGCACGACCGTCAATACGCCGCGCATGCCGCGTAACTTCCAGCAGTTCTTCGGCGACAACTCGCCGTTCTGCCAGGACGGTTCGCCATTCCAGAGCTCTCCGTTCTGTCAGGGCGGTGGCGCAGGGGATGACAGCCAGGGCGGCGGCCAGCAACAGAAATTCATGGCGCTTGGCTCGGGGGTAATCATTGATGCAGCGAAAGGCTATGTCGTCACCAACAACCACGTTGTTGATAACGCGAGCAGCATTAAGGTTCAGCTGAGCGATGGCCGTAAGTTTGACGCCAAAGTGGTCGGCAAAGATCCGCGCTCCGACATCGCGCTGATCCAGATTCAGGATCCGAAAAACCTGACGGCGATTAAAATTGCCGACTCCGACGCGCTGCGCGTGGGTGACTATACCGTGGCGATCGGTAACCCGTTCGGTCTGGGTGAAACCGTGACCTCGGGTATCGTCTCTGCACTGGGCCGCAGCGGCCTCAATGCCGAAAACTATGAAAACTTCATCCAGACGGATGCAGCGATCAACCGCGGTAACTCCGGCGGTGCGCTGGTCAACCTGAACGGCGAGCTGATCGGTATCAACACCGCGATCCTGGCACCGGACGGCGGCAACATCGGGATCGGCTTTGCTATCCCAAGTAACATGGTGAAAAACCTGACCGCGCAGATGGTGCAGTATGGCCAGGTGAAACGCGGTGAGCTGGGTATCCTGGGTACGGAACTGAACTCCGAACTGGCTAAGGCAATGAAAGTTGACGCCCAGCGCGGGGCATTCGTCAGCCAGGTGATGCCGAACTCCTCTGCGGCGAAAGCGGGTATTAAAGCGGGGGATGTGATCACCTCCCTGAACGGTAAACCGATCAGCAGCTTTGCTGCCCTGCGTGCGGAAGTGGGTTCCATGCCGATTGGCAGTAAAGTCACCCTCGGCCTGCTGCGCGACGGCAAGGCGGTTAACGTCAGCCTGGAGCTGCAGCAGAGCAGCCAGAATCAGGTGGACTCCAGCACCATCTTCAGCGGGATTGAAGGTGCCGAGATGAGCAACAAAGGCGCAGATAAAGGCGTAGTGGTGAATAACGTGAAGGCGAATTCACCGGCAGCCCGTATCGGCCTGAAAAAAGGCGATGTGATCATGGGCGCTAACCAGCAGCCGGTGAAAAACATCGCGGAACTGCGTAAGATCCTCGACAGCAAACCTTCCGTGCTGGCGCTCAATATCCAGCGTGGTGACACCTCTATTTACCTGCTGATGCAGTAATCCTCTGAAGCCCCTGTTCGCAGGGGCTTTTCTCGTTTCTGTGACCTTTCACACAAGTCCACACTTCTTCCTCTCTCTTTGTGCATCTGCACAATGCGGGCGTCGCTGAACTTCCCTATGCTTGAGCTCTGCTCACGGGAGGGTTCTATGGCTGGCTGGCATCTTGATACCAAAATGGCGCAGGATATTGTGGCGCGCACCATGCGCATCATTGATACCAATATCAACGTAATGGATGCCCGCGGGCGCATTATTGGCAGTGGCGATCGCGAGCGTATTGGGGAATTGCACGAAGGCGCGCTGCTGGTGCTCTCCCAGGGGCGCGTGGTTGATATCGACGATGCGGTAGCGAAACACCTGCACGGCGTCCGTCAGGGCATCAATTTACCGCTGCGCCTTGAAGGCGAGATTGTGGGGGTCATCGGCCTCACCGGCGAGCCTGAGTCACTGCGAAAATACGGTGAGCTGGTCTGCATGACGGCGGAGATGATGCTCGAGCAGTCGCGGCTGATGCACCTGCTGGCTCAGGACAGCCGCCTGCGCGAAGAGCTGGTGATGAACCTTATTCAGGCAGAGGAGCATACGCCTGCGCTGAGCGAGTGGGCGCAGCGTCTGGGGATCGATCTAAACCAGCCGCGCGTGGTGGCGGTCATTGAGGTCGACAGCGGCCAGCTGGGCGTAGACAGCGCGATGGCCGAGCTGCAGCAGCTGCAAAATGCACTGGCGACGCCGGAGCGCGACAACCTGGTGGCGATCGTCTCTCTGACGGAGATGGTGGTGCTCAAACCGGCGCTCAATGCGTTTGGCCGCTGGGATGCGGACGATCATCGCCGTCGCGTGGAGCAGTTAATTTCCCGTATGAAAGAGAATGGTCAGCTGCGTTTTCGCGTTGCGCTGGGCAACTACTTTACCGGTCCGGGCAGTATCGCCCGCTCCTGGCGAACCGCGCGCACCACCATGATGGTGGGTAAGCAGCGAATGCCGGAAAGTCGCAGTTATTTCTATCAGGACCTGATGCTGCCGGTGCTGCTCGACAGCCTGCGCGGTGGCTGGCAGGCTAATGAGCTGGCGCGGCCACTGGCGCGCCTGAAAGCCATGGACAATAACGGCCTGCTGCGCCGGACGCTGCAGGCGTGGTTCCGTCATAACGTGCAGCCGCTGGCGACGTCAAAAGCGCTGTTTATCCACCGCAATACCCTGGAGTATCGGTTAAATCGAATTTCAGAGCTGACGGGGTTAGATCTGGGAAATTTCGATGACAGGCTGCTGCTGTATGTGGCGCTGCAGTTGGATGAACAGAGATGATGCTGTTTGCCGGGTGGCGGCTTCGCCTTACCCGGCCTACATGCGTTCGTAGGCCCGGTAAGCGAAGCGCCACCGGGCAATAAAACGGCTTATTTGTTGCGGGTTAATTTCTCAAGATCCGCTTCAATCTCGCTGATCTTATTGGTAACAACGCTTTCAAGGTGACGCAGGTCGTCAAGGATCTTGCGCTTGAGATCGACTTCGGTGCGGTCGCGCTGGCAGATCTGATCGAGTTCATCGATCACATAGCGCAGGTTAGGGCTGATTTCCTGTACTTCTTTGTATCCCTGTCCTACACCGTCAGCAACAACGGTCTTACGCTGGCGTGGGTATTTAAACTTCACGCTTTTGGCGAAAAACTCTCCTTTGTCCTTGTGAAAATAGATTTTCAAAATATCGTTATTGGCTTCCTGGCGGAGGCTGTAACGATCAATTTCATCAGGATTGGTAATGCCCAGACTTTTCAGATTATCGTACATAGCGGTACCCTTGATCTCAACATAACCTTTGAATAATTAACGAAAAAATCTATTTTCGCCACCCTCAGATATAAAAAAAGCGGGGTTGCCCCCGCTTTTTGTTATACCCGATTAATCGATGGTGCGCAGCAATTCGTTGATGCCCACTTTACCGCGCGTTTTCGCATCCACTTTCTTCACGATAACCGCACAGTACAGGCTGTATTTGCCATCTTTTGACGGCAGGTTGCCGGAAACCACCACGGAGCCCGCCGGAACGCGACCGTAATGCACTTCACCGGTTTCACGGTCGTAAATACGGGTGCTCTGGCCGATGTAAACGCCCATGGAGATCACGGAACCTTCTTCCACGATCACGCCTTCCACCACTTCAGAGCGCGCGCCGATGAAGCAGTTATCTTCGATGATGGTTGGGTTAGCCTGCAGTGGCTCCAGAACACCGCCGATGCCCACGCCGCCGGACAGGTGAACGTTTTTCCCGATCTGTGCGCAGGAACCAACCGTTGCCCACGTATCCACCATTGTGCCTTCATCAACGTAGGCACCGATGTTCACGTAGGATGGCATCAGCACGGTGTTGCGTGCGATGAAGGCACCCTGACGCACCGCCGCAGGCGGCACCACGCGGAAACCTTCTTTCTGGAAACGCGCTTCGTCGTAGTCAGCGAACTTCATTGGCACTTTATCGAAGTAGCGGCTTTCTGCTCCGTCGATAACCTGGTTATCGTTGATGCGGAAAGAGAGCAGCACGGCTTTCTTCAGCCATTGATGAGTGACCCACTGACCGTCGATTTTTTCTGCCACGCGCAGTGCGCCGGAATCCAGCAGGGAAATCACCTGGTTTACCGCTTCACGGGTCACGGTATCCACATTTGCCGGGGTAATCTCGGCGCGACGCTCAAAAGCGGACTCAATAACGTTCTGTAACTGCTGCATTGTTTACTCTTTCCATTTCACTAAAAAACATATCACCCTTTATCGTTTGGATTGAGGGCTGCTGTCAACCGTTGTTGCACTTCAAGCTGCAGGTCATTATTAAGGGCACGCCGGTCGGCGGTGGCGATTATAAATAAATCTTCTACTCGCTCGCCAATCGTTGTAATTCGGGCCCCATGAAGCGAAATTCCCAGATCGGCAAAAACCTGGCCGACGCGGGCGAGCAGCCCTGGCTGGTCGAGCGCGATCAGCTCCAGGAACGATTTACGATCGGTGTGGGTCGGCAGAAAATTGACCTCGGTATCCACGGTAAAGTGGCGCAATTTTGCCGGCTGGCGACGCGGCTGCGGGGGCTGCCAGCTGCGCTGGGTAATCGCCTGCTCCAGACCAAAACGTATCCCTTCATGCCTGTCCGACGACAGCGGGCTGCCGTCCGGCTCCAGCACGATAAAGGTGTCCATGGCCATGCCGTCGCGGGTGGTGAAAATCTGCGCGTCATGCACGCTCAGGTTACGTCTGTCCAGCTCGGCACAGACGGCAGCAAACAGATAAGGCCGGTCCGGGCTCCAGATGAAAATCTCCGTTCCGCCGCGCGTGGCCTGCGGGCTTAGCAGGATCATCGGCTGGGACAGATCGTGCTTGAGCAGATGCCGCGCGTGCCACGCCAGTTGGTTTGGGCTGTGGCGGACAAAATAGTTGGCGCGGCAGCGGGCCCAAATCTGATGTAGCGCCTCTTCATCAATGTTATCCATCCGCAGCAGCGCCAGCGCCTGAAGCTGGTGGTGACGCACGCGCTCGCGCATGTCCGGCGTGTTCTGCATCCCGCGACGCAGCTGTTTTTCGGTAGCGAAGTACAGCTCGCGCAGCAGGCTCTGCTTCCAGCTATTCCACAGGGTTTCGTTGGTGGCGCAAATATCCGCCACCGTCAGGCAGACCAGATAGCGCAGGCGGTTTTCCGTCTGAACTTCTTCCGCGAACTGCTTAATGACTTCCGGGTCCTGAATGTCCCGACGCTGCGCGGTGACCGACATCAGCAGGTGATGGCGCACCAGCCAGGCCACCAGCTGCGTTTCACGTGAGTTCAGGCCGTGCAGTTCGGCAAATTTCAGCACGTCCTGGGCGCCCAGTACCGAGTGGTCACCGCCGCGGCCCTTGGCGATGTCGTGGAACAGGGCGGCAATCAGGATCAGTTCCGGATGGGTCAGGCGCGGCCACAGCTCGACGCACAGCGGGTGGCGGGAGCGCGTCTCTTCTTTGGCAAAGCTCTCCAGCTTGAGCATCACGCGGATGGTGTGTTCATCCACCGTGTAGGCGTGGAACAGGTCGAACTGCATTTGGCCGACAATGTGCGACCACTGCGGCATATAGGCCCACAGCACGCTGTGGCGGTGCATCGGCAGCAGCCCGCGGCTGACGGCACCCGGGTGGCGGAGCATGCTCAGGAACAGCGAGCGCGCTTCCGGGATGTAACACAAAGGCTGCGTCAGATGTCGGCGCGCGTGGCGCAGATGGCGCAGGGTGGTGGAGTAGATCCCGGTGATGGTGCTGTTGCGCACCATGGTGTAGAACATCCGCAGGATCGCTTCCGGCTCGCGGATAAACAGCGTTTCGTCGCGCAGATCGATAAGCGTACCGCGCAGTTGGAATTCGTCATCGATCGGGCGCGGCTTTTCGTCCGCCGTCAGGGCCAGAATGGCCTCGTCGAACAGCTGCAACAGCATCTGGTTCAGCTCGGTCACCCGGCGGGTGACGCGGAAGAAATCCTTCATCATCTGCTCAACCGGCTCGTTACCTTCGCCCTGGTAATTCAGGCGCTGCGCCACGCTGAGCTGGCGGTCAAACAGCAGACGGTTATCGTAGCGGGTGACCTCCAGATGCAGGGCAAAGCGGATGCGCCACAGCAGGTGCAGACACTCGTTGAGCTCGTTACGCTCCGCCTCGGTTAAAAAGCCGAAGCCAACCATCTCGTCCAGCGAGGTGGCGCCGAAATGGCGACGGGCGACCCACTGTAACGTGTGGATGTCGCGCAGGCCGCCGGGGCTGCTTTTAATGTCAGGCTCAAGGTTATAGCTGGTGCCGTGGTAGCGCTGGTGGCGCTGGTTTTGCTCCTCGACCTTCGCGGCGAAGAACTTTTCTGACGGCCAGAAGCCGTCGCTGAAGATGTGTTTTTGCAGCTCCAGGAACAGCGCGACGTCGCCAATCAGCAGACGGGTTTCAATCAGGTTGGTGGCAACGGTCAGGTCCGATAGCCCTTCCAGCAGACACTCTTCCAGGGTGCGAACGCTGTGGCCGACTTCCAGCTTCACGTCCCAGAGCAGGGTCAGAAGCTCGCCGATTTTTTGCGCCTGTTCGTCCGGCAGCTTTTTGCGGCTTAGGATCAGGAGATCGATATCGGAAAGCGGATGCAGCTCACCGCGGCCATAGCCCCCGACGGCAACCAGCGCGACGTCGCTAACCTGCCCGAAACCGTAGTCGATCCACAGACGCTGCAGGAGCTGGTCGATAAACTCGGTGCGCGCCTCAATGAGCTGCTCGGCAGATACGCCTGCATCGAACGCGCTACCCAGCCAGCGATGGAAAACATCCATATGGGCTTTAATATGCGCGCAGGTCAGCTCGTGCGGCGGCCAGACGCCCGGGTTATCGGGCTGGTCGGGGAGGGTGGGAAGGGCTGTGTTAGCATACTGTTCGGGTAAAAGATTACTCATCGTGCGCCACCCATAAGAAAAAGCTATCGCCATTAAAAAAGCCGGCATTTGCCGGCTTCTTATCACTCAATGTTCGTCAGTATCGCCGGGATGGTGTCATCCTTGCGCAACGTCATAATTTCGCAGCCGTTGTCTGTTACCACAATAGTATGCTCGTACTGGGCAGACAAGCTTCTGTCTTTGGTTTTCACCGTCCAGCCGTCTTTCATGGTGCGGATGCGGTAGTCACCGGCGTTGACCATCGGTTCAATGGTGAAGGTCATGCCCTTTTGCAGCACAACGCCGCCGTCGTCTGCATCGTAGTGCAGAACCTGCGGCTCTTCATGGAAGACGCGGCCAATACCGTGACCGCAGTATTCGCGCACCACGGAGAACCCTTCCGCTTCCACAAATTTCTGAATTGCGGCGCCGATAGTACGCAGGCGAATACCCGGCTTCACCATTTTCAGCGCCAGGTAGAGGCTGTCCTGGGTGACTTTGCACAGGCGCTCGCCCAGGATGGTCGGCTTGCCAACGATGAACATTTTTGAGGTGTCACCGTGGTACTCGTCTTTAATGACGGTCACGTCGATGTTGACGATATCGCCGTCTTTCAGCAGTTTTTCATCGTCAGGAATGCCGTGGCACACCACTTCATTAATAGAGATGCAGACGGATTTTGGGAAACCGTGGTAGCCGAGGCAGGCGGAAACCGCGTGCTGCTCGTTCACGATATAGTCGTTACAGATGCGGTCCAGTTCACCCGTGCTGACGCCCGGCTTCACGAACGGCTCGATCATTTCCAGCACTTCCGCGGCCAGACGACCGGCGACGCGCATCTTTTCAATTTCTTCAGGTGTCTTAATAGAGATAGCCATGTAATCTGTCCATCGGTGTCGATTTTTTCGACAATACTAGTCTAAGTGTCGTCAATGGTATCAGTCAGGCACGCTCCGTGCCAAATTGAGAATCATTAACAGCACACTCCGCCAACAACTGTTGGTTTCTGGTCGTGTTTTGTGGTATAAAGCGCGCCGGACTTCCGATCCATCTCAGATACACAGGCTGGACGGAAGCGACAAATCTCACTTTGTGTAACAACACACACGTATCGGCACATATTCCGGGGTGCCCTTCGGGGTCGGTAATATGGGATACGTGGAGGCATAACCCCAACTTTCAATATAGAGGTTTTAAACATGGCAACTGTTTCCATGCGCGACATGCTCAAGGCTGGTGTTCACTTTGGTCACCAGACCCGTTACTGGAACCCGAAAATGAAGCCTTTCATCTTCGGCGCACGTAACAAAGTTCACATCATCAACCTTGAGAAAACTGTACCAATGTTCAACGAAGCCCTGGCTGAGCTGAACAAGATCTCTTCCCGTAAAGGTAAGATTCTGTTCGTTGGTACTAAGCGCGCTGCAAGCGAAGCTGTGAAAGATGCTGCTAACAGCTGCGACCAGTTCTTCGTGAACCATCGCTGGTTGGGCGGCATGCTGACCAACTGGAAAACTGTTCGTCAGTCCATCAAGCGCCTGAAAGATCTGGAAACCCAGTCTCAGGACGGTACTTTCGACAAGCTGACTAAGAAAGAAGCGCTGATGCGCACTCGTGAACTGGACAAGCTGGAAAACAGCCTGGGCGGTATCAAAGATATGGGCGGCCTGCCAGACGCGCTGTTCGTAATCGATGCAGACCACGAGCACATCGCTATCAAAGAAGCTAACAACCTGGGTATCCCGGTATTCGCTATCGTTGATACCAACTCCGATCCGGACGGTGTTGACTTCGTTATCCCGGGTAACGACGACGCAATCCGTGCTGTTAGCCTGTACCTGAGCGCTGTAGCTGCTACCGTTCGTGAAGGCCGTTCCCAGGATCTGGCTTCTCAGGCGGAAGAAAGCTTCGTAGAAGCTGAATAATAAGGTTTTACCCCTTATTAGTACCGTGTATGAATAGGGGCCCATTACCGGCCCCTTTTTTCAATTTACACTGTTTGGCCCCCGGCCGGGCAGTTCACATCTCCCGAGGATTTAAGAATGGCTGAAATTACCGCATCCCTGGTAAAAGAGCTGCGCGAGCGTACTGGCGCAGGCATGATGGATTGCAAAAAAGCGCTGACTGAAGCGAACGGCGACATCGAGCTGGCAATCGAAAACATGCGTAAATCCGGTGCGATCAAAGCAGCTAAAAAAGCAGGCAACGTTGCTGCTGACGGCGTGATCATCACTAAGATCGACGGCACCTACGGCATCATTCTGGAAGTTAACTGCCAGACTGACTTCGTTGCTAAAGATGGTGGTTTCCAGGCATTTGCTAACAAAGTTCTGGACGCAGCTGTTGCTGGCAAAATCACTGACGTTGAAGTTCTGAAAGCACAGTTCGAAGAAGAGCGTGTTGCGCTGGTTGCTAAAATCGGTGAGAACATCAACATCCGTCGCGTTGCTTCTCTGGAAGGCGACGTTCTGGGTTCTTACCAGCACGGTGCTCGTATCGGTGTTCTGGTTGCGGCTAAAGGCGCTGACGAAGAGCTGGTTAAACAGCTGGCAATGCACATCGCTGCAAGCAAGCCAGAATTCGTTAAGCCAGAAGACGTGTCTGCTGAAGTGGTAGAGAAAGAGTACCAGGTTCAGCTGGACATCGCGATGCAGTCTGGTAAACCAAAAGAAATCGCAGAGAAAATGGTTGAAGGCCGCATGAAGAAATTCACCGGCGAAGTTTCTCTGACTGGCCAGCCATTCGTAATGGACCCAAGCAAATCTGTTGCTCAGCTGCTGAAAGAGCACAACGCTGACGTAACTGGCTTCATCCGCTTCGAAGTGGGCGAAGGCATCGAGAAAGTTGAGACTGACTTCGCAGCAGAAGTTGCTGCAATGTCCAAGCAGTCTTAATGATTGAAAAGGAGCCGCCTGAGGGCGGCTTCTTTTTGTCACCCGTCACAGGAAATCAGACAGGCTCCAGTATCGCTGTACTGATTTGCGGCATATCATGTCGCCAGAATTAACCCCCATCTTAATCGTTGACAGTCTCAGGAAAGAAACATGGCTACCAATGCAAAACCCGTGTACAAACGCATTCTGCTTAAGCTGAGTGGCGAAGCGCTGCAGGGATCGGAAGGCTTCGGTATTGACGCAAGCATCCTTGATCGCATGGCACAGGAAATCAAAGAACTGGTCGAACTGGGTATCCAGGTTGGCGTGGTCATTGGCGGTGGCAACCTTTTCCGTGGTGCTGGTCTGGCGAAAGCGGGGATGAACCGCGTTGTGGGCGACCACATGGGTATGCTGGCAACCGTGATGAATGGCCTGGCGATGCGTGATGCGCTCCATCGCGCCTATGTGAACGCCCGCCTGATGTCCGCGATCCCCCTGAATGGCGTATGCGATAATTACAGCTGGGCAGAAGCTATCAGCCTGCTGCGCAACAACCGCGTGGTGATCCTCTCCGCCGGTACGGGTAACCCGTTCTTTACGACCGATTCCGCTGCCTGCCTGCGCGGTATCGAGATCGAAGCTGATGTGGTACTGAAAGCGACCAAAGTCGATGGCGTGTTTACTGCCGACCCGGCAAAAGATCCTTCTGCCACCATGTACGATCAGCTGAGCTACAGCGAAGTGCTGGATAAAGAGCTGAAAGTGATGGATCTTGCCGCCTTCACGCTGGCTCGCGACCACAAATTGCCAATTCGTGTCTTCAACATGAACAAACCTGGCGCACTGCGTCGCGTGGTCATGGGCGAAAAAGAAGGCACTTTGATCACGGAATAATTTCCGTTGACGATAAATACAGGTAAGATTCCGCTTTATTTTGTAGTGGTATCTTACCCGGGCGCGCCTTTGGCGTTGTCATGAATTAAACGCGACTATACTTAGCACACCTGTAGCGCTGTGCTGGCGGATAGTCTGCCTGAGACAAGTTTTCAAGGATTCGTAACGTGATTAACGACATCAGAAAAGATGCTGAAGTACGCATGGAAAAATGCGTAGAAGCGTTCAAAACCCAAATCAGCAAAATCCGTACTGGCCGTGCTTCACCAAGCCTGCTGGATGGCATCATCGTCGAGTACTACGGTACGCCAACCCCTCTGCGTCAGCTGGCGAGCGTGACGGTAGAAGATACCCGTACGCTGAAAATCAACGTATTCGATCGTTCTATGGGCCCGGCGGTTGAGAAAGCGATCATGGCGTCTGACCTCGGTCTGAACCCAAGCTCTGCGGGTGCTGACATCCGTGTTCCACTGCCACCGCTGACCGAAGAGCGTCGTAAAGACCTGATCAAAGTGGTACGTGGCGAAGCTGAGCAGGGTCGTGTATCCGTGCGTAACGTCCGTCGCGACGCGAATGATAAAGTAAAAGCGCTGCTGAAAGAAAAAGAGATCAGTGAAGATGACGATCGTCGTTCTCAGGACGACATTCAGAAAATGACTGACGCTGCCATCAAGAAAATTGATGCGGCGCTGGCAGATAAAGAAGCGGAACTGATGCAGTTCTGATTTCTGTCGTACACTGATAAACGCCGTTCAGAGGGACTTTGGGTCTTGCTGGCGGCGTTTTGCTTTTATCTGGTCTAACTTTTCGGGCATCTCATGAAGCATTTAACACTCCTTGGCTCAACCGGCTCTATTGGTTGCAGCACTCTCGACGTTGTTCGCCATAATCCTGAACTTTACACCGTGACAGCGCTGGTGGCCGGTAAGAATGTGCAGCGAATGGTTGAGCAGTGCCTGGAGTTTACGCCCCGCTATGCGGTGATGGATGACGAAGAGAGCGCGCGCCTGCTGAAAGCACAGCTGCTTGAGAAGGGCAGTCGAACCGAGGTGCTGAGTGGCCAACAGGCGGCCTGCGAGATGGCGGCGCTGGATGAGGTGGATCAGGTGATGGCGGCCATTGTCGGGGCGGCAGGATTATTGCCGACGCTTGCCGCGATTGATGCCGGTAAGGACGTTCTGCTGGCCAATAAAGAGTCGCTGGTCACCTGCGGACGCCTGTTCATGGAGGCGGTGAAGCAGCGCGGGGCGCGTCTTTTGCCCGTCGACAGCGAGCACAACGCGATTTTTCAGAGTTTACCGCAACCTTTTCAACAGAACCTGGGGTACGCTGACCTGGAGCAGAATGGCGTCGTGTCGATTCTGCTTACCGGGTCTGGTGGCCCGTTCCGTGAAACGCCACTGTCTGAACTGCGTGCGATGACGCCGGATCAGGCGTGCCGTCATCCGAACTGGTCGATGGGGCGTAAAATCTCCGTTGACTCTGCCACCATGATGAACAAAGGTCTGGAATACATTGAAGCGCGCTGGCTGTTTAATGCGTCAGCGAAACAGATGGAAGTACTGATTCACCCGCAATCGGTGATTCATTCGATGGTGCGTTATCAGGATGGCAGCGTGCTGGCGCAGTTAGGCGAACCTGATATGCGTACGCCGATTGCCCATTCCATGGCGTGGCCGAATCGAGTGAAGTCCGGCGTGAAGCCGCTTGATTTCTGCAAGCTAAGTTCCCTGACGTTCAGTGAACCAGACTATGACCGTTACCCTTGTCTGAAGCTTGCAATGACGGCCTTTGACCAGGGGCAGGCGGCGACAACGGCACTGAATGCAGCCAATGAAATTACCGTTGAAGCATTTCTGAATCAGCAAATTCGTTTTACCGATATTGCGGCGTTAAATTTATCGGTACTGGAGATGATGGATTTGCGCGAACCACAGAGCGTGGAAGAGGTGCTGACGGTGGATGCAGCTGCGCGTAATATTGCGCGCCAACAGGTGACACGTCTCGCAAGCTGGTGATAAAGCAACCACTAGTCGTCGTGCTATTTGTTAGCGTTGGGCTTCAGTGATATAGTCTGCGCCACCTGATCGCAGGTATTTGACTTTACGTGGTCAGGTGAGCCGTGGTTTGACACGGCTTTTTTATGTATCGGCTTCAGTATTCCTGAGTACCGTTAAATCCTTTTCAGGGACAAAAAACGCGTTATGTTGTCTGCGAATCAACCAATAAGCGAAAACTTGCCAGCTCATGGCTGCCGTCATGTAGCAATCATTATGGATGGCAATGGCCGCTGGGCGAAAAGACAAGGGAAGATACGAGCCTTTGGGCATAAAGCTGGGGCGAAATCCGTTCGCCGCGCCGTTTCTTTTGCCGCCAATAACGGCATTGATGCGTTAACGCTCTATGCTTTTAGCAGTGAAAACTGGAATCGACCGCTGCAGGAAGTGACTGCGTTGATGGAATTGTTTGTGTGGGCGCTAGACAGCGAAGTAAAAAGCCTGCACCGCCACAACGTCCGCCTGCGTATCATTGGCGATACCAGTCGTTTTAACTCACGTTTGCAGGAACGGATTCGTAAAGCAGAGGCGCTGACTGAAAATAATACCGGTCTGACGCTGAATATTGCGGCGAATTACGGCGGACGCTGGGATATTATCCAGGGCGTTCGGCATCTCGCCGAACAGGTTCAGGAAGGGCTGTTGAGACCCGACCAAATTGATGAAGAAGCGCTGAGCAAGCAAATCTGCATGAATGAACTGGCACCTGTGGATTTAGTAATTAGGACAGGGGGAGAACATCGCATAAGTAACTTTTTGATATGGCAAATTGCCTATGCCGAACTTTACTTTACAGATGTTCTTTGGCCCGATTTTGATGAACAAGACTTTGAAGGTGCGCTGCATGCCTTTGCCAATCGAGAGCGTCGTTTCGGCGGCACCGAGCCTGGTGGCGACAACGCCTGATGGGGGTAGCTTTTGCTGAAGTATCGCCTGATTTCCGCTTTTGTATTAATACCCATTGTCATTGCGGCGCTGTTTTTACTGCCCCCGGTGGGATTCGCTATTGTTACGCTGGTGGTGTGCATGCTCGCCGCGTGGGAATGGGGACAGTTTAGCGGCTTTACCTCGCGTACGCAGCGAGTATGGCTTGCGGTACTTTGTGGCTTTATTCTGGCCGTAATGCTGTTCACGTTGCCTGAATATCATCATGATATTCATCAGCCTCTGGTGGCTGGTTCCTTGTGGATATCGTTGGCCTGGTGGGTTGCCGCGCTGTTGCTGGTGCTGTTTTATCCCGGCTCCGCGGCGTTGTGGCGTAATTCAAAAGTGCTGCGACTGATTTTTGGTTTGCTCACTATTATTCCTTTTTTCTGGGGTATGGTTGCGCTGCGCGCCTGGCACTACGACGAAAACCACTACAGCGGTGCGATCTGGCTGCTTTATGTGATGATTCTCGTCTGGGGGGCTGACTCCGGGGCCTATATGTTTGGTAAACTGTTTGGCAAACATAAGCTGGCACCGAAGGTTTCTCCGGGCAAAACCTGGCAAGGATTTATCGGCGGTTTGTTTACGGCCGCGATCATCTCCTGGGGCTACGGCGTCTGGGCGAATCTTGAAGTGGCACCATCAATACTGCTGGTGTGCTCGATTTTTGCTGCGCTTGCCTCCGTGCTCGGTGATTTAACCGAAAGTATGTTCAAGCGTGAAGCAGGGATTAAGGACAGTGGACACCTGATTCCAGGGCATGGCGGTATACTGGATCGCATTGATAGCCTGACAGCGGCTGTTCCAGTGTTTGCGTGTTTGCTTTTACTGGTATTCGGGACGATTTAACGGAAGGTTTTATGCTGAGCATTCTCTGGAATCTGGCGGCGTTCATAGTTGCACTGGGTGTACTGATTACCGTGCATGAATTTGGCCATTTCTGGGTTGCTCGCCGCTGTGGCGTGCGCGTAGAGCGGTTTTCCATCGGTTTTGGTAAATCACTCTGGACGCGCACCGACCGCCACGGTACGCAATTTGTCATCGCCCTTATCCCGCTGGGCGGCTACGTCAAAATGCTCGACGAACGCGTCGAGCCTGTCGCGCCTGAACTGCGACACAGCGCATTCAACAATAAAACCGTTGGACAACGCGCCGCCATCATCGCTGCCGGACCGGTAGCCAACTTCATCTTTGCGATTTTCGCTTACTGGCTGGTGTTTATCATCGGCGTCCCTGGCGTGCGTCCGGTAGTAGGTGACATTGCCCCCAACTCCATCGCGGCGAGTGCGCAAATTACATCCGGAATGGAACTTAAAGCGATTGATGGCATCGAAACCCCTGATTGGGATGCCGTGCGACTGCAGCTGGTTGCTAAAATTGGCGATCCGCAGACCACCATCAGCGTATCGCCATTTGGGTCAGACGCCCGTCAGGACAAAGTGCTCGATTTACGTCAATGGCGTTTCGAGCCAGACAAAGAGGATCCCGTCGCTGCGCTGGGCATTCGTCCACGCGGCGCGCAGATCGAGCCGGTATTAGCCGAAGTACAGGCAAACTCGGCGGCGAGCAAAGCGGGTTTGCAAGCAGGCGACAGGATCGTTAAAGTCGATGGTCAACCATTAACAGAGTGGATGACCTTTGTTACTCTGGTGCGCGATAATCCGGGTACGTCTCTCGCGCTGGAAGTTGAAAGGCAGGGCAGTCCGCTTTCGCTGACGCTTATCCCGGATACGAAGTCGGTCGGCAAGAAGGCAGAAGGGTTTGCAGGCGTTGTGCCAAAAGTGATCCCGCTGCCAGATGAGTACAAGACAATACGCCAGTATGGGCCGTTCAGCGCCATCCTTGAAGCCACGGATAAAACATGGCAACTGATGAAGCTGACGGTCAACATGTTGGGGAAATTGATAACCGGTGATGTGAAACTGAACAACCTCAGTGGGCCAATTTCGATTGCCCAGGGGGCTGGGATGTCAGCGGAATTCGGGGTGATTTACTATCTCATGTTCCTCGCGCTCATTAGCGTGAACCTTGGGATAATCAACCTGTTCCCGCTTCCCGTTTTAGACGGGGGTCATCTGCTGTTTTTAGCGATTGAAAAGCTAAAAGGCGGGCCGGTATCCGAGCGAGTTCAAGACTTTAGTTATCGCATTGGCTCGATTTTGCTGGTGCTGTTAATGGGGCTTGCACTTTTCAATGATTTCTCTCGGTTGTAAGAGAGTTAGTTAGGAAGAACGCATAATAACGATGGCGATGAAAAAGTTGCTCATAGCGTCGCTGCTGTTTAGCAGCGCCACCGTATACGGTGCTGACGGGTTCGTAGTGAAAGACATTCATTTCGAAGGCCTTCAGCGTGTCGCCGTTGGTGCGGCCCTCCTCAGTATGCCTGTGCGCCCCGGCGATACGGTTAATGATGATGATATCAGTAATACCATCCGTGCTCTGTTTGCCACCGGCAACTTCGAGGATGTCCGCGTCCTGCGTGATGGTGATACCCTGCTGGTACAGGTAAAAGAACGTCCAACGATCGCCAGTATCACTTTCTCCGGTAACAAGTCGGTGAAAGATGATATGCTCAAGCAAAACCTTGAAGCATCCGGTGTTCGTGTGGGTGAGTCTCTGGACCGCACAACCCTTTCAGACATTGAAAAAGGTCTGGAAGACTTCTACTACAGCGTCGGTAAATACAGCGCCAGCGTGAAAGCGGTTGTGACTCCGCTGCCGCGTAACCGTGTTGACCTGAAGCTGGTTTTCCAGGAAGGTGTCTCTGCTAAGATCCAGCAGATCAACATTGTTGGTAACCACGCGTTCAGCACCGACGAGCTGATCTCCACCTTCCAGCTGCGCGATGAAGTGCCGTGGTGGAACGTGGTGGGCGATCGCAAATACCAGAAACAGAAACTGGCGGGCGACCTTGAAACCCTGCGCAGCTACTATCTGGATCGTGGTTACGCGCGTTTCAACATCGACTCGACGCAGGTGAGCCTGACGCCGGACAAGAAAGGCATCTACATTACGATCAACATCACGGAAGGCGATCAGTACAAGCTTTCGGGTGTTGAGGTGAGTGGTAACCTGGCGGGGCATTCTGCTGAAATCGAATCGCTGACCAAAATTCAGCCAGGCGATCTCTATAGCGGATCCAAAGTCACCAAAATGGAAGACAGCATTAAGAAGCTGCTCGGCCGCTATGGTTATGCCTATCCGCGCGTACAGACTCAGCCGGAAATCAATGACGCGGATAAAACCGTTAAGCTGCACGTGAATGTTGACGCGGGTAACCGTTTCTACGTGCGTAAGATCCGCTTCGTCGGTAACGACACCTCCAAAGACTCCGTTCTGCGTCGCGAAATGCGTCAGATGGAAGGCGCATGGTTAGGTAGCGATCTCGTTGATCAGGGTAAAGAGCGTCTGAACCGTCTGGGCTATTTTGAAACGGTTGATACTGATACCCAGCGCGTACCGGGCAGCCCGGATCAGGTTGATGTCGTTTATAAAGTGAAAGAGCGTAACACCGGTAGCTTTAACTTTGGTGTGGGCTACGGTACTGAAAGCGGCGTCAGCTTCCAGGTTGGCGTGCAGCAGGATAACTGGCTGGGTACGGGTTACTCTGTCGGAATTAACGGTACCAAAAACGACTACCAGACCTACTCTGAGTTCTCTGTAACGAACCCATACTTCACCGTTGACGGTGTGAGCCTGGGCGGTCGTATCTTCTACAACGACTTTAAAGCAGACGATGCGGATCTGTCCTCCTACACCAACAAGAGTTACGGTGTGGACGGTACGCTTGGCTTCCCGATTAACGAATACAACACCCTGCGAGCGGGCTTAGGTTACGTGCATAACGACCTGTCCAATATGCAACCGCAGGTGGCCATGTGGCGTTACCTGGACTCTATTGGCCAGTCGGCGAGCAAAAACAGCGATAACAACGGTTTCGCTGCAGATGACTTCACCTTCAACTACGGCTGGACCTATAACCGTCTCGACCGTGGCTACTTCCCAACGGAAGGTTCTCGCGTCAACCTGAACGGTAAAGTCACCGTCCCGGGTTCCGATAACGAGTTCTATAAGGTGACGCTGGATACTGCGTCCTACTTCCCGATCGATGACGATCACAAGTGGGTGGTTCTGGGTCGTACCCGTTGGGGCTATGGTGATGGTTTAGGCGGCAAAGAGATGCCGTTCTATGAAAACTTCTATGCCGGTGGTTCCAGTACCGTTCGTGGCTTCCAGTCCAACAACATTGGTCCGAAAGCGGTTTACTACGGCGGGAACGACAAAGATAACTGCGATAAGTCTTCCTCATCAGAAGTCTGTAGTTCTGATGACGCAGTCGGCGGTAACGCTATGGCCGTGGCGAGCCTGGAGTTCATCACGCCAACGCCGTTTATTAGTGATAAATATGCGAACTCCGTCCGTACATCCTTCTTCTGGGATGCGGGTACGGTGTGGGATACCAACTGGGAGAACACTGCCCAGATGCGTGCAGCTGGCGTTCCTGACTACAGCGATCCGAGCAATATTCGCATGTCTGCCGGTATCGCATTACAATGGATGTCACCGCTGGGGCCGTTGGTCTTCTCTTACGCCCAGCCGTTTAAAAAATATGATGGAGACAAAGCGGAGCAATTCCAGTTTAACATTGGTAAAACCTGGTAATAATCCGCTGCAAAGGAATGCGTTGGCAGTGTAGCGCTGACAACTGGCGATCGGTAATACGGTCGCCTTGCCACGCAAAGAACGGTACCTTCTGGTGCCAATGGGATGGTAAGGAGTTAATTGTGAAAAAGTGGTTATTAGCTGCAGGTCTCGGTTTAGCGATGGCAACTTCTGCTCAGGCAGCAGACAAAATTGCAATCGTCAACATGGGTAATTTGTTCCAGCAGGTTGCACAGAAAACAGGTGTTTCTGCGACTCTGGAAAACGAATTCAAAGGCCGTGCAAGCGAACTGCAGGGTATGGAAAACGATCTTCAGTCCAAAATGCAGCGTCTGCAGCGTGATGGTTCTACCATGAAGGCAAGCGACCGCAGCAAGCTGGAAAAAGACGTAATGGCTCAGCGCCAGGCGTTCTCCCAGAAAGCGCAGGCTTTCGAGCAGGATCGTCAGCGTCGTTCTAACGAAGAACGCGGCAAGCTGGTGACTCGCATTCAGACCGCTGTTAAAGCAGTGGCTGCCGATCAGAGCATCGATCTGGTTGTTGATGCGAACGCCGTCGCTTTCAACAGCAAAGATGTTAAAGACATCACTGCTGACGTTCTGAAACAGGTTAAATAAGTAATGCCTTCAATTCGACTGGCTGATTTAGCTCAGCAGTTGGATGCAGAATTACACGGTGATGGCGATATCGTCATCACCGCTGTTGCGTCCATGCAATCTGCTAAAGCTGGCACGATTACCTTCATGGTAAGCCCTAAGTACCGTGAGCAACTGGCTCAATGCCAGGCGTCAGCTGTTGTTCTGACGCAGGACGATCTTCCATTTGCCACTGTAAGCGCGCTGGTAGTGAAAAACCCCTACCTGACGTATGCACGCATGGCTCAAATTCTTGATACCACGCCGCAACCGGCCCAGAACATTGCTGCCAGCGCAGCGATTGATGAGACGGCCAGGCTGGGTAACAACGTCGCCGTTGGTGCGAATGCGGTTATCGAATCCGGCGTCGAGCTGGGCGATAACGTCGTCATTGGCGCGGGCTGCTTCGTTGGGAAAAATACGAAAATCGGCGCCGGGACCCGTTTATGGGCGAATGTGTCCGTATACCATGACGTTGAAATTGGCGAAAACTGCCTCGTCCAGTCCAGCACCGTGATTGGTTCTGATGGCTTTGGTTACGCTAACGATCGCGGTAACTGGGTTAAGATCCCGCAGCTTGGTCGCGTTATTATTGGCGATCGCGTGGAGATCGGCGCCTGTACCACCATTGACCGTGGCGCGCTTGACGACACGATCATTGGCAATGGTGTTATCATCGATAACCAGTGCCAGATTGCGCATAACGTTGTGATTGGCGACAATACCGCGGTTGCGGGTGGCGTCATCATGGCGGGCAGCCTGAAAATTGGCCGTTATTGCATGATTGGCGGTGCGAGCGTGATTAATGGCCATATGGAAATCTGCGACAAGGTGACCGTGACGGGAATGGGCATGGTAATGCGTCCTATCACTGAACCTGGCGTCTATTCCTCCGGCATTCCGCTCCAGCCCAACAAGGTATGGCGTAAAACAGCAGCTCTGGTGATGAACATTGATGATATGAGCAAGCGCCTCAAGTCTCTTGAGCGCAAGATCGATCAACAAGACTAAGCGTCATCCGTTTAACGCTATTTTTCCCGGCCTGTCGGCTTTCTAATAAACCGGCAGGCCGTGTTATTATTGTTATCAGTACATTTTGACAGGAAGAGTATTTTGACTACTGACACTCATACTCTGCATATTGAAGAGATTTTAGAACTTCTGCCGCACCGCTACCCGTTTCTGCTGGTAGACCGTGTGCTGGATTTTGAAGAAGGTCGTTTTCTGCGCGCAGTGAAAAATGTTTCCGTGAATGAGCCGTTCTTCCAGGGGCACTTCCCTGGTAAACCTATCTTCCCGGGTGTGTTGATTCTGGAAGCGATGGCTCAGGCTACCGGTATTCTGGCGTTTAAAAGCGTCGGTAAACTGGAACCCGGTGAGCTGTATTACTTCGCGGGTATTGACGAAGCGCGCTTTAAGCGCCCTGTCGTGCCTGGTGATCAGATGATCATGGAAGTCACTTTTGAAAAAACGCGTCGTGGCCTGACTCGCTTCAAAGGCGTAGCGCTGGTTGACGGTAAAGTTGTTTGCGAAGCGACGATGATGTGTGCTCGTAGCCGGGAGTCCTGATACGTGATTGATAAATCCGCCTTTATTCATCCTACCGCCATTGTGGAAACGGGTGCCATCGTTGGTGCTAACGCCCACATTGGCCCGTTTTGTATTGTTGGACCCCATGTCGAAATTGGTGAGGGTACAGTACTGAAATCTCACGTTGTGGTGAATGGTCACACGACCATTGGCTGCAATAACGAGATCTATCAGTTCGCCTCCATCGGCGAAGTTAACCAGGATCTGAAATATGCTGGTGAGTCGACCCGTGTGGAAATCGGCGATCGTAACCGTATTCGCGAAAGCGTCACCATTCATCGTGGAACAGTACAGGGTGGTGGGTTGACGAAGGTGGGCAGCGATAACCTGTTTATGGTGAATGCGCATATCGCGCACGACTGTACCGTGGGTGACCGCTGTATCCTTGCCAACAATGCCACGCTGGCAGGACACGTATCAGTTGATGACTTCGCAATTATTGGCGGCATGACCGCAGTCCATCAGTTCTGCATCATTGGTGCGCACGTGATGGTCGGCGGATGCTCCGGTGTGGCGCAGGACGTCCCACCGTATGTGATTGCGCAGGGCAACCATGCCACGCCGTTTGGCGTGAACATCGAAGGCCTCAAGCGTCGTGGTTTTAGTCGCGAAGCGATTACTGCCATCCGCAACGCGTACAAACTGCTATACCGTAGCGGTAAAACGCTGGAAGAGGCGAAGCCGGAAATTGCCGAACTGGCGAAAAAGCACCCGGAAGTGGACGCGTTCATGGAGTTCTTTGACCGTTCAACAAGGGGTCTGATTCGTTAATGGTCGACAGTCGTCCGCTTACGATAGCCCTGGTCGCCGGAGAAACCTCCGGCGATATTCTTGGTGCCGGTCTCATCCGTGCGCTTAAGGCTCGCGTACCCAATGCTCGCTTCGTCGGTGTTGCTGGCCCGCTGATGCAGGCCGAAGGCTGTGAAGCCTGGTATGAAATGGAAGAGCTGGCCGTGATGGGGATCGTTGAGGTGCTGGGACGGTTACGCCGTTTGCTGCACATCCGTGCCGATCTCACCCGCCGCTTTACCGAACTTAAACCCGATGTGTTTGTCGGTATCGATGCACCTGATTTCAACATTACCCTCGAAGGGAATCTGAAAAAGCAGGGCATTAAGACGATTCACTACGTCAGTCCGTCCGTCTGGGCGTGGCGACAGAAACGCGTTTTCAAAATCGGACGGTCCACCCACCTGGTGCTGGCTTTCCTGCCTTTCGAAAAAGCGTTTTACGACAGATTTAATGTTCCGTGCCGTTTTATCGGTCATACCATGGCGGATGCGATGCCGCTGGATCCGGATAAAAACGCGGCGCGCGACGCGCTGGGCATCCCGCATGATGTGCACTGTCTGGCCTTACTGCCAGGCAGCCGTGGCGCAGAAGTTGAGATGCTGAGCGCCGATTTTCTTAAGACTGCGCAAATTCTTCGCCAGACCTATCCCGATCTTGAAGTGGTCGTGCCGCTGGTGAATGCCAAACGCCGCGAGCAGTTTGAGCGCATCAAAGCTGACGTCGCCCCGGATCTTCACGTCCGTCTTCTGGACGGGCAGGGGCGGGAAGCGATGTATGCGAGCGATGCCGCACTGCTGGCCTCCGGCACGGCGGCGCTGGAGTGTATGCTGGCGAAATGCCCGATGGTGGTCGGTTACCGCATGAAGCCGTTTACCTTCTGGCTGGCAAAACGTCTGGTGAAAACAGATTACGTCTCCCTGCCAAACCTGCTTGCCGGGCGCGAGCTGGTGAAAGAGCTGCTGCAGGATGAATGCCAGCCGCAGGCGCTGGCGGAGGCCCTGCTGCCGCTGCTCGCCAACGGTAAAACCAGCCACCAGATGCACGATACCTTCCGCGAACTGCATCAACTGATCCGCTGTAATGCTGATGAGCAAGCGGCCGATGCGGTGCTGGAGTTAGCAAAATGATGGAATTTGTTTATCCTCACACCCACCTTGTGGCGGGGGTGGACGAAGTGGGTCGTGGTCCGTTAGTGGGAGCCGTGGTGACCGCTGCGGTGATCCTCGATCCGGCTCGGCCGATCGTCGGGCTGAACGACTCAAAAAAATTGTCTGAAAAGCGCCGGCTGGCGCTGTTTAGTGAGATTCAGGAGAAAGCGCTGGCCTGGAGCCTCGGGCGCGCTGAACCGCATGAGATAGACGAGCTGAATATTTTGCATGCCACGATGCTGGCGATGCAGCGTGCGGTGGCGGGGCTGAAAATTTCCCCTGAATATGTCCTGATTGACGGCAACCGCTGTCCGGCATTGCCCATGCCTTCAATGGCAGTGGTCAAAGGCGATAGCCGGGTCGCAGAAATTAGCGCAGCTTCTATTATTGCCAAAGTGACACGCGACGCCGAAATGGCCGCGCTGGATCTCACTTACCCTCAGTATGGTTTCGCCCAGCATAAGGGATATCCCACACCTTTCCACCTGGAGAGGCTGGCTGAACATGGCGCAACCGAACACCATCGGCGCAGTTTTGGCCCGGTAAAACGCGCCCTGGGACGGGTGTCCTGAATCATTACGCAAGCAATTAAGTAACGCGGAATCTGAAGATGGCTGAACCACGTTTCGTACACCTGCGGGTGCATAGCGACTACTCCATGATCGATGGGCTGGCGAAGACCGGGCCGCTGGTAAAAAAGGCGGCCTCGCTTGGCATGCCTGCGCTGGCGATCACCGATTTTACCAACCTGTGTGGCCTGGTGAAGTTCTACGGAACGGCGCACGGCGCGGGGATGAAGCCTATTGTCGGGGCAGATTTTCATGTGCAGAGCGATCTCATCGGCGATGAACTGACGCAAATCTCCGTGCTGGCGATGAACAACGCGGGCTATCAAAACCTTACCCTGCTGATCTCAAAAGCCTATCAGCGCGGCTATGGCGCGCTGGGGCCGTGGATCGACCGTGACTGGCTGGCCGAGCTCAACGAAGGGCTGCTGCTGATCTCCGGCGGCCGCATGGGTGACGTCGGAAAATCACTGCTGCGCGGTAACAGCGCGCTGGTGGATCAATGCGTCTCGTTCTATGAAGAATATTTCCCGAATCGTTATTATCTGGAGTTGATCCGTACCGGTCGTCAGGATGAAGAGAGCTATCTTCATGCCGCCGTGGCGCTCGCAGAGGAGCGCGGGTTGCCCGTAGTGGCCACCAACGACGTGCGGTTCCTTGAGGCGGGCGATTTTGACGCTCACGAAATTCGCGTGGCGATCCACGATGGCTTTACCCTCGACGATCCGAAGCGGCCGCGTAATTACTCCGCACAACAGTACATGCGCAGCGAGGAGGAGATGTGTGAGCTCTTCTCCGATATCCCCGAAGCGCTGGAAAACAGCGTAGAGATTGCCAAGCGCTGCAACGTCACCGTCCGCCTTGGCGAATACTTCCTGCCGCAGTTCCCGACGGGTGACATGACCACGGAAGATTTCCTGGTCATGAAATCGAAAGAAGGTCTGGAAGAGCGTCTGGAATTCCTGTTCCCGGATGAAGAAGAGCGTAAAAAGCGTCGCCCGGAGTATGACGAACGCCTGGACATTGAACTCCAGGTGATCAACCAGATGGGCTTCCCGGGCTACTTCCTGATCGTTATGGAGTTCATCCAGTGGTCGAAGGATAACGGCGTGCCGGTTGGACCGGGGCGTGGCTCCGGCGCAGGTTCGCTGGTGGCGTATGCGCTGAAAATTACCGACCTCGATCCGCTGGAATTCGACCTGCTATTCGAACGTTTCCTCAACCCGGAACGTGTCTCGATGCCCGACTTCGACGTTGACTTCTGCATGGAGAAACGTGACCAGGTGATCGAGCATGTGGCCGATATGTACGGCCGTGATGCGGTATCGCAGATCATTACCTTCGGTACGATGGCGGCGAAAGCGGTTATCCGCGACGTGGGCCGCGTGCTGGGCCACCCGTACGGGTTTGTCGATCGCATCTCTAAACTGGTGCCACCCGATCCGGGCATGACGCTGGCAAAAGCCTTTGAGGCTGAACCGCAGCTGCCGGAAATCTATGAAGCGGACGAAGAGGTCAAAGCGCTGATCGACATGGCGCGCAAGCTGGAAGGCGTCACGCGTAACGCCGGTAAGCATGCGGGGGGCGTGGTTATCGCCCCGACCAAAATCACCGACTTCGCGCCGCTGTATTGCGATGAAGCGGGCCAGCATCCGGTCACCCAGTTCGACAAGAACGACGTAGAATACGCTGGGCTGGTGAAGTTCGACTTCCTTGGCCTGCGTACGCTGACCATCATCAACTGGGCGCTGGAGATGATCAACGCCCGCCGCGAGAAGAACGGCGAGCCGCCGCTGGATATCGCGGCCATCCCGCTGGACGACAAGAAAAGTTTCGACATGCTGCAGCGCTCGGAGACCACCGCCGTCTTCCAGCTTGAATCCCGCGGCATGAAAGATCTGATTAAGCGCCTGCAGCCCGACTGCTTCGAAGATATGATCGCACTGGTGGCTCTGTTCCGTCCGGGCCCTTTGCAGTCAGGGATGGTAGATAACTTTATCGACCGTAAGCACGGGCGCGAAGAGATTTCCTACCCGGACGTTCAGTGGCAGCACGAAAGCCTGAAGCCGGTACTGGAGCCAACCTATGGCATCATCCTGTATCAGGAACAGGTGATGCAGATCGCCCAGGTGCTTTCCGGCTATACGCTCGGCGGCGCGGACATGCTGCGTCGTGCGATGGGTAAGAAAAAGCCGGAAGAGATGGCCAAGCAGCGTTCCATCTTTGAAGACGGGGCGAAGAAAAACGGCGTCGACGGCGAGCTGGCGATGAAAATCTTCGACCTGGTGGAGAAATTCGCCGGGTACGGATTTAACAAATCTCACTCAGCCGCCTATGCTTTGGTGTCGTATCAAACGCTGTGGCTGAAGGCACACTATCCTGCGGAGTTTATGGCTGCGGTAATGACCGCCGATATGGACAACACCGAGAAGGTGGTGGGCCTGGTGGATGAGTGCTGGCGCATGGGGCTGAAGATCCTGCCGCCGGATATTAACTCAGGTCTCTACCATTTCCACGTCAATGACGACGGGGAGATCGTTTACGGGATCGGCGCGATCAAGGGCGTGGGCGAGGGGCCGATCGAGGCGATCATCGAAGCGCGCAACAACGGCGGGTATTTCCGCGAGCTGTTCGATCTTTGCGCCCGTACCGATACCAAAAAGCTGAACCGCCGCGTGCTGGAAAAACTGATCATGTCCGGCGCGTTCGACAGGCTGGGGCCGCACCGCGCCGCGCTGATGAACTCGCTGGGCGACGCCCTGAAAGCGGCGGATCAGCACGCGAAAGCGGAAGCCATTGGTCAGGCGGATATGTTCGGCGTGCTGGCGGAAGAGCCAGAGCAGATCGAGCAATCTTATTCCAACTGCCAGCCGTGGCCAGAACAGGTGGTGCTGGACGGCGAGCGTGAGACGTTAGGCCTGTACCTGACGGGGCACCCGATCAACCAGTACATTAAAGAAATTGAGCGCTATGTCGGCGGCCACAGGCTGAAAGACATGCATCCGACAGAACGTGGTAAAATCACCACGGCTGCGGGGCTCGTGATTGCTGCAAGGGTTATGGTCACCAAGCGCGGCAATCGTATCGGCATCTGTACGTTGGATGACCGTTCCGGGCGTCTGGAGGTGATGTTGTTCACCGACGCGCTGGATAAATACCAGCAATTGCTGGAAAAAGACCGCATACTTATCGTCAGCGGACAGGTCAGCTTTGATGACTTCAGTGGGGGGCTTAAAATGACCGCCCGCGAAGTGATGGACATTGACGAAGCCCGGGAAAAATATGCTCGCGGGCTTGCTATCTCGCTGACGGACAGGCAAATTGATGACCAGCTTTTAAACCGACTCCGTCAGTCTCTGGAACCCCACCGCTCGGGGACAATTCCAGTACATCTCTACTATCAGAGGGCGGATGCACGTGCGCGGTTGCGCTTTGGTGCAACGTGGCGTGTCTCTCCGAGCGATCGTTTACTGAACGATCTCCGTGGCCTCATTGGTTCGGAGCAGGTGGAACTGGAGTTTGACTAATACAGGAATACTATGAGTCTGAATTTCCTTGATTTCGAACAGCCGATTGCTGAGCTGGAAGCGAAAATCGATTCTCTGACAGCGGTAAGCCGTCAGGATGAAAAACTGGATATTAACATCGACGAAGAAGTGCATCGTCTGCGTGAGAAAAGCGTAGAACTGACGCGCAAAATCTTTGCCGATCTCGGCGCATGGCAGGTAGCCCAGCTGGCACGCCATCCACAGCGTCCGTACACCCTGGATTATGTCCGCCTGGCGTTTGACGAATTTGACGAACTGGCAGGCGATCGCGCATACGCTGACGACAAAGCTATCGTAGGCGGTATCGCGCGTCTGGACGGACGCCCGGTGATGATCATTGGTCATCAGAAAGGTCGTGAAACCAAAGAGAAAATCCGTCGTAACTTCGGTATGCCAGCCCCAGAAGGCTACCGCAAAGCCCTGCGTCTGATGGAGATGGCTGAGCGTTTCAACATGCCAATCATCACCTTCATCGACACCCCGGGTGCCTACCCTGGCGTGGGTGCGGAAGAGCGCGGTCAGTCTGAAGCTATCGCGCGCAACCTGCGCGAGATGTCTCGTCTGAAGGTGCCGGTCATCTGTACCGTTATCGGTGAGGGTGGTTCCGGTGGCGCGCTGGCAATTGGCGTGGGCGATAAAGTGAATATGCTGCAGTACAGCACCTATTCCGTAATCTCCCCGGAAGGCTGCGCGTCCATTCTGTGGAAGAGTGCCGACAAAGCGCCTCTGGCTGCCGAAGCGATGGGCATCATTGCGCCGCGTCTGAAAGAGCTTAAGCTGATCGATTCCATCATCCCGGAACCGCTGGGTGGGGCTCATCGTAAGCCGGAAGTGATGGCGGCGTCCCTGAAAGCGCAGCTGCTGGCCGATCTGGCAGACCTGGACGCGCTGAGCAAAGAAGATCTGCTCAACCGCCGTTACCAGCGTCTGATGACCTACGGCTACGCGTAAGCCTCACAATTATCTGAAAAGCCGCACAATGTTGCGGCTTTTTTTATACCTGCGGTTTAGCCGGACTATGCTTAGCTAATGTTTTTTAAGGAGGAAGCCCATGAATATCATTGCCGTTATGGGGCCACACGGCGTCTTTTATAAAGATGAGCCGATTAAGGAGCTGGAGCAAGCCCTGCAGTCGCGCGGGTATCAGCTAATTTGGCCGCACAACAGCGCCGATCTGCTGAAGTTCATCGAGCATAACCCGCGTATCTGCGGCGTGATCTTCGACTGGGATGAATATGACCTCGAACTGTGCAGCGACATCAACAAGCTGAACGAATATCTCCCGCTGTACGCGTTTATTAATACCCACTCAACCATGGACGTCAGCGCCAATGATATGCGTATGGCGCTGTGGTTCTTTGAATATTCCCTCGGCGTGGCGGAAGACATTGCAACCCGAATTCAGCAATACACGAATGAATATCTCGATAACATTACGCCGCCCTTTACCCGGGCGCTCTTCACCTACGTGAAAGAGGGGAAATATACCTTCTGTACGCCTGGGCATATGGCGGGAACGGCCTACCAAAAAAGCCCGGTGGGCTGCCTGTTCTATGATTTCTTTGGTGGCAACACGCTGAAAGCGGACGTGTCCATTTCAGTCACCGAACTAGGCTCGCTGCTGGATCATACCGGACCGCATCTGGAAGCCGAAGAGTATATCGCCCGCACCTTTGGGGCCGAGCAGAGCTATATGGTGACCAACGGCACCTCGACCTCGAACAAAATCGTCGGGATGTACGCCGCGCCTGCGGGCAGCACCCTGCTGATTGACCGTAACTGCCACAAGTCGCTGGCGCACTTGCTGATGATGAGCGACGTCGTACCGCTCTGGCTGTCGCCCACGCGCAACGCGCTCGGTATTCTGGGCGGTATTCCGCGGCGGGAGTTCACGCATGAAGCCATTGAACGCAAGGTCGCGGCAGTGCCCGGTGCAGGCTGGCCTGTCCATGCGGTGATCACCAACTCGACCTATGACGGTCTGCTGTACAACACGGACTGGATCAAAAAGACTTTGGACGTGCCGTCGATCCACTTCGATTCCGCGTGGGTACCGTACACCAATTTCCACCCGATTTACGCGGGTAAAAGCGGCATGAGCGGTGAACGCGTGCCGGGTAAAGTGTTCTTCGAAACGCAGTCGACGCACAAAATGCTGGCCGCGTTTTCCCAGGCTTCGCTGATTCACATCAAAGGCGAATACGACGAAGAGACCTTTAACGAAGCCTTTATGATGCATACCACCACCTCACCAAGCTATCCGCTGGTGGCGTCTATCGAAACGGCTGCGGCGATGCTGCGCGGCAATCCCGGTAAACGTCTTATCAATCGCTCTGTGGAGCGCGCACTGCATTTCAGTAAAGAGGTTCAGCGGCTGAAAGAGGAAGCCGACGGCTGGTTCTTTGATATCTGGCAGCCGGAAGAGATTGATGAAGCAGAATGCTGGCCGGTTTCGCCCGCCGAAGACTGGCATGGCTTCCGGGATGCCGATAGTGACCATATGTTCCTCGACCCGGTTAAGGTGACGATCCTGACGCCGGGTATGGATGAGCAGGGCAAGATGAGCGAGGAAGGGATCCCGGCTGCGCTGGTGGCGAAATTCCTTGATGAACGCGGCGTGGTGGTGGAGAAAACAGGCCCCTATAATTTGCTGTTCCTGTTCAGTATCGGGATCGATAAAACCCGGGCGATGGGGCTGCTGCGCGGTCTGATGGAATTTAAGCGCGCCTACGATCTCAACCTGCGGGTGAAGAACATGCTGCCGGATCTCTACGCGGAGGATCCTGACTTCTACCGTAACATGCGTATTCAGGATCTGGCCCAGGGGATCCACAGGCTGATCCGTCAGCACGATCTGCCGCGTCTGATGCTACAGGCGTTCGATGTGTTGCCGGAGATGAAGTTTACCCCGCACAAGGCGTGGCAGCGCCAGGTGAGGGGGGAGGTCGAAACCGTCGAGCTGGAAAATCTGGTTGGGCGCGTATCGGCAAACATGATCCTGCCGTATCCGCCGGGCGTACCGCTCCTCATGCCGGGAGAGATGATTACCGAAGAGAGTCGGGCCGTGCTCGATTTCCTGCTGATGCTCTGTTCGGTAGGGCGTCACTATCCCGGTTTTGAGACGGATATCCACGGTGCGAAGCGCGACGAAAACGGCGTGTACTGGGTGCGAGTCCTAAAATAAGAGTGACCGCTTGCCAGGTGCGGGTTTTCGGTTGTAACGTTCAGGCATCATAAAAAGGAGAAGCTATGCTGGGTTTAAAAGCTGTTCATCATATTGCGATCATTGCGACCGATTACGCGAAGAGTAAGGCCTTCTACTGCGACATTCTCGGCTTTACGCTGTTGAGCGAGGCCTACCGTGAGGAGCGCGACTCCTGGAAGGGCGACCTGGCGTTAAACGGGCAGTATGTGATTGAACTGTTCTCTTTTCCTTTTCCGCCTGCGCGTCCGTCCCGCCCGGAAGCCTGTGGCCTGCGCCATCTTGCCTTCAGCGTCGATGACCTGGATAGCGCAGTAAAACATCTGGAAGCGCACGGCGTGACGTGTGAAGCGATCCGCGTCGATCCGTTCACCGACAAGCGTTTTACCTTTTTCAACGACCCGGACGGCCTGCCGCTGGAGCTTTATCAGCAGTAATCTTCGTCCTGTGTGATAATGCCCGTTCAGTTCGGGCATTTTTTATGTGTAATTCCCTATGACCTTACCCGCTATCGCACACGCCGTTTCACCGTACCGCCAGCTGCTGGTGGGGTTTAGCGGTGGCCTGGATTCCACCGTTCTGCTTCATCGCCTTAAGTGCTGGCGCGATCGGGAGCCTGACGTCCAGCTGCGCGCGATACATATTCATCACGGATTAAGTCCTCGCGCAGAGATGTGGGTGGCGCACTGCGAAGCTATGTGTGCGGCGTGGGCGATCCCGCTTCTCGTCGAGCGCGTCACGCTTGCAGAGGAAGGGCTGGGCATTGAGGCGCAGGCGCGTAAAGCTCGCTATGCCGCCTTTGCCGGGGCATTGCGTACAGGAGAAGCGCTTGTCACGGCCCAGCACCTGGACGATCAGTGTGAAACCTTTCTGCTGGCGCTTAAGCGGGGCAGCGGACCGGCAGGGCTTTCAGCAATGCCTGAGCGTTCTGAGTTTGCCGGTACAACGTTACTGCGTCCGCTGCTTGGCGAGACGCGCGCCTCGCTTGAGGCCTGGGCGCGAGAACATCAGCTCAGCTGGATTGAAGATGAGAGCAACCAGGATGACGGCTATGACCGTAACTTTCTGCGTCTGCGCGTCCTCCCGCTATTGAGCGAGCGCTGGCCGCATTTCGCCGACGCGACGGCAAGAAGCGCTATGCTGTGCGCCGAACAGGAATCGCTGCTGGACGAGCTGTTGAGTGACGAGCTGGCTGAACTGATTTCTGAAGACGGAGCGCTGGCGATTGCACCGCTGAAAGCGATGAGCCCGGTGCGCCGCGCTGCGCTGCTACGGCGCTGGCTGGCCTCTCATCACGCCGCGATGCCGTCGCGGGCGATGCTAAACCGTATCTGGGACGAAGTTGCCCTGGCGCGGGAGGATGCTTCCCCGTGCGTCCATCTGAACGGTTTTGACGTAAGGCGCTACAAAGGGGAACTCTGGTGGGTAAAATCAACGCCCTCACTGACCAGTGTGGTGCTCGACTGGCTTTCTCCTGCGCTTCCGCTGATATTGCCCAGTGAGGCAGGACGTGTCTCTCTTATACCGTCTGGTCATGTGAGGCTGCCAGAGGCAGGAGAACCGGTAACGGTACGCTTTAAGGCTGGCGGCATGCTGCATATTGTCGGGCGCAACGGGGGACGCAAGCTGAAGAAAATCTGGCAGGAGTGCAACGTGCCGCCGTGGCTGCGCGACACCACGCCGCTGCTGTTCTATGGTGAAACATTGATTGCTGCTGCGGGCATTTTCATCACGGAAGCGGGATGGGCGGAAGAGGGGGTCAGGTTTGAGTGGCAGAAAGCGTAACGGGCAGCCAGGCTGCCCGTTAATGTCATCAGGATTCGCTCACCACGACGGTGCCGATTTGCGGGTGGCTGAAGCTGGCTATTTTATCCAGGCGCAGCTCACGCGTCGCACCGGCATCTTCCACTATCAGGTATTCCACATTCTTACGTGAAACCAGATCGCTGGCCTTCGCCTTCAACACTTCGCCATCTTTTAGCTCCAGCGTCAGTAATAAATGATGCTGGCAGGCGAGTTCGAGGTTGTCATAGTCATCACAATTGATGGGTTGATAAGTATCATTCATCGACATAATCGCTCACCAGTAAATTCGCCGCAGCATACGCTGCTTTTTCCCTGACCGACTCTGAAAGGCCCTCATCAGAGGCCACTTCATTAAGCACTTTCAATACACAGCCCAACGCGTCCGGGACATACCCCAGATCTCCGCTGGCGATTTCCGCATACCGTTTGCGAATTAACTCACAATAATTATTCACATCCCCTCCCGCCAGCGCACTGACTTACTGTGAGATATCATTAAGCCTACGAAGATAAACTCGGTTTAGCAAGGTGACTATACCATACTCATTTAAGCAATATCAGCGCCTTGATAGCGGTGTATTTATCACCCTACAACAGCCTTTTGCCGCGGTTTTCGCTACAATGAGCGCCTGATTCGAATGGAGTTCTCTCATGGCGCTGAAAGCGACAATTTATAAAGCAGTGGTCAATGTGGCCGATCTTGATCGCAACCAGTTCCTGGACGCCTCGCTGACGCTGGCTCGCCACCCCTCCGAAACCCAGGAGCGCATGATGCTGCGCCTGCTGGCGTGGATTAAGTACGCTGACGAGCGTCTGCAGTTTACCCGTGGGTTAAGCGCAGAAGACGAGCCAGAAGCCTGGCTGCGCAACGATCATCTGGGTATCGATTTGTGGATCGAACTTGGACTGCCGGACGAGCGCAGAATTAAGAAGGCCTGCACTCAGTCCGCTGAAGTGGCCTTATTCGCGTATAATCAGCGCGCTGCGGAGATTTGGTGGCAGCAAAACAAGAGCAAGTGCGGACAGTTTAAAAATCTCACGGTCTGGTATCTGGATGATGAGCAACTGGCGCAGCTGAGCGACTTTGCCAGCCGGACCATGGTGTTGCAGGCGACGATTCAGGACGGTGCCATCTGGCTCTCTGATTCTCAGAATAATCTGGAAATTCATTTTACGGCGTGGCAACCGGCCTCATGATCGTCCTGTCCCGAAACGTCAGCATTCCGGACAACGAGCTGGAGATCACCGCCATCCGTGCTCAGGGGGCAGGTGGGCAGCACGTCAACAAGGCCTCAACGGCAATCCATTTGCGTTTTGACATTCGGGCCTCAAGCCTGCCAGAGTATTATAAAGAAAGTCTGCTTGCTGCCAGCCATCACCTGATCACCAGCGATGGCGTGATGGTGATCAAAGCCCAGGAATACCGCAGCCAGGAGCTCAACCGGGAAGCGGCGATAGCCAGGCTGGTGGCGGTCATCAAAGAATTAACGGCAGTACAAAAAAGCCGCCGGGCAACGCGGCCAACCCGCGCATCGAAAGAGCGTCGGCTGGCCTCGAAGGCCCAAAAATCCACAGTGAAAGCACTACGCGGTAAAGTTCGTCGCCCCACAGAGTGACGAAAGGGAACACACTTTTCATAAGGAATTCATTGTGAAAAAAGCATTATGGTCAGCGCTGGCAGTGAGTACGCTGTTTGCGCTTTTCGGGTGTAACAACCGCTCCGAAACGCAGGTTTTACAACCCACGCAGACGGAAGAATTAAAACCGATGCAGCAGAGCTGGCGCGGCGTATTGCCTTGCGCGGACTGTGAAGGCATTGAAACGTCCCTGTTCCTGCAAAAAGACGGCACCTGGGTGATGAACCAGCGCTATCAGGGCGCAAAAGAGCCTTCTTCTTTTGCAACTTATGGAACATGGGCGCGAACGGCGGAGAAGCTGGTTCTGACGGATACCGCTGGCGAGAAAACTTATTTCCGCGCCAAAGGCGAGGGGATAGAGATGCTGGATCGTGAAGGCAATCCAATTGAATCCCAGTTTAACTACACGCTGGCGCCGGTAAAAGCGGCTCTGCCCGCGACGCCGATGGCGATGCGGGGGATGTACTTCTATATGGCGGATGCGGCGATCTTTACCGACTGCGCAACCGGTAAGAAGGTCAGCGTGGCAAACAATGCGCAGCTTGAACGTGATTACGCGGTGGCGCGCGGCAATGACAGCAAACCGGTATTGCTGACGGTGGACGGTCACTTTACGCTGGAGCCAAACCCGGATAGTGGAGAGATGGTGAAAACGCTGGTGGCAGATAAAGACGCGAAGTTTGTTGCGGGTAAAGACTGTAACAGTAAATAAGCTGACGCTGAGCCATTAAAAAACCCCGCCTGAGCGGGGTTTTTTGTTTAGCCTTTGATGGCTTTCACCAGGTAATCAAGAATGTCGCCGGTCTTGATCATCTGTTTTTCGCCGCTGCGACGGTATTTGTATTCAATCTCGTCGCTGTCGAGGTTACGGTCGCCGATCACGACGGTGTGTGGGATACCGATCAGTTCCATATCGGCAAACATCACGCCCGGACGCTCTTTACGGTCATCCATCAGCACTTCGATACCCTGTGCACGCAGCTCGGCATACAGCTTCTCGGCCAGCTCCTGCACGCGGTAAGACTTGTGCATGTTCATTGGCAGAATCGCAACCTGGAACGGCGCGATGTTGTCTGGCCAGACGATGCCGCGCTCGTCATAGTTCTGCTCAATGGCGGCAGCTACCACGCGCGTCACCCCGATACCGTAGCAACCCATGGTCAGGATCTGGTTACGGCCATCTTCACCCTGAACAGCGGCGTTCAGCGCGCGCGAGTATTTATCACCCAGCTGGAAGATGTGACCGACTTCAATGCCGCGCTTGATCATCAGGGTACCCTGACCGTCCGGGCTTGGATCGCCTGCGACCACGTTACGGATGTCTGCTACTTCCGGCGTCGCCACGTCGCGATCCCAGTTGATGCCGAAGTAGTGTTTACCGTCGATGTTCGCACCGGCGGAGAAGTCGCTCATCGCGGCTACCGTGCGGTCAATAACAACAGGAACCGGCATATTCACCGGACCAAGAGAACCTGGGCCAGCATTGACCACGGCGCGGATTTCCGCTTCCGTGGCGAACGTCAGCGGGCTGGCGACCTGCGGCAGCTTCTCAGCTTTCACTTCGTTCAGCTCGTGATCGCCACGCACCAGCAGGGCAACCAGCGGGTAAGCGCTCCCTTCGGTGGCTTTCACCAGCAGCGTCTTCACGGTTTTTTCGATCGGCAGGTTGAACTGCTCAACCAGCTCGGCAATGGTTTTCGCGTTTGGCGTATCAACCAGCGTCATCTCTTGCGTTGCCGCAGCACGCGGTTCTTTTGGTGCAAGCGCTTCTGCGAATTCGATGTTCGCCGCGTAATCGGAAGAGTCAGAGAAGATCACATCGTCTTCACCGCTCTGCGCCAGTACCTGGAATTCATGAGATGCGCTACCGCCGATGGAGCCGGTATCAGCCTGCACAGCACGGAAATCCAGACCCATGCGGGAGAAGATTTTGCTGTACGCCGCGTACATTGCGTCGTAGGTCTCTTGCAGGGATTCCTGAGAGGTATGGAAAGAGTAGGCGTCTTTCATCAGGAATTCGCGAGAGCGCATGACGCCGAAACGCGGGCGAACTTCGTCACGGAACTTGGTCTGGATCTGGAAGAAGTTCAGCGGCAGCTGTTTGTAAGAGCTCAGCTCATTACGAATCAGGTCGGTGATGACTTCTTCATGCGTTGGGCCGAGAACGAACGGACGCTCGCCACGATCGACGAAGCGCAGCAGTTCAGGACCATACTGTTCCCAACGACCGCTCTCCTGCCACAGGTCAGCGGGCTGAACCACGGGCATGGACACCTCGATAGCACCGGCGTTGTTCATCTCTTCACGCACGATGTTTTCGACTTTTTTCAGGACGCGCACGCCGGTCGGCAGCCAGGTGTATAACCCGGAGGCCAGCTTGCGGATCATCCCGGCGCGCAGCATCAGCTGATGGCTGATCACTTCGGCGTCGGCAGGCGTCTCCTTCAGAGTGGAGAGCAGATATTGGCTAGTACGCATGTTGTTACGGTTCCATTTCGACGATTGGAACAGGCTGAAACACCAGCCTGACACAAAAAAAGTGGTTTAGTTTACCAGTGTGGCAAAGATGCCAAAAGAGAGGAGAACAAAATTACCTGGGTTCAAGGGCAAACACTTCAAAACCTGCCTCGGTGACGCGCCAGCGAACGTTAAAATCGAGCAGCCAGACGGCGTACGTTTTGCCTGCTTCCTCTTCTTTACGGTAGGCCGGACGCGGGTCCTGTGCCAGAACTTCGGTGATGAAATCCCGTAAGCGAGGATAGCGTTTCTCCAGTTGGCCGAACTGAGCGGTTATCTCAGGCGTAAAATATACAGGCATGTCCGCCTGTGGGGCGTCCTGAGCATAGCTTGCACGCGCGTCCGGAAGGGCTTCGGCGAAGGGCAAATAGGGTTTGATGTCGATCACCGGCGTGCCGTCGACAAGGTCCAGGCTACCTAACTCCAGTATCACCCGATCTTTCTGGCAGCGTATGCCTTTCAGTTCAACCAGCGACATGCCAACCGGGTTTGGACGGAAGGTCGAGCGCGTCGCAAACACCCCTATTCTCGCATTGCCGCCAAGACGAGGAGGACGCACGGTAGGACGCCAGCCGCCTTCCATCGTCTGGTGAAACACGAACACCACCCACAGGTGGCTGAACGCCTCAAGCCCGCGTACCGCATCGGCCTGATTGTAAGGCGCAATCAGGTGAAGCTCACCGCGTCCGCTGGTGACAAGACCGGGCTGGCGGGGGACGGCGAACTTCTCTTTGTAAGGAGAGTGGATAACGCCTATCTGCTCGAACTGAAATGCACTCATTTCGCCGTGATGTTCAGCGCAGAACCGATGCACACCGCCTGACGGTAGCAGCCCGGCGTGCCGCTGGTGACTTCACAGCTGTGCAGCAGGACCGCGTTGGCTTTCATTTTTGCGGCATTAATCTGCATGCGTTTACGCGCTGTCGGGATATTCGGTGGTGAGTCCTGATTGGTCGCCTGACAGGATTCGCCGCTCACTTCGCCCAGTTCACGGAACGGTTTACCGACGAGTTCATCCGCTTTCGTGATAATGCGAACCGGCGCAGGGCGAACCACTTTCGGTTTCGCAGGCTCGGTCTTTGGCGGGGTTGCCGTGCTTTGAACAGGTTCAACGGGAGATCTGCTTAGCATAGAACAGCCGCTCAGCATGAGTGCTAAAAGACAGATCGGTAAAGCACGCATAATATTTCCTCAATGGATAATCAAAACGTCAGATATTGAATCAGTTGACTGCACAAATGACAAGACGGGCATAAGCCCGTCCTGATGATATTACACTGAGGTGAGATTACCAGCCCTTAACAGCGCCGCCGTTAAACACTTTGTTGGCTTCCTGGTAAACTTCGTCAGACTGATAGGCCTGTACGAATTTCTTCACGTTTTCCGCGTCTTTGTTGTCTTCGCGAGTCACGATCAGGTTTACGTATGGAGAGTCTTTATCTTCAACGAAGATACCGTCTTTAGCTGGGGTCAGGCCAATCTGGCTGGCGTACGTGGTGTTGATAACGGCCAGGGCAATCTGCGCATCGTCCAGAGAACGTGGCAGCTGCGGTGCTTCCAGCTCAACAATTTTCAGATTTTTCGGGTTCTCGGTGACATCCAGAACGGTTGGCAGCAGGCCAACACCGTCTTTCAGTTTGATCAGGCCCACTTTCTGCAGCAGCAGCAGAGAACGACCAAGGTTAGTTGGGTCGTTAGGGACGGCAACCTGAGAGCCCGGCTGCAGCTCGTCCAGGGATTTAATTTTCTTAGAGTAACCGGCAATTGGATAAACGAAGGTGTTACCCACGCCCACCAGTTTATAGCCGCGATCTTTGATCTGCTGGTCCAGGTATGGTTTATGCTGGAAGGCGTTCGCGTCGATATCACCTTTGCTCAGCGCTTCGTTCGGCAGAACGTAATCGTTGAAGGTCACCAGCTCCACGTCCAGGCCATATTTCTCTTTCGCTACTTTCTGAGCAACTTCTGCAACCTGCTGTTCTGCACCTACGATAACGCCCACTTTAATGTGGTTCGGATCTTTTTCATCCTGACCGCAACCCACCAGTGCCAGAGAGCCGATCAGCGCGCCTACTGCTGCGAAGGTCTTTAATTTAAACGCCATGTTTTATCCTTAACTCGTAGAGTTTATGTTGTGTGTAACGTTATTTGTGCGTAACAGCCCGGACGATGCGATCGCCAGAGAACTGGATTAAGTAAACCAGAACAACCAGCAATACCAGAACGGTATTCATCACGGTCGCGTTATATCCAATATAGCCGTACTGGTAACCAATCTGACCTAAACCGCCCGCGCCTACGGCACCGCCCATCGCGGAATAACCGACCAGGGTGATAAGCGTAATGGTTGCCGCATTCACCAGCCCTGGCAGTGCCTCAGGCAGCAGAACCTTGCGGACGATCTGCATCGGCGTGGCGCCCATCGCGCGGGACGCTTCGATCAAACCGGTAGGGATCTCCAGCAGGGCGTTTTCCACCATACGGGCGATAAACGGCGCAGCGCCAACGGTCAGCGGAACGATCGCCGCCTGCAGACCGATAGACGTTCCGACGATCACGCGGGTAAATGGAATCATCCACACCAGCAGAATAATGAACGGGATAGAACGGAAGATGTTCACCAGCGCAGAGAGCGTACGGTACAGCTTCGCGTTCTCAATGATTTGACCCGGACGCGTCACGTACAGCAACACGCCGACCGGCAGGCCAATCACAAAACCAAAGAAGCCAGAGACAAAGGTCATTGCCAGCGTTTCCCAAACGCCGCGAACCAGCAGCCACATCATCGGCTCAGACATAACCCAGTACCTCTACTTTTACGTGATGTTCTTGCAGCCAGGCAATGGCTGCCTGGGTTTCTTCTTGTGTGCCGTGCATTTCTGTCAGCATGATGCCGAACTTCACGCCACCGGCGTAATCCATCTGCGCGCTGATGATGTTGTTATTCACGTTAAAGCGACGTGCGGTTTCGGAAAGCAGGGGAGCATCAACGGACTGGCCGGTGAACTCCATGCGCAGAATCGGGACGCTGTCTGCTGTTGCTTCTGTTTTCAGACGTTCCAGATAGTCTTCCGGAATATCCAGATGCAGCGTGGACTGGATGAACTGCTGCGCCAGCGGGGTTTTCGGATGCGAGAACACTTCGCTTACCGTGTCCTGCTCGATCAGTTCACCGTTACTGATGACCGCCACGCAGTCGCAGATGCGTTTCACCACATCCATCTCGTGCGTAATAAGGAGGATCGTCAGGCCCAGACGACGGTTAATGTCTTTCAGCAGTTCCAGAATAGAACGCGTGGTTGCCGGATCCAGTGCGCTGGTGGCTTCATCACACAGCAGCACCTTAGGATTGCTTGCCAGCGCGCGGGCAATGGCCACACGCTGTTTTTGCCCACCGGACAGATTTGCCGGGTAGCTATCCTGTTTGTCGCCCAGACCTACGAGGTCGAGCAGCTCGGTGACGCGACGCTTCACTTCTTCTTTCGGCGTGTTATCCAGCTCCAGCGGTAAGGCAACGTTACCGAACACGGTGCGGGAAGCCAGAAGGTTAAAGTGCTGGAAGATCATGCCAATCTGACGACGCGCTTTGGTGAGTTCTTTCTCTGAAAGGGCGGTAAGTTCCTGGCCGCCAACTTCTACGCTGCCCTGGGTTGGGCGCTCAAGCAGGTTAACACAACGGATCAGCGTACTTTTACCTGCACCCGATGCGCCAATGACGCCATAAATTTGACCAGCAGGAACATGCAGGCTGACGTTGTTCAGCGCCTGAATGGTTCGGTTCCCCTGCTGGAACACTTTGGTGATATTGGAAAGTTTAATCATTAGATTATTTTTATCGTATGTAAGTTAGCCGTGGCATTTTCTTCTGCCAGATACGGGTGATGACCGTAAACAAAACGGATGTTAAGGCATCCAGACGTCTAAATCAATCCAACTCTGTACGATGAGCACTTTATTGCGCTGCGATTCATGAGATACTAGCTGAACATGCCTTTTTCAGGAGCAAACCGGTGGCAAAATCAGTACCCGCAATTTTTCTCGATCGTGACGGCACTATTAATGTGGATCACGGTTATGTCCATGAGATTGATGAGTTCGAGTTTATCGAGGGCGTAATAGATGCCATGCGCCAGTTGAAAGAGATGGGCTATGCGCTGGTGGTGGTGACGAACCAGTCTGGTATTGCACGC
This sequence comes from Enterobacter sp. CFEC122, assembly GCF_052983755.1. Lineage (NCBI taxonomy): Bacteria > Pseudomonadati > Pseudomonadota > Gammaproteobacteria > Enterobacterales > Enterobacteriaceae > Enterobacter > Enterobacter sp. CFEC122. The sequence goes on along the minus strand of NZ_JBRIQR010000019.1, from coordinate 509 downwards.
GGTAAATTCACCGAAGCGCAGTTCGAGACGCTGACGGAATGGATGGACTGGTCACTTGCCGACCGCGGTGTGGATCTGGATGGTATCTACTATTGTCCGCATCATCCGCAGGGAACCGTAGAAGCGTATCGTCAGACCTGTGATTGCCGTAAGCCGCATCCGGGGATGTTTATCTCTGCGCAGGAGTTCCTGCACATTGATATGGCGGCTTCTTATATGGTGGGCGATAAACTGGAAGATATGCAGGCAGCCGCAGCCGCGAGTGTAGGGACTAAAATATTAGTGCGTACCGGCAAGCCAGTGACGCCAGAAGCTGAGAATGCGGCGGATTGGGTGATTAATAGTCTGGCCGATCTGCCAAAAGAGATTAAAAAGCACCAAAAATAGCCTTTTTGGTGAAAAGGTGAGCGGTTGAAATAAAAATGCATTTTTCCGCTTGTCATTCCTCGGCGGCTCCCTATAATGCGCCTCCATCGACACGGCGGATGTGAATCACTTCACAGACAATG
>NZ_JBRIQR010000018.1:0-103099 GCF_052983755.1 Enterobacter sp. CFEC122 | reverse complement strand
GACATTAAGCCTGCCTTACTGGCAGGCTTAATGGCAAAAAGACTTTAGGGGCGTAGCTCAGTTGGTAGAGCACCGGTCTCCAAAACCGGGTGTCGCGAGTTCGAGTCTCTCCGCCCCTGCCATATAGAATCCTTTGCTTCGGCAAAGGATTTTTTTTTGCCTGAAAGACTGTAAAAACATCTCTTCTTACTATTCAGCCAGCATTCCTGCTGGCTGATGTATCAATCCATTACATTGATTTTTAACAGATCTTTTATCTGCGACTGCTTATCACTGTTTTGCAGCCAAATCGCATACAGCGGTCTGGTAAGCGTGGTGGAATCCATTACGGTATGCAGCCCAGCTTTAGTGTCTGCCCAGCGAACAGGTAACCAGGTACAACCTCTCAGCAAGGGCAGTTGCTGACAGGCGATCTCTGCAGAGCTGGTCGTTAACTGTGGGACGTCATCAGGTGCAATCAAGCCCGTCTCATGCTGCTGAAAATCAGGCCCCCATTCCAGGCGCAAATAGGTCAAGTCTGCCTTCATCATCGAAGGTTCAGAGGCATAAAGCGCCAGGCCAAACTGGCCCACAATCTGGCTGCTAAATTCGTCCATCTTGGGGGCTTCGGTTGTGATAAGAAGATCAAGCTGGCGCTCATGAAGTTGCTTAACCAGCGACTGCCGTTGCGCAATCCTGGCTTCAAATTGCAGGTGGCTATGAGATTGATAAAGCCGGGTAAGCCACTGACTTAGCATACATTCCCACAGGGAAGCGCTGGCCCCTATCGAGAACTCATTATGCCTCGAAGTATGTGCAACCTCTTTGCGTGCCGCCTGCCAGGTATTCATCAGCGTTTCTGCGTACGGCAGTAGTTTTTCGCCGGCGGGCGTGAGGCGGATATTGTTGCGATGGCGGGTAAAAAGATTCACACCCAGTTGATTTTCCAGCTGTCGAATACGAAAACTGACTGCTGACTGCGTCAGGTAAAGGGCTTCAGCTGCTCGCCCAAAGTGGCGTGTTCTGCTCACTTCAAGGAAAGTTTTAAGCAATTCCGTATCCACATCTTTCTCCGCAAAATTATTTGTCGTTATGATTTAAATGTTTTGTTTTACACTCTGTCAAGCGTAACTAATACTCCGCGCCATAAATAGCTCGGCCAAAGAATTAGGAGCGTGTAGGATGGCGGAAAGCTTTACGACGACTAATCGTTTTTTCGACAATAAACATTATCCGCGCGGGTTCTCTCGTCACGGCGATTTCACCATCAAAGAAGCTCAACTGCTTGAGCGCCATGGTTATGCCTTTAACGAGCTGGATCTGGGCAAGCGTGAGCCTGCTACTGAAGACGAAAAACAGTTTGTTTCTGTTTGCCGTGGTGAGCGTGAGCCGCAGTCTGAAGCGGAACGTGTATGGATCAAGTATATGGCACGCATTAAGCGTCCAAAGCGCTTCCATACGCTGTCTGGCGGTAAGCCGCAGATGGAAGGTGCAGAAGACTACACCGAGTCTGATGACTAAGATGATAAGAAGGGGCTACGGCCCCTTTTTTTATGCCAGCAACTTCTGCAGGTGCAGCAGCAAACGATCGATAGCGCGGTAACTCAGCGCCTCCTGCAAGTGTTTCCTCTCAATGTCAGTACATCCCTCCACGTCAGCAATGGTTCTGGCCACTTTTAGCAAACGTTGCCACGCTCGTATAGACAGCCCAAAGCGCGTCAACGTCTCCTCAAGCCATCCTGCATCTTCACTGTTAAGCGAACAAAACTGCCGGATCCCGGCATTATCAAGCCGAGCATTCAGCCTGTTTTGACGGGCGTATTGTCGTGCCTGGGCAGCGATCACCCGCTCGCGCACTTTTACTGAGCTCTCACCCGTTATGCCCGTCTGCCTGAGCAGGCCCGGCGGCGGGAGGGGGATTTCGAGGGATAAATCGAAACGGTCGAGGAATGGGCCGGAAAGCTTTCCCAGATAGCGCAGCGTCTGCTCTGGCGTACAGCGGTTATGGTTGCCCTGATAATGCCCCGTGGGGCTGGGGTTCATCGCAGCGACCAGTTGAAACTGCGCGGGATAGCTTATTTTGGCCCGCGTGCGCGAGATATGTATTTCTCCAGATTCAATAGGTTCTCTCAGTGCATCCAGCACGCGACGCTCAAACTCAGGCAACTCATCAAGAAACAGAATGCCATTGTGTGCCAGTGAGATCTCACCCGGTCCGGGGATAGACCCACCGCCGACCATTGCCGTCAGAGAAGCGCTATGATGTGGGGAACGAAAAGGGCGACGGCGCCACTGTTTTTGCAACGATGCCGAACTGATGAGGCTATATATGGCAGCGCTTTCCAGCGCTTCATGATTATTGAGCGGCGGGAGCAACCCACTCAGCCTGCTCGCCAGCATCGTTTTACCTGTACCAGGCGGGCCAATCAGCAGGAGATTGTGTCCGCCTGCAGCCGTAATCTCCAGCGCCCGTTTACCTTGCTCCTGTCCCATGATCTCACTGAGATCTTCTGGCACATCTGCTACAGCCTCGTCGCACTCCTCCGGCTCGGACAGTTCATGTCGGCCTTCCAGCCAGGCACACACTTCCTGAAGATGCCCGGCGATGAGGCACCCCTTTTCGGCAATAAGACTCACTTCTGATGCGTTTTCATTGGCGACAATGATTTGCCGCCCTGCACGAATGGCTTCCAGCGCTCCCGATATCGCACCGGGAACGCCTCTCAATGCGCCTGTGAGCGCGAGTTCACCCACGAACTCGTACGAGCCTAGCCTGGTCGTAGTAAGCTGCTCAGAAGCCGCGAGAAGCGCAATTGCGATAGGTAAATCGTATCGCCCGCCCTCTTTGGGCAGATCGGCGGGGGCAAGGTTGATGGTGATCTTCTTCGCGGGGAAGGTATAACCGCTATTTATTATTGCGCTGCGAACGCGATCCCTGGCCTCTTTAACCGTCGTTTCAGGTAACCCGACAAGCGTGAGTCCGGGCAGCCCATTACTCAAATGAACCTCTACGGAAACAAGCGGTGCCTTTACCCCGAGAGCCGCACGCGTATAAACAACTGACAGTGACATTTGCACTACCTCCTGGTGTCACTATGCCAGTACGCGTTATGCCTGTTTAGCGCTATTTAGCGAATTTACGCTGCCTGTTCAGGGATTTTAAAAGCACACTGAAACTATTGCACAATCGTGGAACCCTCCTCGCAGAGCGAAAAAAAACCTGTTTTGACGGTTAGCGGAGGAGTAAAAAAGTGAAAAATATTCATTTTCTAATTTCCGTATATAAAACAACGATTTTAAGAAATATGATTCGCGGGCTAACCAAATCCGGCATAAATAAATCTTGTGTTTGATTGAAAAACTGTGATAACTCTTTAGGTATTCCTTCGAACAAGATGCAAAAAGAACTGAAAATGACAGCCCTTCTACGAGTGATTAGCCTGGTCGTGATTAGCGTGGTGGTGATTATTATCCCACCGTGCGGGGCTGCACTTGGACGAGGAAAGGCTTAGAAATCAAGCCTTAACGAACTAAGACCCCCGCACCGAAAGGTCCGGGGGTTTTTTTATGACTAAAAAACGTAAATGAGGAGCAGAGAATGACAAGTAGCACAAAATTCTGTTTCTCCCGATTTATGACGGGGAACTAACTATGAATGGGGCACAGTGGGTAGTACATGCGTTGCGCGCGCAGGGAGTCGAGACAGTATTCGGTTATCCGGGTGGCGCAATTATGCCGATTTACGATGCACTGTATGACGGCGGCGTGGAGCACCTGTTGTGCCGACACGAGCAGGGCGCAGCGATGGCCGCCATCGGTTATGCCCGTGCCACCGGTAAAACCGGTGTCTGTATGGCGACCTCAGGTCCGGGCGCAACGAACCTGATCACCGGTCTGGCTGATGCACTGCTGGATTCTGTTCCCGTTGTTGCCATCACCGGACAGGTTGCCTCTCCGTTCATCGGCACCGACGCGTTCCAGGAAGTCGATGTACTCGGTTTATCGCTGGCCTGCACCAAACACAGTTTTCTCGTTCAGTCTCTGGAAGAGCTGCCGCGCGTAATGGCAGAAGCATTCGAGGTTGCCAGCTCCGGTCGCCCTGGTCCGGTTCTGGTCGATATCCCGAAAGATATCCAGGTCGCACACGGCGAACTGGAGCCGCACTTCTCCACCGTTGGAAACGACGACGCGTTTCCGCATGCGGAAGTTGAAGAGGCGCGTCAGATGCTGGTGCAGGCGAAACAGCCGATGCTGTACGTTGGCGGTGGCGTAGGCATGGCGCAGGCGGTTCCTGCCCTGCGCGAATTTATCGCGGCAACGCAAATGCCTGCCACCTGCACGCTGAAAGGGTTGGGTGCGGTAGATGCCGATTACCCCTACTATCTGGGCATGCTGGGGATGCACGGCACCAAAGCGGCAAACCTGGCGGTGCAGGCGTGCGATCTGCTCATCGCCGTCGGTGCCCGTTTTGACGACCGCGTCACCGGTAAGCTGAATACCTTTGCGCCGAACGCCAAAGTTATCCATATGGATATCGACCCGGCGGAGATGAACAAGCTGCGTCAGGCGCACGTCGCGCTGCAGGGCGATCTCAACGCGCTGTTACCGGCATTGCAGCAGCCGCTGGATATCAACGCATGGCGTCAGCATACCGCCGATATGCGCGCTGAACACGCCTGGCGTTACGACCATCCCGGCGAGGCCATCTACGCGCCGCTGCTGTTGAAGCAGTTGTCCGACCGTAAGCCCGCCGACAGCGTGGTGACGACCGATGTCGGCCAGCATCAGATGTGGTCCGCCCAGCACATGACCTACACCCGTCCGGAAAACTTCATCACTTCCAGCGGGTTAGGGACGATGGGCTTCGGTCTGCCAGCCGCGGTTGGCGCACAGGTTGCCCGCCCGAACGATACCGTTATCTGTATCTCCGGTGACGGCTCCTTCATGATGAACGTTCAGGAGCTCGGCACCGTGAAGCGCAAGCAGTTACCGCTGAAGATCGTGTTGCTCGATAACCAGCGTTTAGGGATGGTTCGCCAGTGGCAACAGCTGTTCTTCCAGGAACGTTACAGTGAAACCACCCTGACCGATAACCCCGATTTCCTCACCCTGGCCAGCGCCTTCGGCATTCCTGGCCAGCACATCACCCGTAAAGACCAGGTTGAAGCGGCACTCGACACCATGCTGTCAAGCGAAGGGCCATACCTGCTTCATGTCTCAATCGACGAGCTTGAGAACGTCTGGCCGTTGGTACCGCCCGGTGCCAGTAACTCACAAATGCTGGAGAAATTATCATGATGCAACATCAGGTCGCCGTGCAGGCTCGCTTCAACCCGGAAACATTAGAACGCGTTTTGCGCGTGGTGCGCCATCGTGGTTTTCAGATTTGCTCTATGAATATGGAGACGGCCACCGACGCGCAAAACATCAGTATCGAATTAACCGTTGCCAGCCCGCGGCCGGTCGACTTACTGTTTAGTCAGTTATCAAAGCTGGTAGACGTTGCCCATGTTGCCATCTGCCAGAGCACAACCACATCACAACAAATCCGCGCTTAAGCGTGACAGGACGAAAAAATGACGACAAAAAAAGCTGATTACATTTGGTTCAATGGTGAGATGGTTCGCTGGGAGGACGCGAAGGTCCACGTGATGTCCCACGCGCTGCATTACGGTACCTCCGTGTTTGAAGGCATCCGCTGCTACGATTCTCACAAAGGGCCAGTGGTGTTCCGCCATCGCGAACATATGCAGCGTCTGCATGACTCAGCCAAAATTTATCGTTTCCCGGTTTCTCAGAGCGTGGATGAGCTGATGGAAGCCTGCCGCGACGTGATCCGTAAGAACAACCTGACTAGCGCCTATATTCGTCCGCTGGTCTTCGTGGGTGACGTCGGTATGGGCGTGAACCCGCCAGCCGGTTACAACACCGATGTGATCATTGCCGCGTTCCCATGGGGTGCCTACCTGGGTGCTGAAGCCCTGGAGCAGGGGATCGACGCAATGGTCTCTTCCTGGAACCGCGTTGCACCAAACACCATCCCGACCGCGGCGAAAGCGGGCGGTAACTACCTTTCTTCCCTGCTGGTCGGCAGCGAAGCGCGCCGTCACGGCTACCAGGAAGGTATCGCGCTCGACGTGAATGGCTACATCTCCGAAGGCGCAGGTGAAAACCTGTTTGAAGTGAAAGACGGCATTCTGTTTACGCCGCCATTCACCTCGTCCGCGCTGCCGGGCATCACCCGTGATGCCATCATCAAGCTGGCGAAAGATCTGGGTATCGAAGTGCGCGAGCAGGTGCTGTCCCGCGAATCCCTGTACCTGGCCGATGAAGTGTTTATGTCCGGTACCGCGGCTGAAATCACCCCGGTGCGCAGCGTAGACGGCATTCAGGTGGGCGAGGGCCGCTGTGGCCCGGTCACCAAACGCATTCAGCAAGCGTTCTTTGGCCTCTTCACCGGCGAGACAGAAGATAAATACGGCTGGTTGGATCAGGTTAATCACTAAATATAAATTTGGGACGGCACGCACCGTCCCATTACATAGTCAGACGGGAGTAAATAAAGCATGCCTAAGTATCGTTCAGCCACCACCACCCACGGCCGTAACATGGCCGGTGCCCGCGCGCTGTGGCGCGCCACCGGAATGACCGACGCCGATTTCGGCAAGCCAATTATCGCCGTGGTGAACTCCTTCACCCAGTTCGTACCGGGCCACGTGCACCTGCGCGATCTCGGTAAGCTGGTTGCCGAGCAAATCGAAGCCTCCGGCGGCGTGGCGAAAGAGTTCAACACCATTGCGGTGGATGACGGTATCGCGATGGGCCATGGGGGCATGCTCTATTCACTGCCGTCGCGCGAGCTGATCGCCGACTCGGTAGAGTACATGGTTAACGCCCACTGCGCCGATGCGATGGTCTGTATCTCCAACTGCGACAAAATCACCCCGGGGATGCTGATGGCCTCCCTGCGCCTGAACATTCCGGTGATCTTCGTCTCCGGTGGCCCGATGGAAGCGGGGAAAACCAAGCTCTCCGACAAAATCATCAAGCTCGACCTGGTCGATGCGATGATTCAGGGCGCGGACCCGAAAGTCTCTGACGAGCAGAGTGACCAGGTGGAGCGCTCCGCGTGCCCGACCTGCGGCTCCTGTTCCGGTATGTTCACGGCGAACTCCATGAACTGCCTGACCGAAGCGCTGGGCCTCTCTCAGCCGGGCAACGGCTCGCTGCTGGCGACCCACGCCGACCGTAAGCAGCTGTTCCTCAGTGCTGGTAAACGCATCGTTGAGCTGACTAAGCGCTACTACGAGCAGGACGACACCAGCGCGCTGCCGCGCAGCATCGCCAGCAAAGCGGCGTTCGAGAACGCCATGACCCTGGACATCGCCATGGGTGGTTCCACCAACACCGTTCTGCACCTGCTGGCCGCCGCGCAGGAAGCCGAAATCGACTTCACCATGAGCGACATCGACAGGCTCTCCCGTAAAGTGCCGCAGCTGTGTAAGGTCGCACCGAGTACCCAGAAGTACCATATGGAAGACGTGCATCGCGCGGGTGGCGTCATCGGTATCCTCGGCGAGCTGGATCGCGCCGGGCTGCTGAACCGTGACGTGAAAAACGTGCTTGGCCTGTCGCTGCCTGAGTCGCTGAACCAGTACGACGTGATGCTGACCAAAGACGACGCGGTGAAAAAGATGTTCCGCGCGGGCCCTGCTGGTATTCGTACTACCCAGGCGTTCTCGCAGGACTGCCGCTGGGATACCCTGGACGATGACCGCGCTGAAGGCTGCATCCGCTCGCTGGAGCATGCCTATAGCAAAGACGGCGGCCTGGCCGTGCTGTACGGTAACTTTGCGGAAAATGGCTGCATCGTGAAGACCGCTGGCGTGGACGACAGCATCCTGAAATTCACCGGTCCGGCGAAGGTGTACGAAAGCCAGGATGAAGCGGTAGACGCCATCCTCGGCGGCAAAGTGGTGGAAGGCGACGTGGTGGTCATTCGCTACGAAGGTCCAAAAGGCGGGCCGGGCATGCAGGAGATGCTCTACCCGACCACCTTCCTGAAATCCATGGGCCTCGGTAAAGCCTGTGCGCTGATCACCGACGGTCGTTTCTCCGGCGGGACCTCTGGTCTCTCCATCGGTCACGTTTCGCCGGAAGCGGCAAGCGGCGGCAACATCGCCATCATCGAAGACGGCGACCTGATCGAAATAGACATTCCGAATCGCGGCATTCAGCTCAAGCTGAGCGACCAGGAGATCGCGGCGCGTCGTGAAGCGCAGGAAGCGCGCGGCGATAAAGCCTGGACGCCGAAAGACCGCCAGCGTGAAGTTTCCTTCGCCCTGCGCGCCTACGCGAGCCTTGCCACCAGTGCAGATAAAGGCGCGGTGCGCGATAAATCTAAACTTGGGGGCTAACGATGGCCGAGTCGCAACCCTTATCCGCCGCCCCCGAGGGGGCGGAATATCTCAGGGCGGTGCTTCGCGCGCCGGTCTATGAAGCCGTGCAGGTCACTCCCCTGCAGAAAATGGAAAAACTCTCTTCGCGCCTCGACAACGTCATCCTGGTGAAGCGCGAAGACCGCCAGCCGGTGCACAGCTTCAAGCTGCGCGGTGCCTACGCGATGATGGCCGGGCTGACCGACGAGCAGAAAGCGCGCGGGGTGATTACCGCATCGGCGGGCAACCACGCGCAGGGCGTGGCGTTCTCGTCTGCCCGTCTGGGGCTGAAAGCGCTGATCGTGATGCCGGTTGCTACCGCCGATATCAAGGTCGACGCGGTGCGCGGTTTCGGCGGCGAAGTCTTGCTCCACGGGGCCAACTTTGACGAAGCAAAAGCCAAAGCGATTGAACTGGCGCAGCAGCAGGGGTTCACCTGGGTGCCGCCGTTCGACCACCCGATGGTGATTGCCGGGCAGGGGACGCTGGCGCTGGAGCTGCTGCAGCAGGATGCCCATCTCGACCGCGTCTTTGTCCCGGTGGGCGGCGGTGGTTTAGCCGCAGGCGTGGCGGTGCTGATCAAACAGCTGATGCCGCAGATCAAAGTCATTGCCGTGGAAGCGGAAGACTCCGCCTGCCTGAAAGCGGCGCTGGATGCCGGGCATCCGGTCGACCTGCCGCGCGTCGGGCTGTTTGCCGAGGGCGTGGCGGTGAAGCGCATTGGCGACGAAACGTTCCGCCTGTGCCGGGAATATCTCGACGATATCGTCACGGTGGATAGCGATGCGATCTGCGCGGCGATGAAGGATCTGTTCGAAGACGTGCGTGCGGTGGCGGAACCCTCCGGCGCGCTGGCGCTGGCGGGCATGAAAAAATACATCGCGCAGCACAACATTCGCGGCGAGCGTCTGGCGCACGTGCTTTCCGGTGCCAACGTGAACTTCCACGGTCTTCGCTACGTGTCCGAGCGCTGCGAGCTGGGCGAACAGCGTGAAGCGCTGCTGGCGGTGACCATTCCGGAAGAGAAGGGCAGCTTCCTGAAGTTCTGTCAGCTGCTGGGCGGTCGTTCGGTGACGGAGTTTAACTACCGTTTTGCCGATGCTAAAGACGCCTGTATTTTTGTCGGCGTGCGTCTGAGCCGCGGCGTGGAGGAGCGCAAAGAGATCCTCAGCCTGCTGCATGAGGGCGGCTATAGCGTAGTCGATCTCTCCGACGACGAGATGGCGAAGCTGCACGTGCGTTACATGGTCGGTGGTCGTCCTTCGAAGCCGCTCAGGGAACGCCTGTTCAGCTTTGAGTTCCCGGAATCGCCGGGCGCGTTGCTCAAGTTCCTGCACACGCTGGGCACGCACTGGAACATCTCTCTGTTCCACTACCGCAGCCACGGCACCGACTACGGCCGCGTGCTGGCGGCGTTCGAACTGGGCGAGCACGAGCCGGATTTCGAAACGCGGCTGAACGAGCTGGGCTACGAGTGCCATGACGAAACCCACAACCCGGCGTTCCGCTTCTTCCTGGCAGGCTAAGGGCTGAGCGGCATGTAGGCCGGGTAAGCGCAGCGCCACCCGGCTTTAGTGGTTCGGCAGTATCGTCCAGAACGCATCAATAAGCGGCTCATGCAGCCGCTTTTTTTGTGCGCACACGCCAAGCTCAAACGGCGTTTTCTCGTCGCTGCGCTCTAAAATCATCACGCGATTGCGCACCGGCTCCGGGCTGTTGTCCAGCACCACTTCCGGCAGCAGCGCCACGCCGCAGCCCAGCGCCACCATCGACACCATCGCCTCATGGCCGCTGACGGTGGCGTAAATCGACGGGTTGCTGATTTTCTGACGGCGGAACCACAGCTCAATGCGGCGGCGAACCGGGCCCTGATCGGCCATGATAAACGGCACCGTGGACCAGTCCGGTTTTTCCACCGATACCTGGTTACGCACCGGGCAGGGCAGCGCCGGGGCAATCAACACCACCGCCAGATTTTCCAGCATCGAGAACGCTACCGCGCCCGGCAGGGTTTCCGGCTTCCCGGCAATGGCGAGATCCGCTTCGCCTGTCACCACTTTTTCCATCGCGTCGGCAGCGTCGCCGGTAGTGAGCTTAATTTCAACCGACGGATGCGCCGCGCGAAAGCGGTCAAGGATGGGCGGCAGATGGCTGTAGGCGGCGGTCACGGAGCAGAAAATATGCAGCTCACCGGAGAGTGACGGCCCCTGCTGATCGATAGAGTGCCGCAGCTGCTGGTACTGCAACAGCGTCTGCTGGGCAAAAATACGCAGCTCTTCGCCCGCTTCCGTGAGGGTGACGGTGCGGTTATCGCGCACGAACAGCGGCTGGCCGAGGTCTTCCTCAAGGCGCTGGATCTGGCGCGAAAGCGTGGAGGGGCTGACGTGCATCGCCCGGGCGCTGCGGCCAAAGTGACGGCTTTCCGCCAGGTGCAGGAACATTTTCAGATCGCGTAAATCCACCGATTCCACTCCCTCTTTTTACATTGCATAAATTGCAATGTGACGTTGTGAATATATCAATTTCCGCAATAAATTTCCTGTTGTAATGTGGGTACATTCTCGCTGAAACGCGAACCGAACAATAAGACACACAACATCACGAGGTATCACCCATGGCTAACTACTTTAATACACTGAACTTGCGCCAGCAGCTGGCGCAGCTGGGCAAATGCCGCTTCATGGCGCGCGATGAATTTGCCGATGGCGCGAGCTACCTTCAGGGTAAAAAAGTGGTCATCGTCGGCTGTGGCGCACAGGGTCTGAACCAGGGCCTGAACATGCGTGACTCCGGTCTGGATATCTCCTACGCCCTGCGCAAAGAAGCGATTGCCGAGAAGCGTGCCTCCTGGCGCAAAGCGACCGAAAATGGCTTCAAAGTGGGTACCTACGAAGAGCTGATCCCGCAGGCGGATCTGGTGGTTAACCTGACGCCGGACAAGCAGCACTCAGACGTTGTGCGTTCCGTACAGCCGCTGATGAAAGACGGCGCGGCGCTGGGTTACTCCCACGGCTTCAACATCGTTGAAGTGGGCGAGCAGATCCGTAAAGACATCACCGTAGTGATGGTGGCACCGAAGTGCCCGGGTACCGAAGTCCGTGAAGAGTACAAACGTGGCTTCGGCGTGCCGACGCTGATCGCGGTTCACCCGGAAAACGATCCGAAAGGCGAAGGCATGGCGATTGCCAAGGCATGGGCAGCGGCGACCGGCGGCCACCGTGCGGGCGTGCTGGAATCGTCCTTCGTTGCCGAAGTGAAATCCGACCTGATGGGCGAGCAGACCATTCTGTGCGGCATGCTGCAGGCCGGTTCTCTGCTGTGCTTCGATAAGCTGGTTGAAGAGGGCACCGACCCGGCATACGCGGAAAAACTGATTCAGTTCGGCTGGGAAACCATCACCGAAGCGCTGAAGCAGGGCGGTATTACGCTGATGATGGACCGTCTGTCCAATCCGGCAAAACTGCGTGCTTACGCGCTGTCTGAACAGCTGAAAACCATCATGGCGCCACTGTTCCAGAAACATATGGACGACATCATTTCCGGCGAGTTCTCTTCCGGCATGATGGCTGACTGGGCGAACGACGATAAGAAACTGCTGACCTGGCGTGAAGAGACCGGTAAGACCGCGTTCGAAACCGCGCCACAGTACGAAGGTAAAATCGGCGAGCAGGAGTACTTCGATAAAGGCGTGCTGATGATCGCGATGGTGAAAGCAGGCGTTGAGCTGGCGTTCGAAACCATGGTGGATTCCGGCATCATTGAAGAGTCTGCGTACTACGAATCACTGCACGAGCTGCCGCTGATCGCGAACACCATCGCCCGTAAGCGTCTGTACGAAATGAACGTGGTTATCTCTGATACTGCAGAATACGGTAACTACCTGTTCTCTTACGCCTGCGTACCGCTGCTGAAAGAGTTTATGACCACTCTGCAGCCGGGCGATCTGGGTAAAGCGATTGCAGAAGGTGCCGTGGACAACGCGCAGCTGCGCGATGTGAACGAAGCGATTCGCAGCCACCAGATCGAGAAAGTGGGTCACAAACTGCGTGGCTACATGACCGACATGAAGCGTATCGCGGTAGCGGGTTAACAACTTTGTCGGGTGGCGCTTTGCTTACCCGACCTACAAAACCGTAAGATGTAGGCCGGGTAAGGCGCAGCAGCCACCCGGCTTGTTTATTTGCGGTACAGCACTTTAATCACGTGGTAGCCGAACTGCGTGTGCAGCGGGCCGGTTGGCTCCAGCACCGGGCAGGAGAAGACCACTTTATCGAATGCCGGTACCATCTGACCCTGGCGGAATTCACCCAGATCGCCGCCGCGTTTGCCTGACGGACAGATAGAGTGCTTCTTCGCCAGCTTGCCGAAGTCGGCGCCGTTTTTGATCTGCTCCAGAAGATCCAGAGCCAGTTTCTCTTCTTTAACAAGAATATGCAGTGCTGCTGCTGTTTTTGCCATGATCGTGCCTTGAGTGGTATGGATTAGGCTCGCTATACTACCACGCTGTTATTCTCCCCTCCTGACTTTCATTGAGCGATCATTTATGCGTTTAAACCCCGGACAACAACAAGCCGTCGAATTTGTCACCGGACCGTGTCTGGTGCTGGCGGGTGCAGGATCCGGCAAAACGCGCGTTATCACCAATAAGATTGCGCACCTGATCCGCGGCTGTGGCTATCAGGCCCGGCACATTGCGGCGGTAACCTTTACCAATAAAGCGGCGCGTGAGATGAAAGAGCGTGTCGGCCAGACGCTGGGACGAAAAGAGGCGCGCGGCCTGATGATCTCCACCTTCCACACGCTGGGGCTGGATATCATTAAACGCGAGTATGCTGCGCTGGGAATGAAGTCCAACTTCTCGCTCTTCGATGACACCGACCAGGTGGCGTTGCTCAAAGAGCTCACCGAGGGGTTGATCGAAGATGACAAGGTGCTGTTGCAGCAGCTGATCTCAACGATCTCAAACTGGAAAAACGATCTGATGACCCCGGCCCAGGCCGCGGCGATCGCCAAAGGCGAACGGGATCGGATCTTCGCCCACTGCTACGGTCTGTACGATGCACATATGAAAGCGTGCAACGTGCTGGACTTTGACGACCTGATTCTGCTGCCCACGCTGCTGCTGCAGCGGAACGAAGAGGTTCGCGAGCGCTGGCAGAACAAAATCCGTTACCTGCTGGTGGATGAGTATCAGGACACCAACACCAGCCAGTACGAGCTGGTGAAGCTGCTGGTGGGGCAGCGCGCGCGTTTCACAGTTGTCGGCGACGACGACCAGTCAATTTACTCCTGGCGCGGCGCGCGTCCGCAAAACCTGGTGCTGCTGAGCAAAGATTTTCCCGCTCTGCAGGTGATTAAGCTGGAGCAAAACTACCGCTCCTCCGGGCGTATCCTGAAAGCGGCAAATATCCTGATCGCCAATAACCCGCATGTGTTTGAGAAGCGTCTCTTCTCCGAGCTGGGTTACGGTACTGAATTGAAGGTGCTCAGCGCCAATAATGAAGAGCATGAGGCGGAGCGCGTGACGGGCGAATTGATCGCCCACCACTTCGTCAATAAAACCGAATATAAGGATTACGCGATCCTCTATCGCGGCAATCACCAGTCGCGCGTCTTTGAAAAGATGCTGATGCAGAACCGCATTCCGTACAAAATCTCGGGCGGTACGTCGTTCTTCTCACGGCCAGAGATTAAAGATCTGCTGGCCTATCTGCGCGTGCTCACGAACCCGGATGACGACAGCGCGTTTCTGCGCATCGTGAATACGCCGAAGCGCGAGATTGGCCCGGCGACGCTGCAAAAGCTGGGCGAGTGGGCGATGACGCGTAATAAAAGCCTGTTTACCGCCAGCTTCGACATGGGGCTGAGCCAGACGTTAACCGGTCGCGGCTATGATTCGCTAACGCGATTCACCCACTGGCTCGGCGAAGTGCAGCGTCTCGCGGAGCGCGAGCCGGTGGCGGCGGTGCGCGATCTTATTCACGGCATCGACTATGAGTCCTGGCTGTACGAAACCTCGGCCAGCCCGAAAGCGGCTGAGATGCGGATGAAAAACGTTAACCAGCTCTTCAGCTGGATGACCGAAATGCTGGAGGGCTCTGAAATCGACGAGCCGATGACCCTGACGCAGGTCGTCACCCGCTTTACCCTGCGCGACATGATGGAGCGTGGCGAGAGCGAAGAAGAGGCCGATCAGGTACAGCTGATGACGCTGCACGCGTCAAAAGGTCTGGAGTTCCCGTATGTCTATCTGGTTGGTATGGAAGAGGGGTTGTTACCGCATCAGAGCAGCATTGATGAAGACAACGTCGACGAGGAGCGCCGCCTGGCCTACGTGGGGATCACCCGTGCGCAGAAAGAGCTGACGTTCACGCTGTGTAAAGAGCGCCGTCAGTATGGCGAACTCGTCCGCCCGGAGCCGAGCCGTTTCCTGCTGGAGCTGCCGCAGGATGACCTGATCTGGGAACAGGAACGCAAAGTGATTACCGCAGAAGAGCGGATGCATAAGGGGCAGGCTAACGTGGCGAACATTCGCGCCATGCTGGCAAAAGCCAAAGAGAAAGGATAATGATGAGTAGGCCGGATAAGGCGAAGCCGCCACCCGGCAATGTTCAGCGTATTACTTCACTTCCAGCACCCAGTGCACATAGCTCTGCCACTGGCACTCCTGCTCGATCATCTCTGCCCCAAGCGGGTGACGCTCAATCCAGTTTTCCGGCAGCGTCAGCGACAGTTTTTCGTCATCGGCCACCAGATTGATTGCAGGCAGCAAATCATCGCGACGGCGGCTGGCAAAGAGAATCGCCAGACGCAGCAGGCGGCACAGATGCTCGGCCACGCGCGGCGGTACGGCGTTTTGCTGATGCAAAGATGAGAGATCAACGGCGTTGGTCTGGTTCAGCAGCAGCGTTGCCAGCAGCTTTTTCTGTGCGGGCGTGTAGCCCGGTAAATCCAGGTTGCGAACCAGATACGCTGCGTGAGCGGGGGCCTGCTTAAAATCAATGCTCAGCCCCACTTCATGCAGCGCACAGGCGCTCAGCAGTAAATCGCGGCTCAGATGATCAAGATCCCAGACGTTAGCGACCTGATCGGCGAAGCGAGATGCCAGCTGCGATACGCGTCCTGCCTGATCGATATCGACCAGAAAACGACGCTGTACGTTGCGCAGGGTTCGGCTGCGGATATCCTGATCGACCGACAGATGCAGCATCCCGTAGACCAGACCTTCGCGCAGCGCGCCGCCGGCAAGGGTCATACACTGGATGTTGAGCTCGGTGAAAATGGCGATCAGAATGGCCAGCCCGCTCGGGAAGACCAGCGCGCGTTCCAGCGTCAGGCCTTCAATTTCCAGTTCTTCCAGGCGTCCGCACTGGATGGCGCGCTGTTTTAGCTGCTGAAGTTTGGCAAGCGTAATCCGCTCGTCCATTCCCTGCGCCATCATGATTTCCTGCAGGGCCTGCACGGTCCCCGACGCACCCACGCACACTTTCCAGCCGTGATAGCGCAGTTCGTCCATCACGGGACGTAATACCTCGCGCGCGGCATTTTCTGCCTCGTCGAAGTTCTCTTTACCCAGATTACGATCGGTAAAATAGCGCTCAAGCCAGGTCACGCAGCCCATCGACAGGCTGAACAGCGACGTAGCCTGCGCGCCGGTGCCGGTCACCAGCTCGGTACTGGCTCCGCCGATATCCACCACCAGGCGGCGATCGTCACCCCCCGTGGTGTGTGCAACCCCCTGATAAATCAAGCGAGCTTCTTCTTCACCGCTAATAACCTGAACCGGGCAACCGAGAATCTCCTGCGCTCTGGCAATAAAATCCACGGCGTTAACCGCCAGGCGGAGTGTCGCAGTGGCGACAACGGTTATTTGGGCGTGCGGGATATCCTGCAGACGCTCGGCAAAGAGTCGCAGGCACTGCCAGCCACGTTCCATGGCTTCAGGCGAGAGGTGATTGTCGCTGCTCAGGCCCGCCGCGAGGCGGACCTTGCGCTTAATGCGCGTCAGCGTTTGTATGCTTCCCGCCACCTCGCGCACAACCAGCATATGAAAACTATTCGAACCGAGATCAATTGCCGCATAAAGCGTGGTGGAGCTGAGCATATTTTCTTAACCTGAACGACGACGATTACGCGGTGCGCCGCCTGAACGACGCGGACCATTGCCGGAGCGTGGGCGGGTAAGACGCTTAGGCGGCGGCAGTTCGCTTAACAGCGCTTCCGGATTGTATTTGCTCTGCGGAATAGAGTGACCGATGTAGGTCTCAATGGCCGGAAGGTTCAGCGCATACTCTTCACACGCAAGGCTAATAGAGTGACCGCTTGCGCCCGCACGACCGGTACGACCGATACGGTGTACGTAGTCTTCGCAGTCGTCTGGCAGATCGTAGTTAAAGACGTGCGTTACGGCTGGAATGTGTAAACCACGTGCAGCCACGTCGGTGGCGACCAGAATATCGAGATCGCCGCGGGTAAACTCTTCGAGAATACGCAGGCGTTTTTTCTGCGCCACGTCGCCGGTCAACAGGCCAACACGGTGACCATCGGCAGCCAGGTGGCCCCAGATGTCTTCACAACGGTGTTTGGTGTTGGCAAAGATGATGGCGCGATCTGGCCACTCTTCTTCAATCAGCGTTTGCAGCAGGCGCATTTTCTCTTCATTTGAAGGATAGAAGAGCTCTTCTTTAATGCGGTGACCCGTTTTCTGTTCCGGTTCCACTTCAACGTATTCGGCGTTGTTCATCTGTTCGAACGCCAGCTCGCGAACGCGGTAGGAGAGGGTTGCAGAGAACAGCATATTCAGGCGCTGATTAGCCGGAGGCATACGGCGGAACAGCCAGCGGATGTCTTTAATGAAGCCCAGATCGTACATGCGGTCAGCTTCATCGAGCACCACAACCTGGATGGCACCGAGGTTAATGTGGTTCTGTTTGGCGTAATCAATAAGACGGCCGGTGGTACCGATCAGGATATCCACACCACTTTCCAGCACTTTCAGCTGCTTATCGTAGCCATCGCCGCCATAGGCCAGGCCCAGCTTCAGGCCGGTAGCCTGCGCCAGGGGTTCAGCGTCTGCGTGGATCTGTACCGCCAGTTCTCGCGTCGGGGCCATAATTAGCGCGCGCGGCTGGTTAACTTTGCGGTCTGCAATCGCTGGGTGAGAAAGTAAATAATGAAACGTTGACGTTAAAAACGCCATCGTTTTGCCGGTACCGGTTTGCGCCTGCCCGGCAACATCGCGTCCGGCCAGCGTCAGCGGCAGCGCGAGGGCCTGAATGGGCGTGCAGTTATGAAATCCTTTATTTTCAAGGGCTTCAATCACCTTCGGGTGCAGCGCGAAGTCGGAAAACTTCTGTTCTGTTAAATGTGTTTTGCTCATAGTGTGGTAGAATATCAGCTTACTATTGCTTTACGAAAGCGTATCCGGTGAAATAAAGTCAACCTTTAGTTGGTTAATGCGACATCAACGCGTCGTTGGTGGAGACAAAACCAACGTACCAGGCTTATTCCTGTGGAGTTATATATGAGCGATAAAATTATTCACCTGACTGACGACAGTTTTGACACGGACGTACTTAAGGCTGACGGGCTGATCCTCGTCGATTTCTGGGCTGAATGGTGTGGTCCTTGCAAAATGATCGCCCCGATTCTGGATGAGATCGCCGACGAATATCAGGGCAAACTGACCGTTGCCAAGCTGAACATCGACCAGAACCCGGGCACCGCACCAAAATACGGTATCCGTGGTATTCCGACCCTGCTGCTGTTCAAAAACGGCGAAGTGGCGGCGACCAAAGTGGGCGCGCTGTCCAAAGGTCAACTGAAAGAGTTCCTCGACGCTAACCTGGCGTAAGGTTTCTCCGCTGTGCGTTCAGAGCCCCCGGCTAAATGATTCGGAACTCTGGACGCCCGGCTGAAGTCGTGCTAAGTTAGCTATGACTTCGTTTTAAACATATCTTGTTGTTTGAATCTTGTTTTACCCGATACTTCCCGTTGTTAACATGAACAGTGCGTGAAGTGGCTAAATTCCGGGCTTGTCACTCAATCCGTCTTGTCGTTTCAGTTCTGCGTTCTTTCCCTGTGACCAGACAGCGAACAGACATGAGTTGATGGCCGCTAAACAGGCATGGATGACCCTGCCATACCATTCACAACATTAAGTTCGAGAATCACCCCGAGTTTAAGAACCCACACCATTATGAATCTTACCGAATTAAAGAATACGCCGGTTTCTGAGCTGATCACTCTCGGCGAAAATATGGGGCTGGAAAACCAGGCTCGTATGCGCAAGCAGGACATCATTTTCGCCATCCTGAAGCAGCACGCTAAGAGTGGCGAAGATATCTTTGGCGACGGTGTGCTGGAGATATTGCAAGACGGATTTGGTTTCCTCCGCTCTGCAGACAGCTCCTACCTCGCCGGCCCTGACGACATCTACGTATCCCCCAGCCAAATCCGCCGTTTCAACCTCCGCACTGGTGACACCATTTCAGGTAAGATTCGTCCTCCTAAAGAGGGTGAACGCTACTTTGCGCTGTTGAAAGTCAATGAAGTTAACTTCGATAAGCCAGAAAACTCGCGCAATAAGATCCTCTTTGAGAACTTAACGCCGCTGCACGCGAACTCTCGCCTGCGTATGGAGCGTGGTAACGGTTCTACCGAAGACTTAACCGCGCGCGTTCTGGATCTGGCCTCACCAATCGGTCGTGGTCAGCGTGGTCTGATTGTGGCGCCGCCAAAAGCGGGTAAAACCATGCTGCTGCAGAACATCGCGCAGAGCATTGCTTACAACCACCCTGACTGTGTGCTGATGGTGCTGCTGATTGACGAACGTCCGGAAGAAGTGACCGAGATGCAGCGTCTGGTTAAAGGTGAAGTGGTTGCTTCTACCTTCGACGAGCCAGCATCTCGCCACGTTCAGGTTGCGGAAATGGTTATCGAGAAGGCAAAACGCCTGGTTGAGCACAAGAAAGACGTGATCATCCTGCTCGACTCCATCACCCGTCTGGCGCGTGCCTACAACACCGTGGTCCCGGCGTCTGGTAAAGTCCTGACCGGTGGTGTGGATGCTAACGCCCTGCATCGTCCAAAACGTTTCTTCGGTGCTGCACGTAACGTCGAAGAGGGCGGCAGCCTGACCATCATCGCGACGGCGCTGATCGATACCGGTTCCAAAATGGACGAAGTTATCTACGAAGAGTTTAAAGGGACAGGCAACATGGAACTGCACCTCTCTCGTAAGATCGCTGAAAAACGCGTCTTCCCGGCAATCGACTACAACCGTTCCGGTACCCGTAAAGAAGAGCTGCTCACCACCCAGGAAGAGCTGCAGAAAATGTGGATCCTGCGCAAAATCATTCATCCAATGGGTGAAATCGACGCGATGGAGTTCCTCATTAACAAACTGGCAATGACCAAAACCAACGACGATTTCTTCGACATGATGAAACGCTCGTAACGCAAATAAAGCCAGCGAACGCCACGTTTTTACGTGGCGTTTTTCTTTTATGGACTATACGCTAGTACCACCTACTCACAATTTTGACTGGGCAGTGCGACAATAAGATAATTCGCACAGTAAAAACATTAATAGCTTGAATAATAAACAAATGGAACTGTAAGAGGTTTGCTTTATAACTTCAGGCTCAGCGCCTTGATGGTTATACTTCCTTGACTAACATTTGTTGAGAACATCCATTGTGAACCTACTTGATACGTTTACTGAACTAACCAGTATTTTCTTGTTTACCACCTGCTTTTTGTTTCTGGCACGTAAGGTGGCGAAATATCTGGGGTTAGTGGATAAACCCAACTTCCGTAAGCGTCATCAAGGCATGATCCCTTTGGTCGGAGGTATCTCTGTTTTCGCGGGGATCTGCTTCACGTTTGCCATCGCGGATTACTATATCCCACATGCCAGGCTGTACCTAACCTGCGCGACGGTGCTTGTGGTGGTTGGCGCTCTTGACGACCGTTATGATATTAGCGTCAAAATCCGCGCCTTCGTTCAGGCTGCTGTGGCTATTGCTATGATGGTGTTCGCTAAGCTGCACTTGAGTAGCTTGGGCTATATTTTTGGCTCCTGGGAGATGGAACTCGGTCCGTTCGGTTATTTCCTGACACTTTTTGCCGTGTGGGTGGCGATTAACGCATTCAACATGGTTGACGGTATTGATGGTTTGCTGGGAGGCCTGTCCTGCGTCTCATTTGCCGCAATTGGTTTCATTTTATGGTTCGATGGGCAATATAGCCTTGCTATGTGGTGTTTTGCCATGATTGCGGCCATCCTGCCTTATATCCTGTTAAATCTCGGTGCATTGGGCCGGCGCTATAAAGTATTCATGGGTGATGCGGGTAGCACGCTTATCGGCTTTACTATCATTTGGATCTTGCTGGAAACCACTCAGGGTGATGTACACCCCATTAGCCCGGTAACAGCATTATGGATTATCGCTATCCCGTTAATGGATATGGTTGCGATTATGTATCGCCGTCTGCGTAAAGGGATGAGCCCTTTCTCTGCTGACCGCCAGCACATTCATCATTTAATCATGCGAGCCGGATTCACTTCCCGGCAGGCATTTGTGCTTATTACGCTGGCGGCTGCTATTCTAGCGGCGATTGGCGTGACGGCGGAATATACACATTTTGTACCTGAATGGGCTATGTTGGTATTGTTCTTGCTAGCTTTTTCTCTCTACGGCTACTGCATTAAGCGCGCATGGAAAGTAGCGCGGTTCATTAAACGTATTAAACGCAGGATGCGTCGTAACAGTGGCAAAAACACAACATTAACTAAGTAAAACCGGGACTATGATGACTCAACCGTTGGCGGGAGCGAAATCAGTGGTAACTGAGAATGAACTGGATATTCGGGGTTTGTTTCGCGTGTTATGGGCAGGCAAACTTTGGATTGCGGGGATCGCGCTGGGGTTTGCACTGTTAGCGCTGGCCTATACGTTCTTTGCAAAACAAGAGTGGAGCGCCACGGCAATCACTGACAAACCAACGGTTAACATGCTTGGGGGGTTCTATTCCCAACAGCAATTCCTGCGAAACCTGGATATCAAAGCTAACCTCGCCACGCCGGATCAGGTCTCCGTTATGGATGAGGCCTATAAAGAGTTTGTGATGCAACTGGCTTCGTGGGATACGCGCCGCGACTTCTGGTCCCAGACGGATTACTACAAGCAGCGTCGGGTTGATAACACCAAAGCCGATGCCGCTCTGCTGGACGATCTGATTAACAATATTCAATTTATGCCGGGCGACGCGCTGCGTAACGTGAATGACAGCGTCAAGCTGATTGCAGAAACCGCGCCGGACGCCAACAACCTGCTGCGTCAGTATGTCGCGTTTGCCAGCCAGCGTGCCGCAAGCCATCTTAACGAAGAGCTTAAAGGCGCCTGGTCGGCTCGTACCATCCAGATGAAAGCGCAGGTGAAACGTCAGGAAGAGGTGGCTAAAGCGATTTTCGCTCGCCGTGTACACAATATTGAGCAGGCGCTGAAAATTGCGGAACAGCACAATATTTCCCGTACTGAGACGGACGTGCCGGCTGATGAACTACCTGATTCAGAGATGTTCCTCCTTGGCCGCCCCATGTTGCAGGCACGTCTGGAAAACCTTCAGGCCGTCGGTCCTGATTTTGACCTCGATTACGATCAAAATCGCGCGATGCTCAATACGCTTAATGTCGGTCCATCTCTGGACCCGCGTTTTCAGACCTATCGTTATTTGCGAACGCCTGAAGAACCTGTAAAACGCGATAGTCCGCGTCGTGCATTCCTGATGATCATGTGGGGGATTGTGGGCGCACTGACGGGCGCAGGCGTGGCGTTAACGCGTCGTCGTACAAACTAAGAATACCGTTTACGATGAAGGCTACTGCCTTGATCGCCTAATCGAAGAGAATCGATGTGAAAGTACTAACCGTATTTGGCACCAGGCCGGAGGCCATAAAGATGGCGCCTCTGGTTCATGCGCTGGCCAGCGATCCTGATATTGAAGCGAAAGTGTGCGTCACGGCCCAGCACCGTGAGATGCTCGATCAGGTGTTAACGCTCTTTTCCATCGTCCCGGATTATGACCTCAATATTATGAAACCGGGGCAAGGATTGACGGAGATAACTTGTCGTATTCTGCAAGAGCTGAAGCCTATCCTGGAGTCATTCAAGCCTGACGTGGTGCTGGTACACGGCGACACCACCACGACCGTGGCGACCAGCCTGGCCGCGTTTTACCAGCGAATTCCCGTGGGGCATGTTGAGGCGGGTCTGCGTACCGGCAATCTTTATTCGCCGTGGCCGGAGGAGGCCAACCGCACGCTAACGGGCCACCTGGCGATGTATCACTTTGCGCCTACGGAAAACTCGCGTCAGAACCTGCTGCGTGAAAATATCGCCGATAACAAAATCTTTGTGACCGGCAATACGGTCATCGATGCGTTAATTTGGGTACGTGACCGGGTCCTGGCAAACCACGAGCTTAAGAACGAACTCGCTGCCCGCTATCCATTCCTGCACAACGGCAAAAAAACCATTCTGGTCACCGGCCACCGTCGCGAAAGCTTTGGCCGGGGTTTTGAGCAAATCTGTCACGCGCTGGCTGAAATCGCGGCGCAGAACGACGACGTGCAGATTGTCTATCCGGTCCATCTCAATCCTAACGTCAGCGAGCCGGTT
The DNA here is from genome assembly GCF_052983755.1 of Enterobacter sp. CFEC122. Lineage (NCBI taxonomy): Bacteria > Pseudomonadati > Pseudomonadota > Gammaproteobacteria > Enterobacterales > Enterobacteriaceae > Enterobacter > Enterobacter sp. CFEC122. The sequence goes on along the minus strand of NZ_JBRIQR010000018.1, from coordinate 79,998 downwards.
AACCGCATCCTGGGTCATATCGAAAATGTCCTTCTGATTGAACCTCAGGACTATCTGCCGTTTGTCTGGCTGATGAACCATGCCTGGCTGATCCTTACCGATTCCGGCGGCATTCAGGAAGAAGCGCCTTCTCTTGGCAAACCGGTGCTGGTGATGCGTGAAACCACCGAACGTCCGGAAGCGGTCAAAGCCGGTACGGTGCGTCTGGTCGGCACCAACGCGGAACTCATCGTCGAAGAGGTCACGCGCCTTCTGCATGACGACGAAACGTATCAGGCGATGAGCCGGGCCCATAATCCGTATGGAGACGGGCAGGCTTGTGGCCGTATTTTGCATGCACTTAAACACAATCAGGTATCGCTATGAGTTTTACTACCCTCTCTGTCATTGGTCTTGGCTACATTGGCTTGCCTACCGCGGCGGCGTTTGCCTCTCGTCAGAAACAGGTTGTCGGTGTGGATATCAACGCCCGTGCGGTGGAAACCATTAACCGTGGCGAGATTCATATTGTCGAGCCCGATTTGGATCGCGTAGTGAAAGAGGCGGTGGAGGGCGGCTTCCTGCGCGCCAGTACCACGCCGGTTGAAGCGGATGCCTACCTGATTGCTGTTCCAACGCCCTTTAAAGGCGACCACGAGCCCGACATGGTCTACGTCGAGGCGGCGGCAAAGTCCATTGCTCCTGTGCTGAAGAAAGGGGCGCTGGTGATTCTGGAGTCAACCTCTCCGGTCGGTGCTACCGAGCAGATGGCGCAGTGGCTGGCCGACGCGCGCCCTGATTTAAGCTTCCCGCAACAGGCGGGGGAGCAGGCGGATATCAACATTGCCTACTGTCCGGAGCGCGTGCTACCGGGCCAGGTCATGGTCGAACTGATTAAAAATGACCGCGTCATTGGCGGTATGACGCCCGTCTGTTCCGAACGCGCTAGCGCGCTGTACAAGATTTTCCTGGAAGGCGAGTGCGTGGTGACAAACTCCCGCACCGCCGAGATGTGCAAGCTGACGGAGAACAGCTTCCGTGACGTTAATATCGCCTTTGCGAACGAACTGTCGCTGATTTGCGCCGATCAGGGGATTAACGTCTGGGAGTTGATTAGCCTGGCGAATCGCCATCCGCGTGTAAACATTCTCCAGCCAGGCCCGGGCGTGGGTGGACACTGCATCGCCGTCGATCCGTGGTTTATTGTGGCTCAGAATCCGGCGCAGGCGCGCCTGATTCGCACCGCGCGTGAAGTGAACGACAGCAAACCTCACTGGGTGCTCAATCAGGTCAAAACCACGGTAGCGGATTGTCTGGCAGAGAGCGGAAAGCGCGCCAGCGAGCTGAAAATTGCCTGCTTTGGTCTGGCATTCAAACCCAACATTGACGATCTGCGTGAAAGCCCGGCAATGGAAATTACTCAGATGATTGCCGAATGGCACAAGGGTGAAACGCTGGTGGTTGAGCCGAATATCCATGAGTTGCCGGCAAAACTGGCGGGGCACTGCACGCTGGCAGCGCTGGATGAGGCGCTGGCGACGGCGGACGTGCTGGTGCTGCTGGTGGATCATAAAGCGTTTAAAGCGACGTCCGGTGATGCGGTGCGTCAGAATTATGTGGTTGATACCAAAGGTGTCTGGCGTTGAACAGCCTGAACGGGGTACTTGAGCCCCTGCAGTGGGAGAGTGCCTTTTTCGGCCTGCCGTCGGCCATTGTGCGTCTGCGCGATGATGCGCCGGTACTGGCTGAATCGGATTTCATCGCCTGGCAACGGATTCAGGCGAAGATCCCGGCGGACCGTACCGACCTGCTTGATGCGCTCCAGCAACGCGGTTTTCAGCTGGTGGAAGGTGAGGCAGACCTTTCCATAACCCTCACCCGGCATGATGCACCCGGCGCTGAAATCGCAACCGAACAGGATATTCCCGTGCTGCGTCAGATGGCGGCTCAGGCGTTTGCGCAGAGTCGCTTTCGTACGCCCTGGTACGCACCTGACGATAGCGGCCGTTTCTATGCCCAGTGGATAGAGAATGCGGTTAAAGGCACCTTTGACCACGTCTGCCTGGTTTTACGCGCAGGGGACGGTCAACCCCAGGGGTTCGTCTCGCTTCGCAAGCTCAACGTGCGCGAGGCGCGTATTGGCTTATTAGCCGGGCGCGGCATGGGTGAGAAACTTATGCAGGCGGCGCTGCACTGGGCGCAGCAGCAGCAGCAGGTTGAGACGCTGCGGGTGGCGACCCAGGTGGGCAACACCGCCGCGCTTAAACGTTATATTGCGAGTGGTGCCAACATCGACGCCACCGCCTACTGGTTATACAGGTGACAAGATGATTCCATTTAACGCACCACCCGTCGTCGGAACGGAACTCGACTATATGCAGTCTGCCATGGGCAGCGGCAAACTCTGCGGTGACGGCGGTTTCACCCGTCGCTGTCAGCAGTGGATGGAACAGCGTTTTCGCAGCGCCAAAGTACTGCTGACCCCGTCCTGTACGGCATCGCTGGAAATGGCCGCACTGCTGCTGGATATCCAGCCCGGCGATGAAGTGATCATGCCGAGCTACACCTTCGTTTCCACGGCGAATGCGTTTGTCCTGCGCGGGGCGAAAATCGTCTTTGTGGATATCCGCCCGGATACCATGAACATTGATGAGACGCTGATTGAAGCGGCGATCACCGACAAAACGCGCGCGATCGTGCCGGTTCACTACGCAGGTGTGGCCTGTGAAATGGACACCATCATGGCCATCGCCAAAAAACATAACCTGTTTGTGGTGGAAGATGCCGCGCAGGGCGTGATGTCGACCTACAAGGGACGCGCGCTGGGCACCATCGGCCACATCGGCTGCTTTAGCTTCCACGAAACCAAAAACTACACGGCAGGCGGAGAGGGTGGCGCAACGCTGATTAACGACCGGGCGCTCGTGGAGCGTGCGGAAGTGATCCGCGAAAAAGGCACCAACCGCAGCCAGTTCTTCCGCGGCCAGGTAGACAAATACACCTGGCGCGATATTGGCTCCAGCTATCTGATGGCGGATCTGCAGGCCGCGTACCTGTGGGCGCAGCTGGAAGCCGCGGATCGCATCAACCTGCAGCGTCTCTCCCTGTGGCAAACCTATTACGATGCGCTGGAACCTCTGGCAAAAGCCGGGCGTATTGCGCTGCCAACGATTCCGGCGGATTGCGTCCACAACGCGCACATGTTCTACATCAAGCTGCGCGATAACGACGACCGCAGCGAGCTCATCGCCTGGCTGAAAGAAGCCGAAATTATGGCGGTGTTCCACTATATCCCGCTGCACTCCAGTCCGGCGGGCGAAGCGTTTGGAACGTTCGCGGGTGAAGACCGTTACACCACCAAAGAAAGTGAGCGTTTGCTTCGTCTGCCACTGTTCTACAACCTCGCGCCAGTTAACCAGCGTACGGTGATTAATACCCTCCTGAGTTATTTCGGCTGATATGTCTCTGGCAAAAGCATCGGTGTGGACCGCCGCGTCCACGCTTGTAAAAATTGGGGCCGGGCTGTTGGTCGTCAAGCTCCTGGCCGTCTCATTTGGCCCGTCAGGAGTGGGGCTGGCGGGTAATTTCCGTCAGCTTGTCACCGTCCTTGGCGTGCTGGCCGGTGCCGGTATCTTCAACGGCGTCACCAAATACGTTGCGCAGTATCATGATGATGCGGCCCAGCTTCGGAGGGTCGTGGGCACCTCGTCGGCGATGGTCACGGGTTTTTCGACCCTGATGGCGATCATCTTTCTGCTGGCGGCAGCGCCCATCAGCCAGGGATTATTCGGTCACACCCACTATCAGGGGCTGGTGCGTCTGGTCGCATTGGTTCAGATGGGAATTGCCTGGGCTAACCTGCTGCTGGCGCTGATGAAAGGGTTTCGTGATGCTGCCGGGAACGCGCTTGCGTTGATCCTGGGCAGCGTCATCGGCGTGATTGCCTATTATTTCTGCTATCGCCTGGGTGGCTATGAAGGCGCACTGCTGGGGCTGGCGCTGGTTCCGGCGCTGGTGGTTGTGCCTGCGGCATTTATGCTGATGCGTCGGGGCGTCATTCCGCTGAGCTACCTGAAACCGCAATGGGACTCGATGCTTGCCAGCCAACTGGGTAAATTTACCCTGATGGCGCTCATCACCTCCGTCACGCTGCCGGTGGCCTACGTGATGATGCGAAACCTGCTGGCGGCGCACTATAGCTGGGATGAGGTCGGGATCTGGCAGGGCGTAAGCAGTATTTCCGATGCCTATCTTCAGTTTATTACGGCTTCCTTTAGCGTTTACCTGCTGCCAACCCTGTCGCGTCTGACGTCCAGACAGGACATAACGCGCGAGATTTTCCGATCGCTGCGCTTTGTATTGCCGGCCGTCGCGGCTGCCAGCTTTACCGTCTGGTTATTGCGCGATGTCGCCATCTGGCTGCTGTTCTCGGCGAAGTTCACCGCCATGCGCGATCTCTTTGCCTGGCAGCTGGTGGGTGATGTACTGAAAGTGGGGGCTTACGTTTTCGGCTATCTGGTGATCGCGAAAGCGTCCCTGCGGCTCTATATCCTGGCGGAAATTAGCCAGTTTGCATTACTGACTTCGTTCTCGCACTGGCTGATACCCGCGCACGGTGCGCTGGGGGCGGCTCAGGCCTACATGGCAACCTATATCGTTTATTTCGCCGCCTGTTGCGGTGTATTTTTATTGTGGCGTAAACGCGCATGACTGCACTGATTCACATCCTGGGATCGGATATCCCACACCATAACCAGACCGTTTTGCGGTTCTTCAACGACGAGCTGGCATCGGGAGATCCTGATGCGCGTGAGTTTATGGTTGCAGGTCAGGATAAGGGCCTGAGCGAGGCGTTTCCGGCACTGACGATTCGCTTCTGGCCGGATAAGGCCTCACTGGCGAAGGCGGTGGTTGCCAAAGCCAAAGCGGATCGTAAGCAACGTTTCTTTTTCCACGGGCAGTTCAATACCGGCCTGTGGCTGGCGCTTCTCAGCGGAGGGGTTAAACCCTCCCAGTGCAGCTGGCATATCTGGGGAGCCGATCTTTATGAAGTCTCCCGCGGCTGGAAATTCCGTCTTTTTTATCCCCTGCGCCGCATGGCTCAGGGGCGCGTAGGCTGCGTTTTTGCTACCCGCGGCGATCTCAACTATTTTGCTAAACAGCACCCGAACGTGCGCGGCGAGTTGCTCTATTTCCCCACCCGCATGGATCCGGCGCTGAATGCCATGGCGAATGACGCGGTGCGAGAAGGCAAGCTGACGATTCTGGTGGGGAATTCCGGCGATCGCAGTAACGAACATGTCGCGGCGCTCAGGGCGGTGCATCAGCAGTTTGGCGACACGGTGAACGTGGTGGTGCCGATGGGCTATCCCGCCAACAACAGCGCCTATATCGACGAGGTTCGTCAGCAGGGGCTGGCGCTGTTTAGCGCTGAAAATCTGCACATCCTCAGCGATAAGCTGGAATTTGATGAATATCTTGCGCTGCTGAGAAAATGCGATCTCGGTTATTTCATCTTTGCCCGGCAGCAGGGGATTGGCACGCTGTGCCTGCTGATTCAGGCAGGTGTACCGTGCGTGCTCAACCGCGACAACCCGTTCTGGCAGGACATGGCCGAGCAGCATATTCCGGTGCTGTTTACCTCAGACACGCTGAATGTCGAGGTGGTACGTGAAGCTCAACGTCAGCTCACGCTGGTGGATAAAAACAGCATCGATTTTTTCAGCCCGAATTATCTCACGCCCTGGCACCGCGCGCTGCGTATCGCTGCAGGAGACAAAGCATGAGTCAGTTGCAATTCAGCGGCTTACTGGTTGTCTGGCTTCTGAGCAGCCTGTTTATCGCCACGCTCACCTGGTTTGAATTCCGCCGCGTGCGCTTCAACTTTAACGTCTTCTTCTCGTTACTGTTTCTGCTAACGTTCTTTTTCGGCTTCCCGTTGACCAGCATACTGGTCTTCCGTTTTGACGTGAGCGTCGCGCCGCCGGACATTCTGCTCCAGGCGCTTCTGGCGGCGACCTGCTTCTATGCGGTTTACTACGTCACCTATAAAACGCGTCTGCGTTCAGCGCAGACAGCTGCCCCACGCCGGGCGCTCTTTACCATGAATCGGGTGGAAACCCACCTGACATGGGTGATGCTGATGACTATCGCCCTGGTCAGCGTTGGCATCTTCTTCATGCATAACGGCTTCCTGCTTTTTAAACTCCACTCCTACAGCCAGATTTTTTCGGCAGAAGTCTCGGGCGTGGCGCTTAAGCGTTTCTTCTACTTCTTCATCCCGGCGATGCTGGTGATCTTCTTCCTGCGCCAGGACAGCAAAGCGTGGCTGTTCTTCCTGGTCAGTACCGTCGCATTTGGCATCCTGACCTACATGATTGTGGGCGGTACGCGCGCGAACATCATCATCGCCTTCGCGATCTTCCTGTTTATCGGCATTATCCGCGGCTGGATCTCGCTCTGGATGCTGGTTGCAGCAGGCGTGTTTGGCATTGTGGGGATGTTCTGGCTGGCGCTGAAGCGCTACGGGATGAACGTGGCGGGTGATGAGGCGTTTTACACGTTCCTTTACCTCACGCGCGATACCTTCTCGCCATGGGAAAACCTGGCACTGCTGCTGCAAAATTATGACAGGATTGATTTCCAGGGGCTGGCGCCGATTGTTCGCGACTTCTACGTCTTTATCCCTTCCTGGCTATGGCCGGACCGTCCTGGCGTGGTGCTGAATACGGCGAATTACTTCACCTGGGAAGTGCTGAACAACCATTCCGGTCTGGCAATTTCACCCACGCTGCTCGGTTCCCTGGTGGTGATGGGCGGGGCATGGTTCATTCTCCCCGGAGCGGTTGCCGTAGGGCTGATTATCAAGTGGTTCGACTGGCTTTACCTGCGTGGCAATGAAGAGACCAACCGCTATAAAGCGGCCATTTTGCACAGTTTCTGCTTTGGTGCCATTTTCAATATGATCGTTCTGGCGCGCGAAGGTCTGGACTCGTTCGTTTCGCGCGTGGTGTTCTTCATGGTCGTTTTCGGCATCTGCCTGTTACTGGCCAAACTGTTGTACTGGCTGTTTCACAGCGCCGGGCTTGTGCACAGGCGCGAGCGGCAGGGCAGCACAACGCTGTCGCAAGTCTGAGTAAGGATAGTAATGACTGATAGAATTTCTGCACCGCGCTATGCGCTACGTGGTCTGCAGCTGATTGGCTGGCGCGACATGCAGCACGCGCTGGATTTTCTGTTCGCCGACGGCCAGATGAAATCCGGTACGCTGGTGGCCATCAACGCGGAAAAGATGCTGGCGGTTGAGGATAACGCGGAAGTCAAAAGCCTGATAGACGCGGCCGAATTTAAATACGCGGACGGGATCAGCGTGGTTCGCTCTATCCGTAAAAAGTATCCTGACGCTAATGTTTCCCGCGTGGCGGGTGCCGATCTCTGGGAGCAGCTTATGGCCCGTGCAGGCGCGCAGGGAACGCCCGTGTTCCTGATTGGCGGGAAGCCGGAGATACTGGCCCAGACGGAAGAGAAACTGCGTCGTCAATGGAATGTTAATATTGTCGGCAGCCAGGATGGTTACTTCAAACCGGAAGATCGGCAGGCGCTGTTTGAGCGCGTTCGTGACAGCGGGGCGAAGATTGTCACCGTGGCGATGGGGTCTCCGCGCCAGGAGATCCTGATGCGTGACTGTCGTCTGGTCTGCCCGGATGCCCTCTACATGGGCGTTGGCGGCACATATGACGTCTTTACCGGCCACGTCAAGCGTGCGCCAGCGGTCTGGCAACATCTGGGGCTGGAGTGGCTGTATCGCCTGCTATCGCAACCGACACGCATTAAACGCCAGATCCGTCTGCTTCGCTACCTCGCCTGGCATTACACCGGGAAAATGTAATCAAAATGTAGCGCGATATGCTATTCGCGCTGCAACTCGCCTGCAAAACTGCTGATAATCTGTGCAATGCATTCATTTTTTTTATGCATCGTTTGCCATTTGGCACATTTTAAGAAACCATTCGCTCCGTATTTTAGTCCCCCTAAAAAACAATACCCGGTCTTAAGTCGGGAAACAGCAAACACAATCGAGGATCTATGGCAGAGAAAAAACAGGAGCTACAGCGTGGGCTGGAAGCTCGTCATATTGAACTGATAGCGCTGGGCGGCACTATCGGCGTGGGCCTGTTTATGGGCTCCGCAAGCACGCTCAAGTGGGCAGGCCCTTCCGTATTACTGGCGTACATTATTGCCGGGCTGTTTGTTTTCTTCATCATGCGTTCCATGGGCGAAATGCTCTTCCTGGAGCCGGTAACCGGCTCCTTCGCCGTTTACGCGCACCGGTATATGAGCCCCTTTTTCGGCTACCTGACAGCCTGGTCATACTGGTTCATGTGGATGGCGGTGGGCATCTCCGAGATCACCGCGATAGGGGTCTACGTCCAGTTCTGGTTCCCGGACATGGCCCAGTGGATACCCGCGCTTATTGCCGTGGGGCTGGTGGCGCTGGCAAACCTGGCCGCCGTGCGTCTTTATGGTGAGATCGAGTTCTGGTTCGCGATGATTAAAGTCACCACCATCATCGTGATGATTGTTGTTGGCCTGGGCGTGATTTTCTTCGGCTTTGGCAACGGTGGACACGCTATCGGTTTCGGTAACCTGACCGAAAACGGCGGCTTCTTTGCCGGCGGCTGGAAGGGTTTCCTGACGGCGCTGTGTATCGTTGTGGCTTCGTATCAGGGCGTAGAGCTGATCGGTATTACTGCCGGTGAAGCGAAAAATCCTCAGGTCACGCTGCGTAGCGCGGTGGGCAAAGTGCTGTGGCGCATCCTGATTTTCTATGTGGGCGCGATCTTCGTTATCGTAACCATCTTCCCGTGGAACGAAATTGGCACGACGGGCAGCCCGTTTGTTTTAACCTTTGCCAAAATTGGCATCACGGCGGCGGCGGGCATCATCAACTTTGTGGTCCTGACGGCCGCGCTGTCAGGGTGTAACAGCGGGATGTACAGCTGTGGGCGTATGCTCTATGCGCTCTCGAAGAATAACCAGCTGCCTGCGGCGATGAGCAAAGTGTCACGTGCTGGCGTGCCGGTGGCGGGCGTGGCGGTTTCGATTGCGATCCTGCTGATTGGTTCTTGCCTGAATTACATCATTCCCAATCCGCAGCGGGTGTTTGTTTACGTCTACAGCGCCAGCGTCCTGCCGGGCATGGTGCCGTGGTTTGTTATCCTCATCAGCCAGCTGCGTTTCCGTCATGCGCATAAAAAGGCGATTGAAAGCCATCCGTTCCGTTCAATTCTGTTCCCGTATGCGAACTATTTAACGATGGCGTTCCTGATTTGCGTATTAATCGGAATGTACTTTAATGAAGATACCCGCATGTCGCTGTTTGTCGGGATGATCTTCCTGGCCGCTGTAACGGCTGCCTATAAGCTTTTTGGTCTCGGTCGCCGTGCCACCACGCAGAAAGTGGAGGAATAAGCGGCAAAATGTGCAAACGATAACCAAACGCGCATTTTTTTCAAAAAAGCACTAGACAGCGGGGACGGAGGTACGTAATATCCAGCCCCGCAACGGCGCTAAGCGCCCGTAGCTCAGCTGGATAGAGCGCTGCCCTCCGGAGGCAGAGGTCTCAGGTTCGAATCCTGTCGGGCGCGCCATTTTAGTCCCGGCGCTAGAGCTGCGGTGGTCTGAGAAGTAGTCAGTACCGCGTGAAAGAATACAGTGGTGGCTATAGCTCAGTTGGTAGAGCCCTGGATTGTGATTCCAGTTGTCGTGGGTTCGAATCCCATTAGCCACCCCATTATTGAAAGAGTTGTGAATTGCGAAGGTGGCGGAATTGGTAGACGCGCTAGCTTCAGGTGTTAGTGTCCTTAGGATGTGGGGGTTCGAGTCCCCCCCCTCGCACCACGACTTTTTAAATGAATTGAACTAAAAATTCAAAAAGCAGTACATCGGCGAGTAGCGCAGCTTGGTAGCGCAACTGGTTTGGGACCAGTGGGTCGGAGGTTCGAATCCTCTCTCGCCGACCAATTTTGAACCCCGCTTCGGCGGGGTTTTTTGTTTGACGATGACTCCAGCCCGGTACTTCGCTGGACTGCGCCGTAGCTCGATACAGCAGGTTTATCAATAACTTACGCGCGTCCATCATATGCCGGTGCTTTCTGAAACTTGACCCGGTTTTCCCTCGCGCCGCTCCTATCTGGCTCTTGGAATCCGGGTCGTTCCAAGGAGTCATCATGGCTAAGATCAAGCTCACCAAGACCGCCGTAGAGTCAACGCAACCCCAGGCCAAGGACATCGAACTACGGGATACCGTAGTGCCGGGCTTCCTGTGCAAGATTACCCCGAAGGGCCGCCGGGTGTTCATGCTCCAGTACCGCACGAACTCCGGGCAGCCCCGCAAGCCCTCGCTGGGCCTGTTCGGGGAACTGACCGTGGAGCAAGCCCGCGTCATGGCGCAGGACTGGCTGGCCGAGGTTCGCCGGGGCGGCGACCCCGGCGGCGCCAAGGCCGAGGCGCGCAAGGCGCCCACGGTCGAAGCGCTGTGCAAGAAGTTCATGGAGGACTACTCCAAGAAGCGCAACAAGCCCAGCACGCAGCGCGGCTACCAGGCCGTCATCGACCGCTGCATCGTCCCGCTGATCGGCCGCAAGAAGGTGCAGGACGTGAAGCGGCCCGACATTGCCGGGCTGATGGAAAAGCTGGCCTACAAGCCGGCCGAGGCGAACAACGCCTTCGGCGTGCTGCGCAAGATGTTCAACCTGGCCGAAGTGTGGGGCTATCGCCCGGACGGCACGAACCCGTGCCGCCACGTCCCGATGTACCCGCCCGGTGAGGAAACCCGGCTCATCGTGGACGACGAACTGGCGCTGATCTTCCGCCATCTGGAGAAGCTGGAGGCGGAAGGACTGGAGAACTACGTCATCCCGCTGGCGATCCGCCTGCAATTCGAGTTCGCCGGCCGTCGCTCCGAAATCTGCACGCTCGAATGGGATTGGGTCGATCTGGAGAACCGGCGCGTGGTTTGGCCCGATAGCAAGACCGGCGGCCTTTCAAAGCCCATGAGCGCGGAAGCCTACCGGCTGTTTTCGACGGCACCGCGCCGGGAGGGCTGCCCCTACGTCCTGCCGTCGCCCAACGACCCGACCAAGCACCTGACCTTTGGCGAGCACTACGGCGGCTGGTGCCGGGTGCTCAAGGCCGCCGGCGTCCCGCACGTCGGCACGCACGGCATCCGCCATCGCTCGACCACCGACATTGCCAATTCGGGCGTGCCGACCAAGGTAGGCATGAAGCTGACGGGCCACAAGACCGTGGCGATGTTCATGCACTATGTCCACACCGAGGACAAGCCGGTGCGCGATGCGGCCGAGCTGGTGGCCAGCCGGCGACAGGCCATCACGGGCGCGCGGCGCCCTGCGGAGGCCACGGCATGAGCAAGAAGACGCTTTCAGTGGCGGGGAAACCTCCCGCCGCCTTGCCGACCGACTATCCCCGTTCTGCAATTTCCGAGACAGTGTCTGGGAAATTCGGCCTCGCCGAGCTGGCCAAGGTCTTCACGCTACCGTGGTCGGCCTATGCGCTGCTGATTTCGGCCAAGGATGCCCGCGTGACCGGTGGCCGGCATCCCGTCCTGTCGGCTCCGATTGTCGTGCCGGCGTCACGACAATCGGGCGGGTCATCCCTTCTATGTAGGTGCTACACCGGAGACTGGAAAAGTATGCCCGTTTCGGGTATAGTTTGGAGGTCGAAATGACGGACATCCTGAAGCGCAAGGACTTTGCACGCTGGCAGTCGGGCGAGAAGCTGCCCGATGCCGCGTTGTGCAAGGCGGTTCAAGAGATGGAAAGCGGTCTGATCGACGCGGACTTGGGCGGCTCCCTTTACAAGAAGCGGGTGGCCCGCCCCGGCGGAGGTAAGAGCGGAGGCTACCGCACGCTGGTATCGGCCAGGATCGGCAGCCGCTACGTGTTCCTGCATGGTTTCCCGAAGAACGACAAGGTGAACATCACGCAGGACGAAAAGAAGGCGCTGCAATTCGCCGGCAAGGTGTTCCTGGAACTGTCAGCGGAAGCTCTGTCGAAGGCATTGCAGGCCGGCGTGTTATTGGAGGTGCATTGTGAGCAAGATCATTGAATCGCTACGTGGCGACCTGGCTGCGCTCCACGAAGTGGGCGCAATCAGCAAGGTGACGATGCGCAAGTTCGACGCGATCTGCCCGCCACCGGTGCGGGAGTTCGGTGCTGCCGACATCAAACGCCTGCGCGAGGCCTTGAAGTTCAGCCAGCCGGTGTTCGCGCTTCACCTGCATACCACAGCCTCGACGGTGCGCAAATGGGAGCAAGGCGAGACTCGCCCGGCCGGTCCGGCCCTCAAGCTGCTTAACGTCATCGCAGACAAGGGCTTGCAGGCCATCATCTGATGCCTGACGAAGGAGATAGGCATTGGCGACGCGAATTGATCCTTTCAGCTCACAGCATCTTGAAGCCGCTTGCCGTGTGCTTGCAGATACCGAACGGGGCCTGAGCGGAACGCAGATCGAGCGCTTGTTGCAAGAAATCGAGGTTGCCGACACGTCGCCCGGCATTACCAAATGGAAGCGGTTGTTCAATGCGCTGGCTGGCGCGCAGAACTGGCACCAGATCGGGAACCATCTCATCATGTTCATCAATCGCGCGATGAACCCGGTGAACTACGCCCGCGACCCCGCGACATTCACTTGGCGGCGCGACGAACTCAATGTCGTCCTGGCCTTCTCCGGCTTCTACGTGCGCGAAGACGGTAAGGTTGGGCACGCCGACAAGGCCACGACGCTTGATGCCGCGCGCGCCCGAGCTGGACGACTCAAAGCCGCGCTCGAAAGCCGCGTCGTCCACGCGGAAGTGCTGAACTATTGCCGTGCCGAGCTGCTGGACGAAAACTACTTCCATGCCGTGTTCGAGGCAACGAAAGGCGTTGCGGAGCGGATTCGCCTGCTGTCGGGCCTGCACGGCGATGGCGCTGACCTGGTGAGCAAGGCATTCGCAGGCCAGCAACCCATTCTCACCTTGGGATCGCTCACCACCGAGTCCGAAAAGAGCGAGCAGAAAGGCTTTGCTAACCTGCTGATCGGCCTGTTTGGTGCCGTGCGCAATCCGCTGGCCCATGCACCCAAGACGAATTGGCCTATGTCCGAGCAGGACGCACTGGACATCCTGACGCTGGTGTCGCTGATTCACCGCAAGCTGGACGGCGCCACGAAAGTCGCCGCCGTATCGCCATAACGGAAAGAGAAGAATGGACGAGGCGATCGTTGTCTTCTCTCGGAAAGGGATCTTTCAGACCACGATCGCCGCACGCGACGTTCGCAGCCGGGAGCATGCGCGCAAGCTGTGGCCCCTGGTATCTCCCGGCGCATCACGGCAGATGGTGACATGGGTCAGCCCATCCTTTGAAAGCGGGAAGCTGCGCCGGCGATCCCATTTCCGGATGCTTCCTGCCCAGCACACCTATAGCCCCAAAGCGCACTTCGATGATGAAGAAGCCAGTCGGTGGCGCACCGTGCAGGAAAGCGCCGAACACCGACGCGCGAAGGAACTTGTCGCGGCTGAACTAGCCCGACGCTTGAACGCCGGACTTGCAATGCCCTGGGCGTTCAAGGACGCGGATGCGTCTGACTATTCGCTGGAAGGCAACTTGCTGCTTGGCGCCGATCGGGTGGCGATCGAGCACCCGCTGGAAACACCATTTGGCAGCAAATTCCGACTCGACGTTGCCGTGCTCGGGCCGCCTGTCCAGACCGAGCCGATGGTGCTGGGGGGCGTCGAAATCGAACTCGGGCATGCCTTTGATGGGCGCAAGGCGCTAATCGGAAAATCGCTTGGATTCCCCCTCATCTCCATCGACATCACTGAGATGACGCTGGCAGAACTCACACCAGGATGGGCGCAGAAGGTGCTGACCACAACCACGCGGAGTCATGAGCAAGGACGCCGGCAGACATACATCTACCTGCATGATCTCTTGTATCCCCTCTATGCGCAGCTACCTGCATTTCTCGACGATGAACAGCGCCACCAGTTCCTTGTGTTTGCGGACGACAACACTCTAAACAAGCTGGTGCGCTGGATGAACGCGCTGGCCGAAAAGCTGGAGTACTCGAAGGGTACGGTCGCCGTTGCCCTGGTCAATGGCAAGAACGAACAGTCGCGCAAGATGCTGGAACGCGCCGGACAAGTGGTTGGCCCCGACTGGGCTGAATTCAACGACCAACGATGCCTGCGTCTGACTCTTCCGCGACCAAAAGGTCCGGCTGATCTCCAGGCTCATCGCTTCCACATGACGATGGCGCGCGTTCTGCTGTCGCGCACCGATGCGCTGGTTGGCTACAAGTATTGCAACGGTGTGGACAACAACCATCCCGAAGAAGATGTATGGGTTGCGCATCGCTGGATCGCCGACCTGAAAACTCATACCCAGCACCGCGTATTGCCCAAGCGACTGTCTGAACCGATCAACAGGTTGATCGCGGTGGTTTCGGACCTGCATCGCAATCACGCGGCAACCAGCCAAGAGGCGTGACCATTCCCATACTGAATTTCAATCTATAGCTGTTTTTTGCGCTTTTTTCCGAGGGGCCGAAGAAGACAAAGATGGCAAGCACTCGAATAGGCGTTCTGCGTAGACGAAGCCCATTCGCCTGACAGAATCCTGATCGAAATACAGCAGCCAAGCGGCAAGCAGCGCTAGGGAAATGAGTAGTGTCAAGCCGGCTGCGAGCCCTGGATCAGCAAAATTCATTGGGTTGAAGTGAGGCGGTGCTACCCGTAGGACCTTTGCGATCAAAAGTCCGTAAAGGATGCCCACGAGACACGACGCGACACCGACGGGCTTCATCGCCAACATGTTGCGATGGAATCCATACGCGATGTTCTCCTTCAGCAAGAGCTGCTTGTTCGAGCGCGTGAGTTCGCGAAGTCGTTTGGTTGCCCCTATGTACGTGTCGTCTGCCTGTTCAGGGGCTGCCAACTCTTCTTCCGCTGTTGGCATCGCGATGCCAAGTTTGGCAGTGATCGCCGTGTGGTAGCGCTGCTTGCTGACACCATCGAGAAACCTGTCGCGGTGGCGCAGTGCAATGGTGGTGGGCATGCCCCCCCACTTGGCAACTAAGGTTTCTTCGAGTTTCTTACCGCGGCCACGGGCAACGCTCGCAAGCGCATAAATGGCCCCACAGCCACCAAGCAGGCCAATCACACTCGTAAGCACAGGATGCTTGGCTCCGTAGACGCACAACAACGGAACCAGTACCGGCAAGGCCACAAGAAGCCCAGGAACAACCCGCGCCTTGCGCTCATAAGGGTCCTTGACCAGTTCAAAAATTGTTGTCATACGGAGTCAAGCCTGTGCCGTAAGGGCATCGATGTAGGGTTGAATATCGTCACGATTTTTCAGCGCGATCTGTTGTGCGAGCGGATCTGGTGCTTCCTTGGTGTGCAAGCCCAAACGTCTTAGTGTGTAGTAAAGGAATGCTTGACGGCACGGAAGCTTGACCTGTCCGTCTTCCATGCCGTAGTCCAACTCCAACACTCGTTTCTTGGCCGCCGGCAAGTCGGGGTGTGGCGCAAGGATCAGTGTCAGCACAGTATGCCAATGCGTATCCTGACTGAAGTCCACTTGGCTCGGCTCTATACCATCGATGCGAAGGATTCGAGCGAGGACGAAATCGCTGAAACGCTGGCGCTTGTGGCAAAACGCGCGCACGTGCCAACGAAAGCCATCGTAGCCAAGAGCGTGTGGCGACAACAGGCGAATTGACTCGTTCAAGGACGTCATGGACTGGTAACTGACTCGAATAGCTTCCTGCTGCCGTATTGCACGAACCACCAATTCGACAGTCTGCTCGTCGATGGTGCGCCAGGGGGAAGGAGCCCAATCTGTCTCCGGCGCGGATCCGATAAAGCTGGCAGTTGACTCAACCACCCCCATCTTGGTTGCCAACAGTTCTGCCAGATAACGTTGTGCAGAGCTTCGCTGGTAAAGCGGACGAAAACTCGGCGCTGCCGTGTAGGTCTTGGAGCTGCGGTCGTATGTCAGATTGTTCGGTGCCAGTTCTGTGTACTTGGCAATGTCAAGTGACGCTTGAGGCACTGATATGCCGAAGTGCTCAGTGAGATCCATTCGATTGATGCGCCGCTCCCAGCGCAACCGAAAATCGATGAATTGAAGTCTGCTCTCCAGCCCCCAGCTCAGCCCCTTGGGCTCAACAGGTTCGGCAGTAGCAACGGGGGGCTCTTGCATCAGTAGCGCCTAAAAAGTAGACGGATCAACAAAATAGTCGTACATTAACTATACGCGATCACTCCTCAGTCGTCTACTCGGAGACCCCAAGTGCCCACCACCATCACCTTTTTCCCCGTTGACAACGGGGACATGACCCTCATCAAGTTCGGTGATCTTGATGCCACCACGCTGCTGATCGACGTAAACATCCGACAAGACGCCGACGATCCAGAGGGGGAGGCGCGTGATGTCGCCAAGGACCTGCGCGATCGACTGAAGAAGGATGAAAACGGCAGACCATATGTTGATGCCTTCCTGCTGAGCCACCCCGACGACGACCACTGCCGAGGGCTGACTCGTCACTTCTACTTGGGCGAGTTGGATAAGTACCCGGACGACAAGAAGGACGACAAGGACAAGAAGATCGTCATTCGCGAGATGTGGTCGTCTCCCATTGTGTTTCGCCGTGCGAGCAAGACCCTCACCTTGTGTGATGACGCGAAGGCTTGGGCTACCGAGGCGCGCCGACGTGTTCAGTTGAATCGAGACAAAAACTTCACCGTTGGGTCCGGTGATCGCATCCAGATCATGGGGGAGGACATCAATGGAAAGACCGATGACCTCACCTCCATCGTGCGGAAGGTCGATACGCGCTTCTCTACGATCAACGGCAAGAGTTCTGCATTCTTCTCTGCGTTTCTTCTTGCACCTTTGGAGGCCAAGGACGATGAGGAAGAGGAAGAGTGCCTGGTCAAAAATCAGTCCAGTGTGATCCTGAACTTCACATTAGCTGCCGATGCAGCGACACCAGATGGCGCGAAGTTTCTTACTGGCGGGGATGCTGAAGTATTCATCTGGAACCGCCAATGGCAGCGCCATGAGGCCGAGACTGAGGTGCTGGAGTACGACATCATGCAGACACCTCATCATTGCTCTTGGCACTCTTTGTCCTATGACAGTTGGTCGAAGTGCGGAGAAAAAGCAAAACTGGATGCAGATGCAAGAAAGGCGCTCTCACAGACCCGTGACGGCGCCGTCATCGTCGCAAGTTGCAAGCCCATCAAAGCTGATGACAGCGATCCGCCCTGCATCCGTGCAAAGCGTGAATATGTAGAAATCGTGGAGGAAGCAAAAGGTGAGTTCTACTGCACGGGCGAGTACCCGAGCGAGAAATCTGTGGAGCCCCTCGTTTTCACCGTCACCTCCCAAGGTGTGCAGCCCCCCTCGAAGAAGGAAGCTGGATCGAAGGCCGCCGCCGTGATCACCTCCGCGCGAACTCCCATGCCGCACGGGGCATCATGACGGACGCTATCGCAGACGCACTGCATCAACTTCAGCGACATCGGGGCTTGACCCGCGTTGGCGAACCAAAGGTAATCGGTGCATCGACGCAGATAGAGGTCGATGTTGCCGTGCAACTGCCAAACAGGTCTCGGCGTAGCGGCGTCTCCGAAACCGGGGTGCGTGCCGTCGAGACATGCGTTCTGGTATTCGGCGGTGACTGGCCCCTATCCGCGCCCAAGCCCTTCTTGCGTGCGGACTTCCCACTCAACTTGCCACACATAAACCCCCATCGCGAAGGCGAGTTGGTTTCGCCATGCCTGTTCGAAGGATCTTTGAACGAACTGCTGCATCGGTTTGGTCTCGACGCCATTGTCGATCAGTTGGTTGATTGGCTGCACAAGGCTGCTGCCGGAACGTTGTTGGACCTGGAGCAAGGGTGGGAACCGACGCGGCGAGACAGTTGTCCTTCGACCGTTGTCTTCAGTGCCGAAAAGGTCGCGGCCGCCGCCCCCGTTGACGGCGCGGTTTTGGTGGTCTCCGCGAGCTACGTGACGATTGATGGCGGGCTATACGCCATCATCGATGACGAGCTGAGCGCACAAGTCGATCCTGTGTTTTCCCAAGGCGTTCACAACGACAAGTTGGGCAAGTGGGGGAATGGCCATACCGCGACCTTCATTGCGCGGGGACCAATCACCGATGGCCACCTGTATGTAGTCGAACGCTATCAACCGGAGACGGTTGTCGATCTTACGACACTGCTAGATCGAGCAGCAGAACTTGGCATCGATCGTGACGCTTTAGCCCAAAGCTTGGAGGGTTATTACCGGCGCTCGATTCTGGATATGCAACAAGACTCGCGTGGTTGGGTGCACGGTTTGTACGCGATTGTGATTCTGACTGTACAAAGACCAGCGCCGCTTGTTGGATCACCAGGCCGGAATGTCGAGGTATTGCCCTATGTGGTGCGCTATGAACTCAACGCTCAGTCGCTCCTAGAGCGAAATGCCACGGTTCACCCCGCCTTTCATGCGCATGCGTTGTCTCCCGAGCTGCTGGCACGGACATCCGGTATCCCGTCAGCAGCCACATCGCAGTCGCTGGTCATCCTCGGCTGCGGTAGTGTGGGATCAAAAATCGCGATGCACCTCGGGCGGGCTGGTTTCGGCTCAATGACTTTCGTTGACAACGAATCCATGTCACCTCACAACGCAGCTCGGCATGCACTCATTGAGCGAGCATCGGTGCTGGTCCTACCGCGAAAGTCTGCGCTGATGAAGACGGCCTTTGGGGAACTGTCGCATCTTCAATCGCGCGCGTTCGACGCTGACGCTGTGACTCTCTTAGTCGATCCGGAAAGATTCGCCACAATTGTTCCGCAGGATGCTGCCCTTATCGTGGACACGACGGCTTCACTTCAAGTGCTGGCCGCAGAAATGCAATCAGAAGCATTGGACCAATCCCCAACTCGACTGGCACGGGTAGTGATGTATGGCCAGGGGCGTTGTGTCGCGGTTTTGCTTGAAGGGCCAAGTCGCGCTGGTCGGGTTGATGACCTCACGGCTTTCTTGTTCGAGTGCTGCCGGTTTGTGCCAGAACTTCGTGCGTCGATTGCCGGCGATACGTCGGAGCCGACGCGCATTTTTGTAGGGGACAACTGCCGCTCACTGACCATGCCAATGTCAGATGCCGTTGTTTCGCGGTCGGCATCACTGGCTGGAGTGCAACTGGAGCGCTGGCTCGTTGATGGGCTTCCGGAGGAAGCGACGCTTTGTGCTGGTATCTCGGACGCCGAAGGCCTTGGCATGGCATGGAGCCGTGCCAGCCTTGGCCCGACCACTGTGCTCGATGTAGCGGACGATGGCGGCTGGAGCATTCGGATTCTGCACCCTGTGGCGCACGCGATCGATGCTGATGCGCTGCACTGGGGGGCGGTGGAAACAGGAGGCGCCTTGGTTGGCCGTATCTCGTTTGAAAATCGAACCATCACCATTGCAGGCCTTGTTGAGGCACCGTCTGACAGCGTTCGCGAGGCCGCTCGTTTTGTCCTTGGAACCAGTGGGCTTGTCCAAAGTTTGCGCGCTGCAAACGCGGCCTCTTTAGGATATCTCGCTTTCATTGGCACTTGGCACACCCACCCGAAAGGCGGCGCGCATTCGGGGATAGACCGAAATACCTTGCGCAGCATCGCAGAGGATGCCGGTGGCCTTCCCGCCGTGTCGTTGGTCTGGACTCCGACAGGACTCACGTGCGCGGTTGACCGCTGGTAAGAACAAAGTCGCCGGCACTTTTTGGCAAAACACGAGGGGGATTTATGGCTGACTACTTCGAGATTGATTTTTTAGGCGTCGAAACAGCGAAAAGCGGGGATGCGATCACGCTACGCTATTCGGTGAATGGCACTGAGGGCGTACACGTCGTTGACGGCGGATACCTGGATACGGGAGATCAGATCGTCGAGCACCTGAAAACCTATTACGGAACAACTGTTATCGACCATGTGATCCTCACGCACCCTGATCGCGACCACGCCAATGGGCTGCGGAAGGTCTTGGAGCAATGCACAGTCAAGAATCTCTGGATCAACAGGCCATGGATATACGCGGATCAATTGATTGATCGCTTCGAGAACTATGAATCAGTTGAAGCCCTGAGAAGGAAGCTGCGGTCCATCTATGATGCTTCGGCAGCTCTTGAGGATATTGCGCTGGAGAAGGGAGTTTCCATTCATGCCCCTCTTCAGGGGCAAAGCATTGGCCCATTCATGGTAATGGCACCAACTTTGGGTCGCTATCTTGACCTGATCGTAGATTCATCGAAGACACCGGAAGCTGTTGAGGAAAGCGCTATGGATAGTGCGCTGAGCAGCCTATTCCGGGTAGTAA
This sequence comes from Enterobacter sp. CFEC122, assembly GCF_052983755.1. Lineage (NCBI taxonomy): Bacteria > Pseudomonadati > Pseudomonadota > Gammaproteobacteria > Enterobacterales > Enterobacteriaceae > Enterobacter > Enterobacter sp. CFEC122. The sequence continues at coordinate 59,599 of NZ_JBRIQR010000018.1, read as the reverse complement.
AGGCCGCGACGGCCTATATCAAGTCCCTGTGGGGCGAGGAGTATTTTCCACCGGCTCCCACCAGTAGGGAGAATGAAATGAGTGTGGTGCAGTCGGCTGTGCTGAACGGCCATCGCATTATGCTTACTGGTGATGCCGGACGAGAAGCGTTGCAGGAAGTGATCGACTATGCCCCCTTTGCGGGACTTACGTTGCCCGGAATTCGATACTTCCAAGTGCCTCACCACGGAGGTCGGCACAACGTCTCGACGGAAATTCTGGATCAATTGCTGGGGCCACGCTTGGACGCGATGCCTGACAATCACCACTGGAATGCCATATGCAGCTCCGCCAAAGCGGACGAGGATCACCCGCGGAAGTCGGTGATTCGCGCTGTATTGCACCGGGGCGGGCACTGGGCGGCAACTGAAAGCAAGAACATCCGCATCGGCGCGGGCATCACCCGTGATGGCTGGGTGCCGATTCCTCAGGCGCCATATCCCGAAGATCAAGAGAACTGACTTCGATAGAAGGTCAGCACCATTTTGATTTTCTGCTGACTACATTGTTTGCGTCTCGGCGTGCCGCCGTCGGGTTCGCGGGCTACGCCCCGCGCTTCGTTCCGAATCGCGGCCGTCCGGCTTTGACCCCTGACGCCTTCGGCCCTTGCGGGCCTGCGCACTCCGCTTGCACAAAGGCGGGTGTGGGCAGTGGGCGGGTGTAGGCGGTCTTGCTGTTCCCTTTCACCCTACCACGGCGTTCTCGCCGTAAAGGGCTGCGCGTGCTCGCACGCTTGCGGCCGTGGCCGTCTTCGCCCCTGTGACGGCTTGCGCTGCGCCGTGCTGGCGACGGTTCCGGGCAATTCCGCCCGAGCAACCGGAGCACGATCATGTCGCAACTGTCCATTCCTTCCTTCGATTCCCCGTTGATGCTGCGTGACTCGCGCGGGCGCTACCGTCAGGCATCGGCCGACCAGATTCTCGAAGCCGCGCGCCAGGTCATCGACCAGAAGATGCAGCGCGGTGACGAGTTCACTTCGCCGGCGGCGGTCAAGGACTACCTGCGCGCCAAGCTGGCCGGCTTCGAGCACGAAGTCTTCGCGGTGTTGTTCCTCGATACGCGCCATCGGCTGATCGACTATGCCGAGATGTTCCGCGGCACGATCGACAGCGCGGAGGTTCATCCGCGCGAAGTGGTGAAGGAGGCGCTGCGGCTCAACGCGGCGGCGGTCATCATTTCGCACAATCACCCGAGCGGGAACCCCGAGCCGAGCGCGGCCGACAGGGCAATGACCTCGCAGCTTCGGCAGGCGCTGGCGCTGGTGGACGTTCGCACGTTGGATCACATCATCGTGGCGGGCGGCACCACCACGTCTTTCGCCGAACGTGGCTTGATCTGATCGAGGGGGCTTCGGCCCCCTTTTTGCTGCGCCCGGTGGCGCAGCTCCGGCCCTCGCGGGCCTGCGCGTGCTGCGCACTTGCCAACGGCAGGTGTGGGTGTATCGCGTTGGTGGCGGTCTTGCTGTTCCCTTCACCGTATCACGGCGTTCTCGCCGTGCAAGGGCTGCGCGCGCCTTGCGCGCTTGCGTCCTGGCGGCCGTCTTCGACCCCTGACTGCTGCGCTGCGCCGTGAGGGCGACGGTTCCGGGCAATTCCGCCCGTGCAACCGGAGATCGTCATGAACGACAAATCACACGTTTCCCTCGAACAGCACGTTTGCCTGGTCTGCGGCGCGGCGTTCGATACCGGCGCCATCCTGCTGGACAAGCGCCTGCGCGCGAGCATGGGGCGCCACACGGCGACCGGCTGGGGCCTGTGCCCCGAGCATCAGAAGCTGTCCGACGATGGCTTCGTCGCGTTGGTCGAATGCGATCCGCAGCGCAGCGGCTCGCAGGCTGGTGGCCGCATGAAGCCCGAGCAGGCGTACCGCACGGGCCGGCTGGCCCATCTGCGGCGCACGGTGTTCGCGCAGGTGTTCAACGTGCCGATCGCGGACGAGCAGGCTTGCGTGTTCGTTGAGCCGGGCGTGATCGAGCAGTTGCAGTCGATGACGGCGCCGGCGGCGAGCTGATCGCGCCGCGCTGCCTTCGGTGCGTCGTCCCTGCGGGGGCGGCGCACCTTTTTTTCTGCTGCGCCTGTTGCCGGCTTCTTCGCGCCTGCGGCGCCGCGCGATGCTTGGCGCTCCTCGATGCAGCCGAACCGGCTGCGCCGGATCGGCAATACCAATGCCGCAAAGGCTGTTTGTCCACCACAGAAGATCCACGCTGCATCTCCACGACTGCATGGGCGTCCCCGGCCAAGAAACATGGCCGGTCGCGCTGTCGTGCTTCGCATCGAGCCGCCTGCGGCGTCTCGCCCCTTCGGGCTTCCATCGTTCCCTCGCTCCGCTCGGCTGACGCCTACGGCCCGGCTTCCAGCTTCGGGCCTGCGCGCTTCGCTTGCCGTGCGGTCAGCACATAGGGATGGCCGTTGCCTTGTCCAGCCGTCTCCCCTGACTTCATCACCTTGCCCGCGACCGTAGCCCGCTCCCGTGTGCCGTCAAGGCGCTCAGGGCCGTGTCCTCGGCTGCGCCTGCGGGCCGCACCAACCCTGCGCTTGCCTCCTTGACGGCCCCCGTCCGCGCGCTCCTTGGCCGCTGGGCGATGAACTCAGGAAAGACGGTGGCAACAGGGCCAACCGGGTTCCTCGTGCCGACCGCACCAAACAGCCGAAAGGCTGGGCTTCCGAATCTAGGAATCCGGTGTGCGGTTTGAACAGCAAACCCTTTTCGTCAGGAGAAATGCCATGCAACTCGCATCCCGATTCGCTTCCCGTTCCCCTTCGCTGCGCAGCGATTACCCGCTGTCCGACGATCAAATCCGCACGGTCGCGCCGTCCATCTTCGCGGACGCCCCGCACGAAAGCCGTTCCGAGCGGTATGCCTATATCCCCACCGCCGCCGTGTTGGCCGAGCTTCGCAAAGAAGGCTTCCAGCCCTTCATGGCGTGCCAGACCCGCGTGCGCGACGAAGGCAAGCGCGAACACACCAAACACATGCTGCGCCTGCGCCATGCAAGCCAGATCAACGGCGCGGAAGCCAATGAAATCGTGCTGCTCAATTCCCACGACGGCACGAGCAGCTATCAGATGCTCGCCGGAATGTTCCGGTTCGTGTGCAGCAACGGTCTTGTCTGCGGCGACACCGTGGCAGACGTGCGCGTGCCCCACAAAGGCGACGTGGCCGGACTGGTCATCGAAGGCGCTTACGAAGTGTTGAGCGGCTTCGATCGCGTGCAGGAATCCCGCGATTCCATGCGCGCCATCACCTTGAACGATGGCGAATCCGAAGTGTTCGCCCGCGCCGCGCTGGCCCTCAAGTACGACGACCCCGACAAGCCCGCGCCCATCACGGAATCGCAAATCCTGATGCCGCGCCGCTTTGATGACCGCCGCCCGGACTTGTGGAGCGTGTTCAACCGCACGCAAGAGAACCTGACCCAAGGCGGCCTGCGCGGGCGCAGCGCCAACGGACGCCGCCAGCAAACCCGCCCGGTGCAGGGCATCGACCAAAACATCCGCCTCAACCGTGCGCTTTGGCTGCTGGCCGATGGCATGCGCCAGTTGAAAGCCTGAACCCCCACGCGGCAGGGGCAGGCAGCAGCCCTTGCCGCTTCTCTCGCTGCTGCATCCCTAACCGCAAGGAGTTATCACCATGAACGCCGTTACCCAAACCGAAACCCGCGCCATCGAAACCGCCGTACCGCTGGAAGTGGCCGACCCGACCAAGAACCTGATTTTGGTTTCGCTCTCGCAGTTGCTGCCGCGCCGTTCCAAGCGCAACGCACGCAAGACCCCGCGCCTGTCCATTCCTGAACTGGCCGCGAGCATCGCCCGCATCGGCCTGCTGCAAAATCTCGTCGTCATCCTTGCCGCTGATGGCGAGCAATACGAAGTGGTGGCCGGCGACCGCCGACTGACCGCGTTGAAGCTGCTGGCGAAGAAGAAGCGCATCGCCGCCGACTTTGAGGTGCCTTGCCTGCTGGTGCCGGACGCTTCGGCCCGTACCGTCAGCCTCGCGGAAAACCTGCTGCGCGAGCAGATGCACCCGGCCGACCAGTTCGAGGCGTTCGCCGCACTGGTCAAGGAAGGCCGCCCCATCGAAGACATTGCTGCCGACTTCGGCGTGTCCCCGCTGGTGGTGCAGCGCCGCTTGAAGCTGGCCAACGTCTCACCGCGCCTGCTGGCCGACTACCGGGCCGGAGCCGTCACCCTGGAACAGTTGATGGCCCTGACCATCACCGACGACCACGCCGCGCAGGAAAGCGCGTTCTACGGTGCGCCCGAATGGCAGCGTGGCGCATCCGCGCTGCGCGAACGCCTGACCGAACGCGAAATCGACGCCACGCATCCGCTGGTGCGCTTCGCCGGGCTGGACGCCTACACGGCGGCGGGCGGCGGTATCCGCCGCGACCTGTTCGCGGAAGGCGATGCCGGAACCTACCTGACCGACGCCGCGCTGCTGGAATCGCTGGTGCGTGGCAAGCTGGATGCACTGGCCGGGGACGTGCGCGCCGAGGGTTGGGCGTGGGTGGAAGCCGTGCCGCACATGAGCTATGCCGAGCGGCAGGCGTTCCAGAACGCGCCGCGCCAGCGCCGCGAACCGAACGCCCGCGAAGCCCGCCGCATCGCATCGCTGCAAACCCGCCTCGACAAGATCGACGCCGAACTGGAAGACGCCTACGACGCCGAGGACGAGGACAAGACCGAAGCGCTGGAACCGCGCCGCGAACAGGTCGCCGGGGAACTGCAAGCCGTGGAGGAAGCCTTGCAGGGCTACGCCCCGGACGTGCGCGCCGTGGCCGGTGCCATCGTCACCCTCGACCGCAGCGGCGAAGCCGTGATTCATCGCGGGCTGCTGCGTGAGGCCGAAGCCAAGGCGCTGCGCACGCTGGAACGCTTGCGGCAGGGGTTCGGCAGCGCGGAGGGCGAAGCCGGGAACGACGACGAAGGCGAGGACGCCGAGCAGCCCAAGGCCGCGAGCCTGTCCGACCGGCTGGCGCAGCGCTTGAGCGCGCACCGCACCGCCGCGCTGCAAATCGAAGTCGCCCGGCATCCGCAAGTCGCGCTGGCCGCGCTGGTGCATGGCATGGTGCAGAGCGTCTTGCAGAACAACCACTACGGCCACGACTTGCCGCTGGGCGTGAGCCTGAAAGTGCAAGACCGGCTGGAAGGCATGGCCCCCGACTGGCCCGAATCGCCCGCCGCCGTCGCCCTGCGCGAGTTGCAGCAGGTCGCGGGCGAAGCGCTGCCGCAGGACAGCGCCGAACTGTTCGCCGCGCTGCTGGCGATGGAGCAAGGCGAACTGGTGCGGGTGCTGGCGGTATGCGTGGCGGCGACCGTGGACGTGGTGACGCCTCGCGCCACGGCACACCAGCCGGGCGCGGAACTGGCGCAGGCTGTGGGGCTGGACATGGCCGCATGGTGGCAGCCCACCGCAGACGGGTATTTCCAGCATGTGCCGAAGGCCGCGATTCTGGAAGCCGTGGGCGCGTTCGCACCGTCGCACGCTGCCCGGCTGGCAAAGTTGAAGAAGGCCGACATTGCCAGCGAGGCGGAACGGCTGGCCGATGGTACGGGCTGGATGCCTGCCATCTTCAAGGCCGAAGGCCCGGAAGCTGCGCCGCAGGGAACGCAGGCGCAGGACGCCCCGGAGGATGCCGAGGCAATGGCGGATGAACCCGCCGAGGCGCTGGCTGCTTGACCCGCGCCGAAGGCAAGCGCCCCGGCACTCGACCGGGGCGCTTCGCTTGAAGGAGAAGCCCCCATGACCCGCACCACCACCAACCGCCCGCGCATGGCGGCGACCTATGCGCCCGGCGCAGTACGCGCCCGCCGCTGGCACGGCGAAGGCGACGTGCGCGGCTACCGCCCACCCTCGGGCTGGTCGGCCCGCGCCGACCTCACCGACATTCACCCCATCACGGGCCGCGCCTTGCCGCGTACCGTGTGGTGGATCATCGAAACCAAGGAATAACGAGCGGCCAAAAGCAAAATCGCCACGTCGCCGCCTTCGACCAGGCGGCGACGTGGCGGACGTGCAAGTGCGTTGCACGCGGTACGGCGATCGGCGCCCGCTGGCGCGGGCAAGGTTTCGATGGCGCCCCGCCGCAATGGGCGGGGCTTGTGGGGCTACGCCCCGGCTTGCTGCGGCAGGTTGTGCCAAAGCGTGCCGTCCTCGACGCTGGCGGTTCGCGCCTGTACCTCACGAAGGACGGTTTACCGACACGCCACCCGGCTTCGCTATGGAGCATCCACGCCACGCCTCAACCACGTCGTCGCAATCTGCGGCAAGGAGCGTTCTCGCTCGTCGTTGGGGTATTGGCCTTGCCCGCGTCAGGGCGCAGGCCGGTGAAGCCGTCACGCGGGGATGCCGAGTCGGCCATCTCTCCATTCGGGAGCGGGCGGCCCGTGCGTCCTTGGCTTGTCGTGAATCCTGGCGAGGGAGCGGCTGCGCCTTGGGCTTCATGGCCGCAACCTTGCAGCGAAAACAATTTCCCCTGCGCTGCGCGCATTCCTCGCGGGACAAATTCTTTTCGCTTCCAGGCTCTCCACGGTGTTGCGACCGCTGCGCGGTGCGGCCAGCCCATCCCCCGCCGGCCGGATCACAACAAGGACGCACTGGCGCGACCTTGTTCAACCCGAAAGGAGAAACATCATGGCTAACATCGGCACCTTCACCGCAGAGAAAGACGGCTTCACCGGCCAGCTCCGCACCCTGACCCTGAACGTCAAGGTCAAGCTCATTCCCAACGATAAGGGCGACACCGAGAACGCCCCCGACTTCCGCCTTCAGGCGGCCGGCCACGACATCGGCGCGGCGTGGAAGAAGACCAGCGAAGCCGGGCGGCCCTACGTGTCCGTATCCCTCGACGATCCTTCGTTCCCGGCGACGGTCTATGCCCGCCTGATCGAGAACGAGGAAGGCACGCACGACCTGATCTGGTCGCGCAGCAAGCCCAAGGCGGCCTGACGCCCGCCCACCGCGCCCCGCCCATTGCGGCGGGGCGCCGTGCTGCTGGCGCAGCACGTCACGCACGCGCCTACGGCGTGTCGCGTTCCTTCAACACCGCCTCAAGCTCCTGGCGCACCTGCGCCAGAAGCTGATCGGCCTTGCGCGTGCTGTCGCCGGCATAGGCCAGCGTCAGCAACGTCAACGGATGCACGTCCATGACCTCGCATAGCTCGGTCAGCTTGTGCATGGTCGGGCTTTTCAAGTCGCGCTCCAGCGAACTCATGTAGGTGCGGCTGGACACGTCGGAGAACGCTTCCTGGCTCAAGCCACGCGCTTTCCTGATCGTCCGTATTGCCGTCGCCAATGAGTGTTTCGCTGTCACCAACTTGGTTTCCCCGTAAAAACCAAGATGACAGCCCATTGCACCCAATAGGGCTACAATCTAAAGTGTTCATTCCTGTTGGCCGAACCGCTTTCGTGCTTTTACGGAAATCCGCATGGGCGGATTCCGACAGAATCGGGGAACCGCATCCGTGTCTTTCTTGGCCTGCGTAATTCCGCTTCTGCGTTTCCGTGCATGTACGGATTCGATGGCTTGCGCCTTCGTGATTTCCCGCCAAAGCACGCATCCGCTTCGGCGGTTCCGCGCTTCGGTGGAAAATCGTATCCGTGCATCCTCGGATGCGTGGGGATTCGGGCCATGACCCAGCCGCTTGTCACCGCTGAACAGCGAGCGCAACTGCTCGCCGTTGGCGCGTGCCGCGCCGACGGCCGGAGCATCGACCCGATGCCAGTGCTGCGACTGTTCACCCCTGACGCGCACGCCACCTGGCTGCTGGCCGCACTCGATCCGGCCGATGGCGACACGGCATGGGGGCTGATCGACCTGGGAATAGGCATGCCCGGCCTGGGCTATGTGAAGCTGTCCGATCTGGCGTCCATCGTCGGGCCGCGCAAGCAGCCGGTGATGCGTGATCGCTACTTCCAGCCCGTGCGGCGGCTATCGGAGTACCTGCGGCTGGCCGAAGAAAACGGCTCGATCACCGACTGACCAACCCCCAGCCAACGACAGTGCATTCTGACTATTTCAGTCTTACCCAAGACCTGATTGGTCTGAATCCATACTCTTGCACCGAAGCGGTGCGCTTCTGATGCAAACAGTCATGATCTTTGGTGCGGGCTGCTGCACGGTGCTCCATGCTGCGCGCCATTTTCGTGGCGGCGCAGCCGTCGCATTCAGACGATTTCCGCAATGCCCTGGAGCGAATCAGTCTTGACGCCAGCAGTTACAGCTTATCCCGATTTCGATGACGACTTGATGGCGGCCCGATAGCTCCTGCACGCCGGAATCCGTGGCGACGTTCCTGCTGAATGACAGGAGGCCGCGTCATGGCTGACCCGAGCGCCGAACACTGGTATCCGACCGCCGCGTATCTCTACACGCTGCACCTCGACGGCCCCGCGCTGGCGTGGGAATACCTGCGTCGCCACCCTGACTACCGCCGCGACTGGCTGCGCCGGCGCCGCCGGCCAGAGGCCGCCGCGCGCTGGGGATTGCGCCTGCTGGAAGATCCCGCCCTGGATGCGCGCGACGCGCATCCGGCCTGGTTCCCCGATCACGATGCGGTGGTGCAGCTCTACCCGGACGCCGACCCGCCGCCCGACGCGGTGGCCTTCGCGTTCTGGCGCCTTCCCGGCCAGAAGCACCTGATCCACGACGGCAAGCGCCTGGTGCTGCTGACACGCTGGCCGGGATGCTGCCTGCGGCTGGTGATCGCTCCCGGCCTGGCCGATGGCATGGCCTACGCCTATGCCATCCGCGCCTGCGCCGCATCCTGCGGACGCTATCAGGCGCTGGCGGCCGAACTGGACAAGCTGGCCGCTGCTGGCGATGCAGCGCCAGCGGGAACGGCACGGTCGCGGCCGGCAGCCGCTGCCCTGCTGGAGTTGAACACGCTCCAGGCGCTCGACGGCACCCTCGCGGGTGCGTCCCTGCGCGACGTGGCCGAAGGGCTGTTCGGCGTCGATGCCGTGGCCGACGACTGGTACGCCGACAGCGCCTTGCGCGCCCGCGTTCGCCGGCTGGTACGCCGAGGCGATACGCTGATGCGCGGCGGCTATCGCCGCCTTGCACAGCTTCCGCCGCTCAGGGAGGGACGTTCTGCATCCCCTGCAAAACGTCCCTGAGCAGGAAGCCTTGCTTTCTTGAAAGTGCCTCCATCCGGCCGCGTGGTGTGGCCGGGCTTGATGGAGGTACATCCCATGCGACCCGCTCCCTTGCGGCCTGCCGCCGCTGCTGTCGCTGCGCCCGTGCAGCCCCAACGCTATCTGACCAACGACGAAGCCGCCGAGTACCTGCGGCTGTCGCCGCGCACGCTGGAGAAACAGCGCGTGATCGGCGGCGGCCCGAAGTTCCGCAAGTTCGGCCGCCGCGTCATGTACGCGGTGTCCGACCTCGATGCCTGGGCCGACCAGCGCAGCTACGAGGCCACGTCCGACCCGGAATATGCCGAGCGTCACGCGGGCGACTACCGTGATGGCCGCTGATCGTCGGCTCGCCGGTGGCCATCGTCATGTCCAGCCCATCGCTGCCGCCGGGGCAGCGATCACAGCAGCGGGAACAGCTCGACCTGTTCCGCGCGCTGCCGGGCGACGACATGGCGCCGCGCGACAGCCAGGACTTGATGGCCTTTCCGTTCTTCTCGCTGGCGAAGTCGCGGCGCGTCGCGCCGACCGACTTCCGCAGCGGGAACATCACCATCCGCGTGGAAGGCACGGCCGAGCACGGCATCGCCACGATATGGGATGCCGATGTGTTGATTTGGGCGGCCTCGCAGATCGTGGAGGCGCGCGACGCAGGCATTCGCCCGTCGCGCTTGATACACGCCACGCCCTACGAAATCCTGCGCTTCATCGGGCGCGGCACGTCCCTCAACGACTACCAGCGCCTGAAAGCCGCGCTCGACCGGCTGCAATCGACCAGCGTGGCGACTTCCATCCGCGAAACCACCGGGCGGCGTCTGCACCGCTTTTCGTGGGTGAACGAATGGCGCGAGCTGGCCGACGCCAGCGGCACGCCGCTGGGCATCGAGCTGATCCTGCCGGACTGGTTCTATGCCGGCGTGCTCGACGCCGCCCTGGTGCTGACCATCGACCCGGCCTATTTCCGCTTGAAGGGCGGCATCGAACGCTGGCTGTACCGCCTGGTGCGCAAGCACGGCGGGCGGCAGGAACACGGCTGGCAATTCGACTTCCGGCACCTGCACCGCAAGTCCGGCAGCACGGCGCGCTTCTCGGATTTCGCCTACGACCTGCGCGTGCTGGTCGCGCGGCAGTCGCTGCCCGGCTACGTCCTGGGCATCGAGCCGATGCCGGGCGAAAGGCTGGAACTGCTGACCTTCCGGCCCGTGCCGTCCACGGCACGGGGATAACTGCGGGAAAAGGTGTGGACGGCCTCGTGCTATCAGGAGTACCGGGTATCGTGCTATCGGGAGTACGACCCTCGTGCTATCAGGAGTACGAAAACGCCGCAAAGCCAGTAACGGCGAGGGTTTGCGTCCCCTCTAACTTACCTAACTATAAATCTCTAACTTTTAGTAGAAGCGCGCCGTTTCGGTGGACAACCGCGAAACGGCACGGCCAGGCCGGCTTTCCAGCAGGGAGGGCCGCGCCATGATCTTCGCGTTTCTCAACCAGAAAGGCGGCGTCGGCAAGACCACGCTCGCCACCCACATCGCGGGCGAGCTGGCGATGCGCGGCCTGCACGTCATCCTGCTGGATGCCGACCCGCAGGGTTCCTCGCTGGACTGGACGCAGCGCAGAAGCCAGCAAGGCTTGCCACGGCTATTCAGCGCCGTGGGCCTTGCCCGCGAAACGCTGCATCAGGAAGCGCCGGAGCTGGCCCGTCGCGCCGATCACGTCATCATCGACGGCCCGCCACGCATCGCCGCCCTGGCGCGTTCCGCGCTGCTGGCGGCCGAGCGCGTGCTGATTCCCGTGCAGCCCAGCCCGTATGACCTGTGGGCCAGCGCCGAGATGGTGGCGCTGATCCGCGAGGCACAGGTGTTCCGGCCTGCGCTGCGCGCGGCCTTCGTCATCAATCGGCGCGTCAGCACCACCATCATCGGCCGGGAAGCGCGGCAATCGCTGGCCGAACAGCCGCTGCCGGCGCTGCGCAGCGAAGTGCGCCAGCGCATCGTCTTCGCCGACAGCGTGGCCGCTGGCCGGCTCGCCCGCGAGACGGCGCCCGAAAGCGCCGCCGCACGCGAGATCGCCGTGCTCACCGATGAACTGCTGCGGTGGCCCACATGAGCAGCCCGCGCAGCAAGCGCGTCGGCATCGGCGCGCGTCCGCCCGCGAATCCGCACGCCGAGGCGTGGATTCGCCAGGGCGATGCCGATGCGCTCAACAAGGGCGACCTCTACACGGCCCGCCTGACCCTCGACGTGACGCCCGCGATGCGCGCTCGCATCAAGATCGCCGCCTTCGGCCAAGGCGTGACCGTGGCCGATCTGCTGCGCGGACTGCTGGAGCGCGAGTTTCCAGAACACCGCAGGGAGAACACGCCATGACTGCATCCGCTTCGCCTGTCGCTGGCGCGGCAACGGCTGCACCGGCTGCTGCTGCGCCGCCTTCGCTTTCGACGCTTGCCGGCCAGGCTGGCAGCGTGCCGCTGACTCGCGTATCGCTCGCCTACATCGAACCGCGCTTCAAGCTCTACCTGCGTTTCGGCGAACCGGCGCGCACGCTGCGACTCGACCGCTGGCGGCGCTGCGCGGTGTTCCTGCCGCGTGCAATGTTCTGCCGCGTGCGCTGGGAGGCAAACGACTACGGCACGATCCGCTGGCAGCTCATGGTGATGCAAGCCGCCACGCCGCTGGACGACATGCAGCGCATCCCCGGCGTGCGGCCGGGCGCACGCCTGCTGCTGCACGCCGAAGGCGAAAACGCGGTGCGTGCCGTGCTGGAACGCATCGACGGCATCGAAGGGCAAGGCATCGCCGCCATCGACGTGTCGCCCGCGTACTGGCGCACGCTGGGCAACCGTCTGGCGGCCCGCCTGGCGCTGCCCGAATACACCGCCGAGCGGCACGCCGCCTGGCTGGCCGGAAGGGCGCTGCCATGACGACTCAATCCACCACCGCGCGCACGCCCGAAGCCGCGCCGCATCCTCGCTCGCGCCTGCGCGTTCGCATCGTGCTGGCGGGCTTCGCCGCCGTCGGCCTCGCTGCGCTGGCCTGGGCGGCTTTCGTGTCGCCGCTGCCGCGTCTGACCTACAACCCGTCCGACAGCGTGGCGGTCGGCTGGTATCGCATCGAACCGTTCGACCCGCGCACCGCCTCGCTGCCACGTCCGCTGTCCGTGGACAGCATCGTGCTGGTGCCGCTGCCCGACAGGGCCGCCATGCTGGCTGCGCAGCGCGGCTACCTGCCGACGCGCGTTCCGCTGCTCAAACGTGTGGGCGCGGTCGCGCCGCAACACGTTTGCATCGTCGCCGGGCAGGTACGCATCGACGGCGTGCCTGCGGCCGCCGCGCTGCCTGCCGACCGGCTGGGCCGGCCGCTGCCATCCTTGCAGCTTTGCCGCCGCCTCGAACCGGGCGAGCTGTTCCTGTTGAGCGTGACCAATCCGGCGTCGTTCGACAGCCGCTATTTCGGCCCGGTCAGCGCATCAGCCGTGATCGGCGTCGCGCATCCGGTCTGGCTGGAGACACGCCCATGATGGCCGTCGATTCGCTGCACGTTGCCGTGCCTCTCATCGTGCCATCGGGCATGTCGTTCCAGTGGCTGCCGCCGTGTCGTCGCGCGTGCAGCGCGGGCGCATTCGCGCCGCGCCTCGCGCAACATCCGGCGCAGCCGTCCAGCGTGCAGGCGTCTTGCCTCGAACGCGCCCGGCCTGCGGCCATTGGCGCGTTCGCCGGCGGGCTGGCTGCGAGCAGCGCAGCGCCGCCGGGCCGCCGACGCCCGGAGCGACAGCGAGGGGCAAAGGCGGAAGGCAAGACAAAAGGGTTCGGCACTCTGCCGCCCGCAAAGCCAGTCTGCACGTGGGGGTGGCGCGGCACGGCGCGGCTTCGCCGCCGTGCCGCGTGGGGCGCGAGGCACGCGCCGATGCAGGCATGTCCGCGTGCTTCGCACGCTCGGACACGCCGGAGCTTGCAGGGAGCACAGCCATGACCGACCGCGGCGACCATGATTTCTGGGTGCGCCCTGGCGCGCCGAAGAACCGAGGCAAAGGCCAGGGCCAGAGCTTCGTTTCCAAGGTGCTCAAGCAGGCTGGCAAGGCCAGCGGCGGCAAGTCGGCGGTGCGCCGTCCTACCGCTGGCGGGAGCGGCCAGCACGCCGGCCAGCGGCCCGGCTCACGGCTTGGACGCGGCCATACGGCGGCGCGCTTCGCAGGCGCAAAGCTGACCCCTATGTCACGGCGCGTGACCATCAAGACGCTGCTGGTCAACCAGCGCAACGCCAGTCCGCAGTCGCTCGCCAAGCACCTGCGCTACATCGAGCGCGACGGTGCCGGCCGGAACGGCGAGCCGGGCCGTGCCTACGGGCCGCAGACCGACGAAGCCGACCTCGATGCCTTCAAGGAACGCTGCCAGGACGACCGACATCATTTCCGCTTCATCGTCTCACCTGAAGACAGTGCGGAGCTGGACGACCTGCGCACCTACACCCGGCACCTGATGAACCGGATGGAGGCCGACCTGGGGACGCGGCTGGATTGGGTGGCGGTCGATCACTGGAACACCGACAACCCGCACACGCACCTGATCGTGCGCGGACGCGACGATACCGGCAAAGACCTCATCATCGCGGGCGACTACATCGCCCACGGCTTCCGCCATCGCGCCGCCGAGCTGGCGACGGAATGGCTGGGGCCGCGCACCGAACTGGAGATCCAGCAGACCTTGCAGCGCGAGGTGGAGCAAGAGCGGTGGACGAGCCTCGACCGCACGTTGCAGCGCGAGGCCGGCGAGGATGGCCGGGTGCAGATCGAACGCTTCAACGAACCCCGGCTGCAACGCCAGCGCCTGCTGCTGATCGGCCGCCTGCAACACTTGCAGCGCCTGGGCCTGGCCGACGAGGTGCAGCCCGGCACCTGGGCCGTCCATGCGGACGCGGAGAAGACCTTGCGTGCCCTGGGCGAGCGTGGCGACATCATCCGAACGATGCAGCGGGCCATGAGCGGCAAGCCTCGCGAGCTGGCGGTGTTCGAGCCGGGCGACGACGGCCGCACTATCGTCGGTCGCGTGGCTGCTAAGGGTCTGGCCGACGAGCTGCACGACCGCGGCTATCTGGTCATCGACGGGTTGGACGGCAAAGCCCACTACGTCGCGTTGGACGCCCGCGACGAGCTGGCGAACTATCCCATCGGCGCGGTGGTGGAGGTACGCGGTTCCGCCGAGGTGCGGGCGGCCGACAAGAACATCGCCACGCTGGCGAGCAATGGCCTGTACCGCACCGATCACCACCTGGCGATCGAGCAAGGCCGAGCCAAGCCCGGCCGCGACCCGCAAGAGGCTGTGGCGGCCCATATCCGCCGGCTGGAAGCCCTACGGCGGGCCGGCATCGTGGAGCGCGTGGCCGAGGGGTTATGGAAGGTGCCGGACGACTTGGCCGAGCGTGGCCGCCAGTACGACGCGCAGCGGCTGGGCGGCGTGGCGGTCGAACTGAAATCGCATCTGCCGATTGAACGGCAGGCCCGCGTCATCGGCGCGACCTGGCTGGATCAGCAGTTGATCGGCGGCGGCAAGGGACTGGGCGACCTGGGCTTTGGCGGCGATGCTAGGCAAGCCTTGCAGCAGCGCGCCGACTTCCTCGAAGAACAGGGGCTGGCCCAGCGGCGCGGGCAGCGGCTGATTCTCTCCCGGAATCTGCTGGAAACGCTGCGCAATCGGGAGCTGGCGCAGGCCGCCCAGCACATTGCCGCCGATAGCGGATTGGAGCATCGGCACGTCACAGACGGGCAGCGCGTAGCCGGCATCTACCGGCGCTCGGTCATGCTCGCCAGCGGTCGCTATGCGCTGCTCGATGACGGCATGGGATTCAGTCTGGTGCCTTGGCGGCCGATAATCGAGCCACGACTGGGGCAGCAGATCGCCGCGACTGTACGCGGCGGCGGTGTGTCATGGGAGGTTGGACGGCAAAGAGGTCCTGGGATTGGATCGGGGCCGTAGGCTGTCGTACCGAGTTAAGGTGTCGAGCAGCGTTTTGGCCCTAGCTTCTGTGCTCCGTTAAGACGACTAGTCTGTGCTTATCGACGACGCTGTGGGTGCATGGTTGCTTGCCAATTCCGGTGCAACTCGCAAACGCGCTGCCCCGACCTGAACTGCCCATTCAACGATCTGCCCGGCCAATATATCCGTGGCGACACCGAACGCGCTCACCACATCGGCCTCTCGCTTGCTGCCTGTGGCTTGGATTGCTTCGAAGCGTCTACTGGCAATAGCAGTCCGTTTGGCCGGATCGACCAGTTGCACATCGAGCCGAACCGCGGCGATCGCTTCAGTGCCGCGGTATTCGAGCTGGAACGCCCGCAGCGTACTGCGCAACTCCATATCGGCGCTCATTGGGGTGCTATCGGTAATCACGGAAGTCGACCGCCCATCGCGCATGAAGGCTTCGACGATTCGGTCACGCAGCAGCACCGGTGCGGGGTCGGCCCAACGCACTCCTTGCCAAGCCGACAAGCGACCATCGGGCTGCGCAATGAACAGCCGCTCCGAATCCAGGACGCGACTACTCTCAGGGGCGTAGACGCGCAGCGCCCCGGGTCCCGGAACGGCGCGCGGCGTACTCTCCGCCTGGGCGATGTGATAGTCGGGCAATTTGTAGGTGACCATTGGAGCTGCTTTGGGAAGCACACTGCACGCGGACAAGCCGAGTACTAGCGTCATAGTCACGGCAGCGACGGGAATCATCCTGGCGGAAGTGTTCACGGCTTGGTTTCCTCAATGTTCTCTCCACCGAGCAGGTATTGCGCCGGATTGCGATCCAGTCGGCGCAGCACGGTGTTTAGATTGGCCAGCGCCTGCTGGAGTTCGTGCATGGCAGGACCTGTGGCGGCCAAGCCCTGGTTCAGCGATTCCTGATTGTTTTGCAGTAGCGTCTCAACCCTGAAAGCGGCGCGTTCGAGGGATGCCGTTGCATCACGCGTGTTCACCATGATTTGCTTACCATCGTTATTTAGTAGCAGGTTGGCATCGCGAAGAGTGCTATTTGCTTGGCGCACGGCAGCTGTCGATTCTCTGCTTGCTTCGGTCAGATTGCTGATTAACGTCGCGATCTCGGCCCTCTGGTCAGCGACCGCGCCCGTGGTCTGTTCAAGATTCACCAGACTGCGGTGCACAAGAGCCAAATTCTCCTTCGACAGTAACTCCTGCGTGCGCAGCAAGATGCCGTTGAGTGTCGTCATGCTGTTCCCCTCACCGGAGACCAGGGATGCCATCGCCGAACGTGGTGCGAGGATCAACGGTTCCTCGTCCTCTCTCCGATCCAGCAATGGCACGTTTGGCCCACCGTCGCTCAACTCGATCACCGCGTTGCCGGTAATTCCCGTGATGACCAATTCAGCGCGGGTATCCTGCCGGACCGGGATGGTGGCATTGATGCGTACGCGCGCTATCGCCCGCCTTGGGTCTCGCGGTGAAAGAGAAAGTGCAACGACTTCGCCAATCGTGATTCCGCTGTACTGAACCTGGCTGCCGGGCGTAAGCCCGGTCACTGGCTCATCGAACATAATCCGGTAATACTGGTAATCGTGGTCGGAACGTGTGTCGCTGAGCCAAAGCGCGAAGCCAATACCAATCGCACCGAGCAGCACGACGAACAGACCAATGAATACATGATGGGCACGTGGTTCCATGATCAGACCACCTCGTTCTCAGAGTTTAAATATTGCGTGCGCCCAGCCCAATGCGTGCGCGACGGAAGAATGATGCAGATGCGGAGGGGTTTCATGGCTGCGTCTCTTGGCTGGAAGCACCAGTGGCCTGTGCGGCCGCACGGCCACGGGGGCCGTGAAAGTATTCCTGTATCCACGGGTGCTTGAAGCGCTCGACTGCCTCGATGCCGTCGTTGATGAGTACCTTCTGGTTCGCCAGGACCGCGACACGGTCGCATATGGTGTACAGCGTATCGAGGTCGTGGGTTACCAGAAACACCGTGAGGCCCAGTGCATTGCGCAGGGTCAGAATCAATTGGTCGAAAGATGCAGCCCCGATTGGATCCAGTCCTGCGGTGGGTTCGTCAAGAAACAGGATGTT
Organism: Enterobacter sp. CFEC122; assembly: GCF_052983755.1. Lineage (NCBI taxonomy): Bacteria > Pseudomonadati > Pseudomonadota > Gammaproteobacteria > Enterobacterales > Enterobacteriaceae > Enterobacter > Enterobacter sp. CFEC122. The sequence goes on along the minus strand of NZ_JBRIQR010000018.1, from coordinate 42,369 downwards.
CGCATCAAGCGCCAAGGCTCTCGCCAGTGCTGCTCGTTTCACCATGCCTCCGGACAACGAGGCCGGATACTTGTCTCCCGCTCCGGCAGGCAACCCCACCAAGCCCAGCTTGCTTCTTGCCAAACGCTCGGCAAGAGGCCGCGCCAGACCGACATGCTCGATCAAAGGAAGAGCGACGTTCTCCAAGACGGTCAGCGATGAATACAACGCGCCCTTCTGGAACAGAATGCCGAACCTTCGCTCCATACGCGCGCGCGCAAGCCATTGGGCTCGCAGTAGGTCGCGCCCCCCGATACGGACCACGCCCGAATGCGGCTTCTGCAGCCCGACGACGCTACGCAAGAGCACGGATTTCCCGGTGCCTGACCCTCCCACCACGCCAAGGATTTCCCCGCGCCGCACGTCCAGGTCTAGGTCCTGATGGACCTGCTGGGTTCCAAACCTGTTGTCCAGGCCGCGCACTTCAATAGCGTGTCGCACACCGTTGTCGGTGTCTTGCTTCACCGCGCTCACCAGCCCATCTCCATGAAGAACAGTGCAGCGATGGCGTCTATCAGGATCACCATGAAGATTGATTGCACGACACTAGACGTCGTGTGGTCGCCTACCGACTCAGCGCTACCGGCGACCTTGAACCCTTCATGGCAGCCGATAGCGGCGATCATCACCGCGAAGAGCGGGGACTTGCTCATTCCGACAAGAAAATGGCGCACCTCGATTTTTTCCTGCACGATGGCAAGGAACTGTGCGGGAGGAATTTCCAAGCTCAGTGCGCATACGGTGGCGCCGCCCGCAATGCCAGCCAAGATGCCTACTAAGGTGAGCAGTGGCAAGGACACAAGAAGCGCCAGCACGCGTGGCAGCACCAGTAACTCGATGGGGTCGAGCGCGTTGGAGCGAAGCGCATCGATCTCTTCATTTGCCTTCATCGAACCGATTTGGGCGGTGTACGCGCTTGCGGTACGGCCTGCAATCAATATGGCCGGGAGCAGCACTCCGAACTCGCGCATGAACGAGAAGGCGACCAGATGCACCGAGAAGATGCTCGCACCGAAGTTGGCCAGCACCGTTGCTCCCAGGAACGCCACCACCATTCCTACCATGAAGCTCAGTAGCGCCACGATGGGAATGGCGTCCACCGCTGATCGCTGGATTTGAGCGATCACCGAGGTCGCGCGCCAGCGACGCGGGTGACGAACGGTACGGCTCCATGTTTCGATGATCTGGCCCACGAACCCGGCCAGACCAAGACACGCACGACAGCCCTGTTCCAAGGTCAGGCCTATGCGTCCCAGACCGCGGAGCAGAGGATTCCCGCTCACCGCTGCTTTCTCCGTCTTCTGCTGATCGGTAGCAGCGGCGGCCAGCGCTCTCATTAGGGCGAGGCGATCCGAGGACAGATTTGGAGCTGCCTCCGGCCGGTCGAGTATCGAGTCTGGCCCGAGAATTTCCACCAGCAGAGCCGCGCCGGCGGTGTCCAGTCTCTGGACTTGCGTCCAGTCGAGTAAGGGAGTGGCGTACCCCTCGGCATGACTGATGCGGGCGGCGGACACGGATTTTGCCAGACTGGCGTAGTGCTCTATCGTCCAGTCGCCACCCGCCAGCCATTTGTGATCACCGCCGACCATGGCATCCTGCCGGAGCCAAGCCTGTGAAGCGTTGCTCATGGCTGCGTGTCCCGCCAAGCGCTGTCGATGCGCTCGATGCAGTTCGTGATCGCCGCTTTGGCATGACCCAGCAATGTGTACGAACCGGCGAACTCTTTAATGACGTTGCCGCGCTCGAAGCAACTGGCGGCAGCAACCCGGCGTCCCGTCCTTAAATCGACTGCTTCGAACTCTAGGCTGGCACCACCCGTCGTCACGGGTCCAACCAGCAGGGTCGTCATTGCATTGACTGCCCGATTCGGTGTCTGCAGTTCGGTGACCGCTACACGCACCCGAACCTGTCCCGCGCCACCTGGGGGGGCGGGACTTTTGCCTTCCTGGCGTTTCAGTTCGCTCGTCACATGGTCTAGCACTTCGCGCTGCTGCGCGTCATCGAGCCCATCGATGCGACCCGAGGCGGTCTTGATCTGCGCTTCTTCCACCACGACAGCGGCATAACGCTTGGGCTCGAATCCCGCTGCGCGGTACATCAGTACGTTCTCGTATCGTGTCGGCGATAACTTCTCGTAGTCGCCGAGAAATCCGGAGCGCGTCATGCTGTTGGTCGCGCATCCAGAGAGCGCGCCTGCTACGCAAAAAAAGATGCCGCCGCGGATCAATGCAGTTTTGCTCTTCATAATGGGTCTCCTTGATCAAACGAAACTAAGACAGGCAATGCCTGCTGCGATGAGGGCGGTGCCAGACCAGCGCGTTACCGATGCGACATCGCCTAGTAGGAGGGCGCCGACGCCCAAGTTTCCAAGTAGCCCGATTCCTGCCCAGGCTGCAGAGGCCGCGCTGATCGGAATCCGCTTGAGCGCGAACCACAAAAGTGCGCCGCTGGCCGCCATGCACGTCACTGCCACACAGAGGCCGACCCAGCGCATCGGACCGCCCGCCGTGATGGCCCGCAGGCCCAGTGGATAGCCCGCTCCTAGAACCCCTGCGGCAATGACAATCGACCAGGATTTCCAGATCAGCGGATGGGTGCTGAATCGCATAAGCCTAGCGAGACATACGCATGAAGCGTGGGTGCATACGAATTCTGAGAATGCGCAGCACGCGGCGGCTCGCAAGAGACTCATGAGCGATCTCCATGCGCGGTGGCGACACTCAGGTTCCACGGCCCAATTCGCTTGATTCCAAACAGGACTTCGTAAAGCAGCGGAATCAAGCCCAACGTCACCAGCGTTCCGAGTGCCAGCCCACCGATCATCGCGATCGCCATCCCTTTCCATAATGGTCCGGAGAAGAGCATGAGTGGCACCAGTCCCGAAATGCAGGTGACCTTGGTCATCACGATTGGACGAAGCCGTTGTATCGCGGCCCCAACCAAGGCTTCATGGCGTGGCAGGCCTTCCGCTAGCCCCTGGTCGATGCGTTCCAGCAAGAGCACGGCGTTGTTGACAATGATCCCGAACAGGGCCAGTACGCCGAAGGTCGCCATGAAGCTGAAAGGTGTGCCGGTCAGCTTCAGAGCCAATACCACGCCGATAAGCGTGAAAGGGATCGTCGCGAGGATCACACCGAGCTTGCGGAAAGAATTGAACTGCCATACGAACAGCATCAGCATCGCCAGAAATGCGAGGGGCATGTAGGTCGACAGCGCGGCGTTCGATTCGGCGGCTTCCTCGATCTCGCCGCCAAGTTCAACCGAGTAGCCCGCGGGCAGGTCCAGGGCAGCGACGCTAGGCGCCAGGCGGTTGATGATCTCCTGGGCGGTGTAAGAGGTGTTCTGTCCTTGCACGGTGATCGTGCGGATGAGATTGCGCCGTTGGATGACCGAGGGCTCGCTCGCGAGCGATACGTCTGCGACCTGAGCCAGCGTCACCGCTGGACCGCCGTTGGTGGGATAGATGAGCGTCGCGCCTACGTCTGCCGTGCTGCGACGCTCGCTTACGATACTGCGCAGGACGATCGGGACGGAGGTGTCACCGTCGCGAATAACCGAGATCGATCTGCCGCTGTAGCGGACATCCAGCCCGCCAGCGATGTCTTCAGTCGTCACGCCCGCCCGACGCGCGCGGTCCTGGTCGACCCGTACGTCGATGCGGCCAACGCGCGTATCCCAATCGTTCTTGACGTTGATGGTGCCGGGCAGCTTGCGCAGCGCTGCTTCGATTTTGGACGCGGCCCCCAACAATACCTCCTCATCCGGACCGCTGACGCGATAAATGGCAGTCCCTGACTCGGTCGCACCGAGCGAGAAACGCTTGGGCTCGGCGCGCACGTCGCCATGTGCTTGCGCAAAGTAGCTGCGGGTGCGGGCGAGGACGGCGTCGATGTCGCTCTTCGGCTTCAATGTGACAACGAAGTACGCGATGTTCGATGCCGGCAGTGGTGGATTCAGGCTAAGGATGAAGCGCGGGCCACCATCGGCGACGTAGCCGATGTGATCGGAGACTTCTGGATTGATGTTCGTGTCGCCCAGCCAACCACTGATCTGCTTCACGCGGGCGAGCGTTTCGCGCGAGTCGGTACCGGGGGCGAGCTGCACCGGAATCTGGAACTGAAGCCGGTCGGACTTGGGCATGAAATCGTACGGCAGGGTGGTGAAGCCATACAGCGCAATGGCAAGCGCCGCGATCATCGACGCTACATAGACCGCCTTATGGTGGAGCACCCACTCCAGTACGCGCCGGTAGCCACGGTAGAAGCGGGTGTCATAGGCGTCGCCCTGCTCCTGCTTGTGATGGGGTTTGGCGAAGTGGTAGCACAATAGGGGCGTGACAGTCAGGCACAGCAGCCACGAAGCGAACAACGTCAGTGCCAGCACGACCACGAGATTGTGCAGATACTCGCTCGTGGCGTTCTGGCCAAAAAAGAACGGCGAGAACACGATCACGATCACGAGCGAGGACGTGAGCAGCGGAATGGCGAGCGTGCGGCCCGCCTCGAGGCAGGCATGCTTACGATCTTCGCCACCGGCCAGGCGGCGTTCGATGTCTTCGGCAATCACAATGCCGTTGTCCACCAACAAGCCGAGCGCAATGATGATGGCGCCCATCGAGACGTTCTGAAGCTCGATGTTCATCGCGCGCATGACGATGAGTGCACTGAGGATCGTCAACGGCACGATCATGCCCACGATGATCCCGGTGCGCCAACCGAGAAATAGCACGACGACACCGAGGACGACGATGATCGTCTCCATCATGACGTGGTTCATTTTGCCCATCTCGTGCTTGACGACATCGGCCTGGAAAGTGACGTATGACAGATCGAAACCCGCCGGCAGCAGCTTCTCCTGGTCTGCAACCCGTGCTTTGAGCGCTTTTCCGAACTGCTCCACGTTCTGACCGGAGGCCATCGAAACCGCCATGACGACAGCGGGCTGGCCTTTGTAGATGGCAGCAGATTCCGGCGGATCGGCTGGCCGCACACTCACCTGCGCCAGTTCACCCAATGCGATCGTCGGCACGGGCGCCGTACTACTTTGCGGTCGTGGCAGCGCGATCGGCATTGCTCGCAGGGAGGGAGCGTCACGCACTTCGCCACTGACCGCCAAGGTTGCATTGATGCCGCCGACAACAATTTGTCCACCCGAAGCGACGACGTTCTGTTTGACGAGTTGGTCGATCACCCCCTGTGGTGTCAGCTCCAATCGCGCGAGCCTAGGCCGATCGAATTCGAGATAGACGCGCTCTTCCTGCAGGCCGTAGAAAGTGATGCGCTCAATACCAGGCACGGTGTACAGGCGGTCGCGCATCTGCTTGAGCGCGACGCGCATCTCGCTCATGGAGTAACCTGGTGCAGTGACCGCAATCGAGGCAACCGCGACGCGGCCGAAGTCTTCGTCGACGAAAGGCCCCATCGTGCTCTGTGGTAAGGCATCCTTCGAATCGGCGACCTTGGCCCGGACGCGCTGCCAGATCGGTGCCAAGTCGGTGTAGCGGTCCCAGATCGTGACCTGGATCATGGCGCTGCCTGCGCGCACGGTGCTCGTCACGCGCTTGACCTCTGCCAGTTCGCGCAAGCGCTCCTCGATCGGCCGGGCAATGAGTTGCTCAACGCGTTCGGCGGGCAGCCCCGGGTTCAACGCCGTGACCATCGCATCGCGGACCGTGACAGTCGGCTCCTCCTGAGAAGGAAAATTCAGGAAGGTCGCGATGCCGGCGACGAAAATGATGAGCGCTACAAAGTAGGTAAGTCGACTGGCGCGCAGCGCCATCTCGGTGATCTTCATGATGAAGTAACCTGGTGGATCGCGTTAGCGCTTGGTCAATTGAGTGGTGGCTTCCAGTGGTGTCACTGGCTGTCCATCGGTGAGCCATCCTCCTCCGGCGGCAACCACCGTCTCGCCGGGCTTGAGTCCAGCGAGGACGCGCGCGCTGTCTCCTTCCTGTACCGGCGTGAAGCGCACCGCGCGACGGTGCACCTTCTTATCTTCAGGGGTGTAGACGAAGACGGAAGCCTCGCCCGGCTTCGTGCCGAGCACCAGCGAGGCATAAGGTATGGATACAGTCTCGGGCCGAGAGGTCTTGGAGGTTGCCGCAGGTGCGTCGAGCACGACCTGTACGGGAATACCTGGCCGAAGTGCGCGCGCTTGCGCGTTATCTTCAGGCACTAGCACCACGGGTAGGAGCGAGCCATTTTCGGCGCGCAGACCGACACGACGTACCACCGCTCGGATTGGTTGTTCGGCTCCGCTCCAGCTCAGTTCTGCGCGTTGGCCGACATCTATGTGAGGTGCCTGTGTAGTAGACGCGTTCGCGATGATCTCAGTGCCACTGCGCACGCCGTCGACCTGAAATACCGGCGCACCAGCAGCAATGTCGGTGAACGCCAAAGCCAGCTTTTCCGCCACGACACCATCGAAAGGAGCGACGATCATCGTGCCACGTTGTGCTCGTTCGGCCAGGCCAAGCGCCGCCTTGGCAGTGCGCGCTTGACCCTCTGCGACCGCTAGCTGCGCCTTCGCGCTCTCGAACGCAGCAGGGGAGATGACTTCGCTTTCGAGCAACCGGCGCTGTTGATCTGTCTGTACACGTCGATCCATCAGGCCGGCTTCGGCGGCCGCCAGGGATGCTTGCGCTTGTGTCACGCGAAGCCGGTCAGGTTGCGCATCAAGTTCTGCCAGGACTTGGCCGCGGGAGAACCGTTCACCCACGTCGACGTTCAACTTGGCGATCCGTCCTCCTGTTTCAAATCCTAGGATGCTGCGCTCGGTTGCTCGCGCCGAGCCAGTCAATTCGATGCGAGAGCTATGCGGGAGATCCGACTGCGCGGCGGCGAGCTTCACTGCGCGCGGAGGCTCGGATACGGTGGATTGCGAGTTTCCGCACCCTGAGAGCAGAGTCGAAATGGATAGTGTGCAAGCAACCGCCAAGGAGCGCGGTGCGCACGCGGTCATGACACCGCTACGGACGCGACTCATGTGCGTCCTTTTGCCGGGACAAGTTCGAGATGGCCCGAGGCGAGATCCTGGAGCGCCCGAAAGAAATGCCGCCGCTCTGCGGGTGCGAGTATTGGCAAACCCAGAAGATCGGCGAACAGGGCGCCATCCAATGCCAGCATGATGAGTGCCGCGGTCTCGGTGCCACGCGGGGATCGACGCACGCGTTCGTACTGCACGCGGTAACACTCGCGCAGTGGGTCGAGAAGTGTTGGATCTTCCGCAGCTGCCGCGAGCAGCGCTGCGCCCATCTTCTGCATCTCGTCGTCGGGCATCGCTTCCACCTGGCTCGACAGCCAGGGGTCCGGATCTCCGGCAAACCTGCGCTCGTGATTGGCTTGTACCGCGTCGAACGCCCGGATCATCTCGTCGATCAGTGTCACGAACAAATCGCGTTTGGTCTTGAAGTGATAGAGAAACGCCCCTTTGCTCAACCCGGCCCGCACAACGACGGCGTCCAGTGTCAAGCGACTGGCACCTTCCTCCAGCACCAGTTCGCGGGCGGCCTGCAGGATGCGGTCGCGAGTTCGCTGGGCTCCTTGCTGGAGGCCGGGCTGCGCATCGGCGCTGCTATGGGCAGTGGACGGGGGGGGCAACTTTGTTTTCGCGCGGGGCGGCATGGTCGTGCTCCAAAAAAGCTTGAGTCATATACAGTCCAGACGGTATAGTAGAAGCCATACAACAGTCCGTCAAGACTTTTTCGGAGCGCAAGGAGCTGCCATGTCTCAAATTCTTGAACGCTATCGCCTCATTGCCATGATTTCTCCGCTACTGCTTCTTGCGGCCTGCAGCCATGCCCCGCACTCTGCCGATCCACCTCGCCTGGATGTACCGGCCCATTTCTCAAATGAAGAGGGAGGTGAAGGCATCTTGGACAAATCGTCCCGCCGTACTCTTCCCGTCGATTGGTGGACGGCCTACGGCGATCCGCACCTCAATGCCTTGGTCCGGGCGGCGCTGGAGCGCAATACCGAACTGACGATTGCGCGAGCGCGCGTGGACGAGGCATCGGCCGCCACGCGGCGAGCACGGGCCTCCCTGCTCCCCTCGTTGTCCGCGGGCACGCAGGCAACTCGAGGACGCGACTATTCAGAGAACGTTGCAATCGGCAATGATGGCCGCGCCACGTTGTCCGCATCGTGGGAGGCAGACCTGTCGGGACGGCTTTCGCAGGCAGCAGAAGGTGCGCGCCTGGATGCGGTGGCAGCCGAACAAGCGTGGGTTGCCACGCGGTGGCAGGTCGCGTTTGAAACAGTGTCGGCGGCTGTGCAGCAGCGCCAAGCCAGTGAGCTCGAAGCGCTAGCCGCGGCGCGGCTGGCATCCGCAGAACGACTCGTCTTGCTGATGCAACGGAAGTTCGAGGCCGGACAAGCTACCGGCTTCGACATCGAGCGTACCCGCGCCGGCGTCGTCGCACTGCGCGTGGAGCAAGAGCAACTGCGGCGTGCGCGCGGCGAGGCGACGCATGCACTCGATGTACTAGTGGGACAAACGCCCGGAGCGCCTGCAGCTTCCCCAACTCTTGCGTCGCTCGCCGTCCCGGACTGGACACCGACACGCATACCTGCGGACCTGCTGAGTGAGCGGCCCGACGTGCGCGCCGCCGAAGCGAAGTTCGCCGCCGAAACCGCGCGCTGGAACGCAGCCGAAGGCGAACGCTTCCCCAGGCTGGTGTTGGACCTGAGCGGCGGACGGCAGCGCGTAGAGAGTGTGGGAACCCGCATCACTGGAAACATTTTTTCACTTGGGGCCGGGGTGTCGTTGCCGATCTTCGATGGTGGCGCGATCCGTGCCGGCATCGAGACCGGAGAGGCGCGCAGCCGAGCTGCCCGTGCGGAGTTCGAGCGCACTTTGTTGAGTGCTTTGCAGGACGTAGAGAACGCATATCTCGGTTGGCATACGCAGCACGCAGCACTGGAGCATCAGGCCGAGGGTGTCGCAGTCGCGGAGCGTCAGCTCGATCGCAGCCGACGTCTGTTCGAGGCGGGACAAGTGGACGCCACGGTGGTGGCCGAGGCTGAGGCCGGGGTGCTGTCAGCGCAGGCTTCGCTGATCCGCACGCGGGCCGAGACAGCCATGCAATGGGGCGTCCTGGCAAAAGCATTATCCGGCTCTCCTGTTTGATCGCAGAAACATGCTGGAGCAGCTTGCGAAGGCTAGCTAAATAGCGTGACGCAAGGCGAAGGTGGTGAGGCCTGAGTGATGAGGAATGCGAACATGGAAATTCGACACCTGCGCTACTTTCTGGCGGTGGCAGAGGAGCTGCACTTTGCCCGAGCCGCAGAGCGCCTCCACATAGAGACATCGCCGCTGTCGCGCGCCATCAAGGAACTTGAGGAAGAGTTGGGCGTAGCGCTATTTGCGAGAACCACTCGGAGCACCCGCTTGACTCGTGCGGGCAGGCTCTTCTTTGAGAGCGTGCCGCGTGTCTTCGCAGCTTTGCAGCAGGCGCGCGACAGTGTGAACGCCGCAGCCAATGGCTTTCATTGCCAGCTCCGTATTGCATTGTCTGATGGAATCACGCCATCGCGCCTGCCTGCGTTGTTGGCGCTCTGCCGGCAGGAAGAGCCGGAAGTGGAAGTTCGCTTCTTCGAGGTGCCTTTGGCACAGCAAATCAAGGGATTGTGTGGCGAACTGTACGATCTCGGCTTCGCTCAATCGGATGAAGTCGGCGAAGGCATCATCGCCGTGCCGGTGTGGAGTGACCCTCTGATGGTAGCTGTGCCCGCACGGCACCCCTTGCTATCCCACAAACAGATTCCCCTAGAAGAGCTGTTGCGGTATCCGCTGGTGCTCTGCGACGCGGTGGCGTGTGAGGGCCATGCTCGGCAAGTTGAACGGGTGCTACGTCGCGTGGACATAGAGCCACTGATTGCCGAACGCGTGACTTCCAGCGATCTAATGATGGTCCTGGTTTCGGCGGGACTTGCACTAGGCCTCACAGGAGGCGCGCATATCACAGCCAGCAGGGAACAGGGGGTGGTCGCACGGCCGCTGACTGGACGTTCGCCAATGCTCACGACCTATCTACTACGGCCGGCCAGCGAGCCGTCAGAAATGCTGACTCGCTTCATGGAACGCGTTCATTCGATCAAATCTCCAGATGCCAAAGGTCGGCGGTAAACCATCACACAATCTCCCAAAGAAAATTAACCATGAAGAAGATTGCTCTCATATTGCTTTCCTCGACATTGGCAGCCTGCAGCCCATCTGGGAAACCAGATAAAGCCAACCTTCCGACAGTCGATGAATTAGCGCTCAATCCTGAGCGTCTGAAAGAGTTGCGCAAGCAATGCAAGTTGGATCGACCAATGCTGGGCGACCAACTATGTAACCGGGTTGCCGAGGCTACGCGAAAGCGCTTTTACGAAGATGGCGATGTGCCCCACACCACGCCTAAAGAGCCGCCGAAGTTCTAAGCTGGTGGTCATGCCGGAGTATGTATGCCGGATATGAAAAATTTGAAGGAGAATCGCAATGGGTTGGATCTATCTTGTTTTGGCTGGATTGTTTGAAATCGGATGGCCGGTCGGGCTGAAAATGGCGCAAGAGCCAACATCGCGTTGGAGTGGGGTCGCAGTAGCCGTCTCTTTCATGACAATTAGCGGCGCCTTCCTATGGCTTGCTCAGCGTCAGATACCGATTGGGACTGCTTATGCGGTGTGGACGGGTATCGGAGCGGCGGGAACTTTCTTAGTCGGAATTCATTTCTATGGCGACCCAACCTCCCTGATGCGATACCTTGGCGTGGCGTTGATCATCCTGGGCGTTATCACGCTCAAGTTATCGAGTTGATCGCTAGCTCCATTGGTAGCGTAGTCGCTAGGCGACCCAGCTCCCAGAGTGGATCGGGCGCTGGGAACTCGTACGGTCACCTCCTCTCTCTAGTCGCTATGTGACGAGCTTGCCGGCGCCTCGGGAGAGTTCGAGCCAGTGCGCGTAAGGCGGTGGGAGCACCCATTCCGGGTGGCTCCACCTTCAGTGCCTGCGCCAAGGTGACCTGAGTACGAACTTTGTAGCCAGTCAGGCAGTGAGTTCGGAGGGGATGCTATCGGATTGGATCCAGTTGCGCCGGATCGTCGCCGGCGGTTTGTAAGCATGCGCGCTATGCGGCCGCTGCTCGTTGTAGAACTGTCGCCAACGTTCGATCAGCACCTTCGCTTCGGTCCGACTGCGGAACCATTCGCGGTTGAGCAGTTCGTCGCCCATCGTTGCCTGCGAAGTCAGGACCAGCAGAATCCTGAGGGGAGTTCTCATCATGGTTTTCTCCGTTCAGACGCTTGGGATCAAGCGGCCGGAGACCACTACGCCTGCTTGGCTTTGCGCGCTGCCTCGACCAAGCTGTCGAGCCAGTCCTGATGGCCGTTGATCATCGGGTTGGGTTTGGCGTTGTGCAGCTCCTCGGCCGGTTTGCCCTTCTGAGTTTCCTGCGTGAGGATGCGCACGCGCCTGCCGTCCAGGTTCTCAACCAGCCAGGCGTGATGCACATCCAGGCGCGTATCTGTGCCTTCCTCGCCGGACCAGCCGTGCCAGGCCACGCGGCCGGGTTGCCCATCCGCAGGTGGCACGTATTCGTTGCACTGCCCCTCTACCGGGAAGCCGAAGGTCTCGAAGTAAAACCGATCGCCGTCGGCCAGTACCGGGCCTTTGCCGTCATGAAAGCACACGTTAGCCGAGTTGGCGTAGTAGCTTGGCCACAGCGATGGTGTGACGAGTAGAGGCCATACGTCGGCCGCGCTCAAGCCGGCGGCGATGATCTCATTGGAGGCGAAATTCTCAGTAAAGCCCGGCGTGTAGCCTTCGGGCCAGAGGATGGCGTTCTGTTGCTTGCTCATATCGAAGCTCCTTCACAAAATGTCGATGACGCAACAGGGGTGGCTGCGTCATTCAAGTGGTCATGGAGCAAATCATGAGCCTCCATCTGCAATAAGTGAAATCCTAAGTTTCTATTTTTGATATCATAAAATATGATATCAAGGCCTAGGTTCTGCCATCCACCGACTAGGCTATCTCGCAGCGGCGCTACGAAAGGGCGCGTCTCCAATTGAGCCGACTGATTGCTTATTTGTAGTGCGAGGTAGAGTTGTGCTGAGCATGACGATAGGAGCGATCTTGCCTACTTGTTGTTAGCACAGGAAGTGAACAGCAGTGCTCGTATCCAGCGATGTGCTGGATCGTGATGGGTGCGTTCGTGCCAAGCAGCCGTCTTGGTGAACCCCGGTATCTTCACCGGCGGCAGGGAGATAGCCAGCTTGTCCATACCGGCGACCAAGCGGCTCGGCAAGATCGCAACCATGTCACTGGCACGCAGGATGTCTGGCAAGATCAGAAAGCTCTTGACCGACAGTGTGACGCTGCGTCGTTTGCCCAACTGTTCTAGCGCATCGTCGGTGACGCCGCGGAAACCTCCACCATCGTAGGAAACAAGCGCATGGTCGAGAGCACAGAACTGTTTAACGGTCAGCTTGCGCCCCATAGCCGCAGGATGGTCTTCCCGCAGGACACACACATAGTGTTCCTTGAACAGCTCTCGGGCATGCAGATTTGGCGGAGTGATCTCTGGCGTCAGGAGGGCTAAATCGATCTGACCGCGCTCAAGCTGGTTCTGTAGCTGCCCGCTCTCGACTGGCACTAATGAGACTCGTACACGCGGTGCGTGCCGTTTAAGTGCCGATAGAAATGGGACAGCAACGGCACGCAGCGCATAGTCCGTCGCGGCGATGGAGAAGGTCAGTTGTGCGGTGGCCGGATTGAAGGAAGGTGGCTGGAGCAGCGCGTCGATTTCGGCGAGCACCTGCTTGACAGGCATCCCTAGATCCAGCGCCCGCTGCGTTGGAACGATACCCCGCTGCGAGCGCGCGAAAAGCGGGTCACCGAAGCTCTCGCGCAACCGCGTCAGCATGCCACTCAAGGCCGGCTGGGTTAGTCCCAGACGGGCCGCCGCCCGTGTCACATTGCGTTCGTCTAACAATGCGTCCAGCGCCTTGAGCAAGTTGAGATCCATACTCTTGATATTTTTCATTTTTATTCCAATCTTAAATATCATCGTTTTTCATGATATCTAAATATTGCCTATGAGTGGAAGCAAGGCCCATTGACGGCTTTTTTTGGGTAACTTGCTTGGAACTCTGTATGCGCCGCAGTGCGCTTTCGCTTGCGGCGCTTTTCTTTGACTCGCCACCGCGCTCATTCTTTCTTTTCCCTCGACCATTGTGCTGCGAACGGTCTTTGACCGGCACTAGCCCAGAACCGATCCTGACGCCTGCGACACCCCCTGTGCAACGCTTTCAATGAGACACCAGCGCAGGAGAAATCGGAGGACAGGTCATGCAAGGGACGAACGTTCTGTTCGGCCAGATCGCTGTGGTAATCGGCATCGTGATCGCCGGCGTCTGGGGCGCCACACAATGGACAGCAGCGACCCTTGGCTATCAAGTACGCCTCGGATCGCCCTGGTTCGATCTTCTAGGTGTACCGGTTTATCACCCGTGGCGCTTGTTCGAATGGTGGTTCTTCTTTGATGCCTACGCGCCGCACGTCTTCGACACAGGCGGTGCGATTGCGGGTGGTAGCGGTTTGTTCGCTTTACTCGTCGCCATCGCCATGTCGGTATGGCGTTCTCGGCAGTCGCGGCTGGTTACGACTTATGGTTCGGCACGCTGGGCCGATGCCGTCGACATCCGCAAAGCTGGACTGACCCTCCCGGCGGGCGTCTTCCTCGGCCAACACGACGACCAATACCTCCGACATGAGGGGCCGGAACATGTCCTGAGCTTCGCACCCACGCGCTCGGGCAAGGGCGTGGGCTTGGTGGTGCCTACGTTGCTTTCGTGGCCGGCGTCCGCCGTCATTCACGACATTAAGGGAGAGAACTGGAAGATCACGGCGGGCTGGCGTTCGCGCTTTTCGCACTGCCTGCTTTTCAACCCCACCGATAGGCAGTCGGCCGCCTACAACCCGCTGCTTGAAGTCCGGCGCGGCGCACATGAAGTGCGCGACGTGCAGAACATCGCCGACATTCTGGTTGACCCTGAAGGTGCGTTAGAGAAGCGCAATCATTGGGAGAAGACCAGCCACGCGCTACTGGTCGGTGCAATCTTGCATGTTCTGTACGCAGGCGAGGACAAGACGCTGCGCGGCGTCGCCAACTTCCTCAGCGACCCGGCGTGTCCGTTCGAGCTGACGCTGCACCGGATGATGACGACGAAGCACCTGGGCGATGCGCCTCACCCGGTTGTCGCATCCGCTGCCCGCGAAGTGCTCAACAAGTCGGACAACGAGCGATCGGGCGTGCTCTCCACCGCCATGTCGTTTCTCGGCCTGTACCGCGACCCGACCGTGGCCGAAGTCACATCGCGCTGCGATTGGCGCATCGCCGACCTGATTTCCGCCGAGCACCCGGTATCGCTCTATCTGGTGGTGCCGCCCTCCGACATAAGCCGCACCAAGCCGCTGATCCGGCTCATCTTGAACCAGATCGGGCGGCGGCTGACCGAATCGCTCGACGGCAGCGATGGCATCGCGCGCCGGCACAAGCTGCTGCTGATGCTGGACGAGTTTCCGGCGCTGGGTCGCCTCGATTTTTTCGAGTCCGCGCTTGCCTTCATGGCCGGCTACGGCATCCGCAGCTTTCTCATCGCTCAAAGCCTGAACCAGATCGACAAGGCGTATGGGCAGAACCATTCCATCCTCGACAACTGCCATGTCCGGGTGACTTTCGCCACCAACGACGAAAGGACGGCGAAAAGGATTTCCGAAACCCTCGGCACCGCCACCGAGCTTCGCGCGCAGCGCAACTACGCGGGCCACCGCCTCGCTCCGTGGCTGGGGCACCTGATGGTGTCGCGTCAGGAAACTGCACGTCCGCTGCTGACGCCCGGCGAGGTGATGCAGCTTCCACCTGAGGACGCCGTAGTCATGGTGTCCAGCGTTGCCCCGATCCGCGCGAAGAAGCTGCGTTACTACGTCGACGCCAATTTCAAGGATCGCGTCCTGCCACCGCCCGTGCTCGCAGTCGGGAGGTACGCCGACGCGCCGCCAGCCCGCCCCGACGACTGGAGCGGCTTGGCGATCCCGGCCGTACCTACGGCGCCGACCTCGGTATCCGCCGATGGTCCGGGCGGCACCGATGACGGCGGCCCGCGCCGCCAGCTCGAACTCTCCGAAACCGTCGCCTACGAGCCCGAGTTGGACGCGTGTGCGAACGACCTGGAGCTGCTCGATGACGACGACCTGGCGCTCCCGCTTCCCGGCCAGCTCGACCCGGCCATGCAGCGCACGGCCCGGCTGGCTTCTCTCGACCCCAACGACGGAATCGACCTATGAGCCAATACCGCCTCAATCTTTTCATCCAGCCCGAGCACGCCAAGCGCCTGGATGAACTTGCCGCCAAGAAAGGCGTGTCCAAGTCCTCCATCGTCGCAGCGGCCTTGGCGTCCTGGCTGTCACCCGATGCGGGCGACCAGCGTGAGGCCGCCATTGCCAAGCGGCTGGATCGACTGTCGCGGCAGACCGAACGCATGGAGCGCGACCAGAACATCCAGATCGAAACGCTGGCGCTGTTCATCCGCTATTTCTTGACCATCAGCACGCCGGTGCCAGAAGCCCACAAGGACGCGGCCCGCGCCCAGGGCAAAGCGCGCTTCGAGCAGTTCGTCGAGCAGTTGGGTCGCCACCTGCTGCGTGGCCGCAGTCTGGTGCGCGACGTGGTGGAGGAACTGCACCCCGATCCGATGCGGATGGATGACGCAGCAGCGATGGCGTCCGCCGATGAGCGAGCTGCAGAGCGTGCGTCATGAGTGCCGTTCCGCAGATTCCGCCTGAATCTCGCTCATCCGCCGCGGCGTCCCAGGATCGCCGCATCCAGATGCTGCGCACGGCGATGGGGCCGCTGATCGCCGCTGCGCTCGAAGATCCGGATGTTGTGGAAATCATGCTCAACCCCGATCGCACCCTGTGGGTGGATCGGCTGTCGTCGGGTCGCTCGCCGCTGGGCGTGGAGATGCCCGAGGCCGATGGTGAACGCATCATCCGCCTGGTCGCCGCGCATGTCGGCGCGGAGGTGCATCGCGGCCAGCCGCTCTTGACCGCCGAGTTGCCGGAAACCGGCGAGCGTTTCGAGGGCATCCTGCCTCCGGCCGCCCCGGGGCCAGCCTTCGCGCTACGCAAGCGGGCCGTGAGCATCATCGGCCTGGATCGCTACGTGGCCGACGGCATCCTGACCGCCGGGCAGGCCGAGTTCCTGCGCCGCGCCGTGCGCGAGCGGCAGAACATCCTGATCGCCGGCGGCACCAGCACCGGCAAGACCACGCTGGCGAACGCGCTGCTGGCCGAGATCGCCGCCACAGGCGACCGCGTGCTGGTGCTCGAAGACACCATCGAGCTGCAATGCGCGGCCCGCGACCATGTGCCGCTGCGCACCCGCGCCGGCGTCGTCACAATGACCGAGCTGGTGCGGGCCACGATGCGCCTGCGGCCTGACCGCGTGATCGTCGGCGAAGTGCGTGGCGGCGAAGCCCTGGACTTGGTGAAGGTCTGGGGCACCGGCCACCCCGGCGGCATTGCCACCATCCATGCCGGCTCCGCCTTGGGCGCACTGCTGCGTCTGGAGCAACTGATCCTCGAAGTGGCAGTGAATCCGCCCCGCGCCCTGATCGCCGAGGCGGTCAACGTGGTGATTCACATCGCAGGCCGTGGCCGCAAACGTCACGTCGAAACCATCTCCCGTGTCGTCGGCTTCGACGGTGCGGGCTATCGCCTGACAGATGCGCTGGAAACGCCGTTTCCCGAGCTGCCGCCGGTTCCTCTTGCAGCCGCTGCCGCTGCGCCTTCCTCGACCCCTGACCAACCTGGAGAACTGCCATGACGCACGTTGATGCTTTCCGTCTTTCCGTAAATCCTATTTCTCGCCTGTCCAGCATGGCGCGGCTGCGCCACCTGGCCCGTCCCGCAGGGCAAGGGCTGCTGCTGGCCGCGCTGATGCTGTTGCTGGCGGGCACGGCGCAGGCCGCCGGTTCCTCGATGCCGTGGGAAGGGCCGCTGACCTCCATCCTCGAATCCATCCAAGGGCCAGTCGCCCGGATCGTGGCGGTGATCATCATCATCTCGACGGGGCTTGCGCTGGCGTTCGGTGATACCAGCGGCGGCTTTCGCAAGCTGATCCAGATCGTGTTCGGCCTGTCCATCGCGTTCGCCGCGTCCTCGTTCTTCCTGTCGTTCTTCAGCTTCTCCGGAGGGGCCGTCGTATGAGTAAGGCCACCGATCTTCCGGGCTTTGAAGTGCCGCTGCATCGCTCGCTGACCGAGCCGATCCTGCTGGGCGGTGCGCCGCGCACCGTGGCGATTGCCAACGGCACGCTAGCCGCCGCCGTCGGGCTGGGCCTGCAACTGTGGATTCCCGGCGTGGTGCTCTGGATCGTCGGCCACTCGCTGGCCGTATGGGGTGCGCGCGTCGATCCGCAGTTCATGCAGGTCTTCGCGCGGCATATCAAACACCGCCCGCTTCTGGACGTGTGAGGGGAGGACGCCATGCTGAACCTTGCCGAATATCGTCAGCGCCCGGCCTTGCTTGCCGACTGGCTGCCCTGGGCCGGGCTGGTCGCGCCGGGCGTTGTGCTGAACAAAGATGGTTCGTTTCAACGCACGTTCCAGTTTCGCGGCCCCGACTTGGACAGTGCGACACAGGGCGAGCTGATTGCCACGTCGGCGCGGCAGAACAACGCGCTTCGCCGTACCGGGTCTGGCTGGGCCTTCTATATCGAGGCCGAGCGGATGCGGGCATCGAGCTATCCGCAATCCTCCTTTCCCGAACCACTGTCCTGGCTGGTGGATGAGGAGCGACGCGCGGCGTTCGAGGAGTCGGATGGCCATTTCGAGAGCGTCTATCACTTCACGTTGCAACACCTACCGCCGCAAGAGTCTCGCGCCCGTGCGGCTGGGATGCTGTACGAGAACCGGCCCACTGAGGGTGTGGACTGGCGTGGTCGGCTTGATTCCTTCGTGGCAGAGACCGATCGCGTGTTCGACCTGCTCGATGGTGTGATGCCGGAGATTGCCTGGCTGGACGATAGCCAGACGCTGACCTACCTGCATGCCACAGTCTCCACGCGGCGCTATCGCGTCGGCGTGCCCGACGTGCCGTTCCATATCGACGCACTGCTGGCCGATGCCGCGCTGGTCGGCGGCCTGGCGCCCATGCTGGGCGATCAGCACCTGCGCGTGGTGTCGGTACGAGGCTTCCCGACCTCGACCTGGCCGGGGATCTTGGACGACCTCAACCGCCTGGGCTTTGCGTATCGCTGGAGTACGCGCTTCCTGTGCCTGGACAAAGCCGAGGCGGAACGGGAATTGGGGCGCTTGCGGCGCCAATGGTTCGCCAAGCGCAAGAACGTCATCGCGCTGCTGCGCGAAACGATCTTTCAGCAGGAAAGCCCGCTGGTCGATACCGATGCCAGCAACAAGGCCGCCGACGCCGATGCCGCCTTGCAGGAGCTGGGCAGCGATCAAGTCGCCTTCGGCTACCTCACCGCCACGGTGACGGTGCTCGACGCCGACCCGGCCGTGGCCGACGAGAAGCTGCGCATGGTGGAGCGCGTCATCCAGGGCCGGGGTTTCGTGACCATCCCCGAAACCCTCAACGCAGTCGATGCCTGGCTGTCGTCCGTCCCCGGCAACGCATACGCGAACGTGCGTCAGCCCATCGTTTCGACGCTGAACCTGGCGCACATGATGCCGATGTCAGCGGTATGGGCTGGGCCGGAGAAGAACGAACACCTCGATGGCCCGCCGCTGATCGTCACCCGCACCGATGGCGCGACGCCGTTCCGGCTGGTGACGCACATCGGCGACGTGGGGCACACCCTTGTCGCCGGGCCGACCGGCATGGGCAAGTCGGTGCTGCTCGCCATATTGGCCATGCAGTTCCGGCGCTACTTCGGCTCGCGGATCTTCGCCTTCGACATGGGGCGCTCGATGCGCGCCACCATCCTCGGCCTTGGCGGTGAGCACTACGACCTCGGTGCCGATGGCGGCATCGCCTTCCAGCCACTCGCGCGAATAGCCCACGAGGGCTACCGCACCTGGGCCGCCGAATGGGTGGAGGGCCGGCTGCTGCACGAAGGCGTGACGGTCGGCCCGGACGAGAAGGCTGCCATTTGGTCGGCGCTGCGAAGCCTTGCCGGTGCGCCAGTGGAGCAGCGCACCATGACCGGCTTGTCGGTGTTATTGCAGTCCAACGCGCTGCGCCAAGCGCTCGCGCCCTATGTGTTGGGCGGCGCCCACGGCAAGCTGCTGGACGCTGACCACGACCGGCTGGGCATGGCCGACGTGCAGGGCTTTGAGATGGAAGAACTGATGCACAGCCCCGCCGCCGTGCAAGCAGTGCTGCGCTACCTGTTCGCCCGCTTCGACGAACGTTTTGACGGCGCGCCCACGCTGCTGATCCTCGATGAAGCGTGGCTGTTCCTCGATGAGCCGTCCTTCGCGGCCCGCATCCGGCAATGGCTCAAGACGCTCAGAAAAAAGAACGTCAGCGTCATCTTTGCCACGCAGTCGCTGGCCGACATCAAGGACTCGACCATCGCGCCAGCCATCATCGAAAGCTGCGCGAGCAGGATCTTCTTACCTAACCCGCAGGCCACCGAGCCGCAGATTCGCACGATCTACGAAGGCTTCGGCTTGAACAGCCGCCAGATTGAGATCGTGGCGACCGCACAGCCCAAGCGCGATTACTACTACCAGTCGCGCCTCGGCAATCGCCTGTTCGACCTCGACCTGGGGCCTGTCGCGCTCGCATTCGCGGGCGCATCCACCCCTCAAGACCAACGCGATATTGACCGCGTGCTGACGCAGGCCGGCGCTCCCGGCTTCGCCGGCGCGTGGCTGCGCCATCGCGGCCTCGGCTGGGCCGCCGACCTGCTGCCGTCCGCTCCGGCGGCAGCTTCCTTTCTCGCTTCTCAACCGCTGGAGGTTTCACCATGAAGACCAAGCCCCGTTTGCTCTCTGTCTCACTCGCTGCCGTGCTGTCGGTATCGCTGCTGGCCGTGCAGCCCGCATCCGCGCTGACGGTGTTCGACCCGTCCAACTTCGTGCAGAACACGCTGACCGCCGTGCGCACGCTGGAACAGATCAACAACCAGATCAACCAGCTTCAGAACGAGGCGCAGATGTTGATGAACCAGGCCAGGAACCTGGCAAATCTCGACTTCAACATCGTCAACCGCCTGCGCTCGACGCTCGCCACCACCGAGCGCCTGATCGCCGAGGCGCGCGGCTTGGCCTACGACGTGCAGAGCATGGATGCCACGTTCGCCCGCCTGTACCCGGAACAGTACGCCGCCACCATCAGCGGCGACCGCATGGCACAGGACGCCCGCGAACGCTGGCAGAACACCTTGAACGGCTTGCACACCGCGATGCGGATGCAGGCGCAGGTGTCGCAGAACCTCGCCCAAGACGAAAGCGCGCTGGCCGATCTCGTGAGCCAGAGCCAGTCGGCCACCGGCGCGCTGCAAGCGATGCAGGCGACGAACCAGCTCCTGGCTTTGCAGGCCAAGCAGTCGATCCAGGCGCAGCAGCTCCAGATCACGCAAGACCGGGCCGCTTCACTGGAACTGGCGCGGCAAGCGGCGGCTATGGAGCGCGCCCGCGAAGTGCGGCGGCGCTTTCTGGGCACCGGCACGCCGTACACGCCGCAGTCCGTCAACTTCTATAACAACTGACCGGAGGCGGCCATGCGATGCGCTTCCGTCCTGATGGCCGTGCTGCTGACCGCGTGCGGCCAGCAGCCGGCCGAGAACCTGGCCGACGCCCTGGCCGCAGATCCGGTGCGGCTCAAGGCGTTGCGCGGGCAATGCGCGGCCGACCGGCAGGCCGTGGGCGAGGATGCCTGCCGCGCCGCCGCTGAAGCCTTCCGGCGGCGCTTCTTCGCCGGCCATACCGGGCCGGATGAATACAACTCGCTGGCTGAACTCCCGCCGATTCCGCCGAGCTTCGATACGCCCGCAGATGAATTGCCAGAGGGCGCCGTTCCGCTCACTCCGCCCGAGGATTCGCCATGAACGACGTGACCATCATCGACCGTTTCCTCGATACGTTCTCGCGCTACATCGACTCGGGCTTCGGCTTATTGCA
Source organism: Enterobacter sp. CFEC122 (assembly GCF_052983755.1). NCBI lineage: Bacteria > Pseudomonadati > Pseudomonadota > Gammaproteobacteria > Enterobacterales > Enterobacteriaceae > Enterobacter > Enterobacter sp. CFEC122. Next base: position 21,199 of record NZ_JBRIQR010000018.1, on the reverse strand, counting down.
GGGCGAAGTGGCATTTCTCACCGCCACGCTCATCGTCATCGACATGACGATCGCTGGCCTGTATTGGGCCATGAGCCACGCCACCGGCCAGGGCGACGACGTGATCGCCAAGCTGCTGCGCAAGGTGCTCTGTGTCGGCGCGTTCGCCTACATCATCGGCAACTTCAACTGGCTGGCGAGCATCGTGTTCCGCTCGTTCGCCGGCTTGGGAATTACCGCTACCGGCTCGGCCATCACGATGGAGAACTTCCTTCAGCCGGGCCGGCTGGCGAAGACCGGCATCGACGCAGCCGCGCCGATTCTGGAACAGATCGGGGACATGGCTGGGTTCCCCGAGGTGTTCGTGAACATCGACCCTATCGTGGTTCTGTTCATCGCCTGGCTGGTGGTGATCCTCTGCTTCTTCGTGCTGGCCGTACAGCTTTTCATCACGCTGATCGAGTTCAAACTGACTACGCTCGCCGGCTTCGTCTTGATCCCGTTTGCACTCTGGAACAAGACCTCGTTCCTCGCGGAAAAGGTGCTAGGCAACGTGGTGTCGTCAGGCATCAAGGTCTTGGTGCTGGCCGTCATCGTCGGCATCGGTTCAGGCCTGTTCGCCGAGTTCCAGGTGCATCCCGACGAACCATCCATCGACCACGCGCTGGTCGTGATGCTGGCCTCGCTCGCGCTGCTGGCGCTGGGCATTTTCGGCCCCGGTATCGCCACCGGCCTGGTGTCCGGTGCGCCACAGCTTGGTGCGGGCGCGATGGCTGGTGCTGCGGTCGGGGCTGTCGGCACCGGCGTTGCCATCGGCGCCGCCGTAACGGGCGTGGGCGGCGCCGTCATGGCCGGGGCACGAATGGCCCCGGCGGCCGCAAAGCTGGCCGGTGCCGGTGCGCGTGCCGCGACTTCGGCGGCCGGCAGTGCCCGATCGGCGTTCCAGGCCGGTTCCGCTGCGGCCGGCGGCGGTGCCAAGGGCGCGGCGGCTGGCCTCGGCAATGTCGCCAAGACTGGCGCACAAGCCGCAGGCCGCAGCGTCACCTCTGGTGCTTCCGCTGTTGGGCAGAAGGTGGCCGACTCCTTCCGCGCTGGCTGGAACGGCACAGAAGCCGGCAGCGACGGTGCTGGCCCCGGCCAGACCGCAGACGGCACCGCAGGCTCGCAGAAGCAACAGCAACCGGCCTGGGCCAAGCGGATGCACCGCCGCCAGCAGGCTACCCATGCCGCGACCACTGCCGCCCACACGCTGCGCGGCGGCGACGGCGGCGGCTCCGGGCAAGGCCCGAGCCTGCGGGATTCCGATACCTAACCTTCAAGGAGAACACCCATGCGATTCAAACGACCGCAGGTGCGCTACGCCGATACGCCGCAGCCTGCCACCCCGTATCAAGCCGCCGCCCAGGTGTGGGACGACCGTATCGGCTCCGCCCGCGTGCAGGCGAAGAATTGGCGCCTGATGGCCTTCGGCTGCCTAGTGCTCGCGCTGTTGATGGCCGGCGGCCTGGTGTGGCGCTCGGCGCAGTCCATCGTGACGCCCTATGTCATCGAGGTCGATCAAGCCGGGCAGGTGCGCGCCGTGGGAGAGGCCGCCACGCCGTACCGGCCCGGCGACGCGCAGATCGCGCACCACCTGGCGCGCTTCGTGACGCTGGTTCGCTCGCTGTCCATCGACCCCATCGTGGTGCGGCAGAACTGGCTCGATGCCTACGACTACACCACCGACAAGGGCGCGGCGGTGCTCAACGACTACGCCCGCACCAATGACCCATTCGCCCGCATCGGCAAGGAATCGGTAACGGTGCAAATCACCAGCGTGGTTCGCGCGAGCGACACGTCTTTCAACGTGCGCTGGACAGAGCAGCGCTATGTCAACGGTGCGCCCGCCGGCACCGAACGCTGGAACGCCGTGCTTTCGACCGTCCTGCAAACCCCGCGTACTGAACAGCGCCTGCTCAAGAACCCATTGGGTATCTACGTCAACGGCCTGTCATGGAGCCGCGAACTGGATTCTTCCGAAGGAGCCAAACCATGAAACTTCGTTTCCGCCTTTACGTTGTTCCTTTGACGCTGCTGGCCCTCGCGGGCTGCGCCTCGCAGGGGAAGCCGCCGCCATCCATCTCGCTCGACGAGACGGTGCTGGCCCAGCCGTTGCCCGAACCGCCCAAGCCCGTCGAAGTCGTCGCCGTCCCTGAACCGCTGGCGCTGCCGGCGCAGTTGAAGCCCCTGCCGGAACTCGATGAGGCCCCCGTTGCGCCGGAGCCGGCCGACGAAAAGGTGCGCGTTTCCCGTGCCAATGCAGAAGCGCGTATCGCGCCTACCCGTGAGGGCTACGTCAACGCGATTCAGGTGTGGCCGTTCACCGATGGCGCGCTTTATCAGGTCTATGCGTCGCCGGGGCGCGTGACGGTGGTTTCGCTTCAACCGGGCGAGGAACTGGTAACGGTCGCCGCCGGCGATACCGTGCGCTGGATCGTGGGCGACACGTCCAGCGGCGGCGGGGCCGATCTGCGCGTCAATGTGCTGGTCAAGCCTATCCGCTCCGGTCTGAAAACCAATCTCGTCATCACCACCAGTCGGCGCACCTACCTGCTGGAGCTGACCTCGACCGAGAGGGCATGGATGGCGTCGGTGTCCTGGGACTATCCGAAAGACCGAATGCTCGCGTTGCAGCGCCAGGCGCAGGCAGCGCAGGCAACAACGCCTGTCGATACGGGCCTGTCGCTGGACAAGATCCGCTTCCGCTACGCGGTATCGGGCAGCAACCCGCCGTGGAAGCCTCTGCGCGCCTTCGATGATGGAGAGAAGGTCTATATCCAGTTCCCGCCGGGCATCGCCCAGGGCGAGCTGCCGCCGCTGTTTGTCATCGGCGCGCAGGGCGACGGGCAACTGGTGAACTACCGTTTTCGCTCGCCGTACTACGTCGTGGATCGCCTGTTCGGCGCGGCCGAACTGCGGCTGGGCGGCGATGGCGGCGACGTGGTGCGGATCGAGCGCACCGATGGTGTTGCACGGAGGAACTGACCATGAGCCAGGATGACACTCCCGACCTTGCCGCGCCGCAGGCGGACAAGGTGGCGCCGGAGGCAGTGGCGCTGCGCGCCCAGCCGCGTCCAGTCACACGCCTGAACCGGCGCTCGCTGGCCATCCTTGCCGGCGTCCTAGCGGTCGCCGTGCTCGGCGCGCTGATGTGGTCGCTGCAACCTCATCGACGCAGCACAGGCGAGCAGACCGAGCTTTACAACGTCGATCGCGTGTCAAAGTCGGAAGGACTGGATGCGCTGCCGACGGACTATTCCAAGCTGCCGCCGGCGTTGCTGCCTGCCGTTCCCGAACTAGGGCCACCGCTGCCGGGCGATCTTGGCCCGGCTATCGTGAAGTCGCAGCAACCGGCGACGGCTGCCTACGCGGCCCCCGGTCACGACCCGAACGATGCCCTGCGAAAAGAAGCCGAGGCGGCCGCGGCCTCGTCCGTGTTCTTCCGCTCGGGTGGGCAGAATGCGGCGCCGGTAGCGCAGACACAGGTGGCCGCTGCGCCGGGCTTCGCCGCCAATGCGGCGTTTGACCCGCTGGCGGCCGGGCCGGCCTCCACGGCGGCCCAACCTGCTGACCCGACAGCGGTGCAAAACCGGCAAGACCAGAAAGAGGCTTTCATGAAAGCTGGCCCCACTGAAACCCGTAATTCCGGCAATCTGACTCTGCCAATTTCGCCGTATCAGGTTATGGCCGGAACAGTGGTCGCAGGTGCCTTGGTGACGGGCATCAAGTCGGACTTGCCCGGCGACGTGATCGCCACGGTGACGGAGCCGGTCTATGACACAGCCACCGGGCGCTTCCTGCTGATTCCGCAGGGTTCGCGCATCCTGGGCAAATACAACAGCCAGGTCAGCTACGGGCAGAGCCGCGTTCAAGTCGTCTGGAACCGGATCATCCTGCCGGACACGTCTTCGCTCACGCTCGACAACCTGGCCGGCACCGACCCAGCCGGCTATGCCGGGCTGGAGGACGATGTGGACTACCACTGGGGCCGCATCTTTGCCGGTGCGGCACTCACCACGCTGCTGGGCGTCGGTGCCGAGCTGGCCGCGCCGGAGAACCGGCAGGATGGTGATCGCGTCATCATCGCTGGGCGCGACAGCGCGCAGGACAGCATCAATCAGGTCGGCCAGGAGATGACCCGGCGCAACCTCAACATCCAGCCGACCTTAACGCAACGGCCGGGCCTGCCGGTTCGCATCATCGTCAACCGGGATCTGGTGCTGCGGCCGTACCAGCCGCTGTTCTTCAACCGGGGGACTTCACGATGAGCACGACCAAGAAGCTGCGGCTCGGCCCGCTGCCGAAGACCGAGAGCACCAAGCTGACTTTCGTTTGCCCGACCAGCTTGAAAGTCGACCTCGACCGCTACGCCGCGCTACACGCGCAGGCGTATGGCGAGGCCGTTGATGCGGCGACGCTGATCCCGCATATGCTGGAAGCGTTCATGGCGGGGGATCGAGGATTCAGGAAGGGCACGGCGACCCGCAGCACACCACCGAAGCCGCCATGATTGCACCGCATGCTATTCAACGGCATCCATCGAACGCGCAGCCCAGGCTGCGCGTTCTTCATTCTGGATGCCGCCGAGCCTGTTGGGCTATGATGATGCGACAGGCCCGCCGTTCCTCGGCAATCCAGCACTACACAGTGCGATGCGGCTTTCTCTCCCAACGCTCCTATGTCGCTCCTAGCCGACAACGCCGCTCTTCTTCTAAGCGGCCCCGAAAGGAGCTAACCTACTGTCCCATATACGGTTTCAAGTCCTTCTTGATTTGCGCGAAAGAATTGACACCGGCACTTTTTTGTTTTCTGCTACTTTTCACCCCTGTAGTGATTCCCCGACAGCGCCCGGTTTCATTGTCGCGATTCAGCGACATATAATTCATTGAAAATAAACATATTTACTATCCATAGGTTTTGCTGTCTCCTCCTGGCGACATATTTCTGCGTTGACCGATATGTTGTAGCGATTAAGACGACGCTTAACAGCATAATTTCCTTTTATCTTAAAATGTTGCGTCATGTAAAAGTTCTGCGTGTCATGTTGGCACGTTACGTGCAATAATATGCGTGTAGATGCTCATTCCATCTCTTATGTTCGCCTTCGTGCCTCATAAACTCCGGAATGACGCAGAGCCATTTACGGTGCTTATCGTCCACTGACAGATGTCGCTTAGGCCTCATCAGACACCATGGACATAACGTTGAGTGAAGCACCAAATATGTTGTCTTACAGACCTGTTTTAACGCCTGCTTTTATAGCAGGCGTTTTTTTATGCCTTATTCCCGATACCGGCGCACGATCAGGGCAACCATCACAAGGGCCCCTGACGAGACAGCATAGAGTGCGGCTACTGAGCCAAACCCGGCAGCCACTGCCGCTGCGATGCCGGTGAAGAGAGAGGCGCTGAGCGTTTGCCAGCGCCAGGCTTTACCACTGGCCGAAGCGGTTTGCGTAATATGAAAACAACTGAGAACGCCAAACGTCCCGGCCGCGAACAGAACATTCGAAGCCAGATGCGCGATAAAGATCATCCCCAGCGCACATGCCATCCACCCGGACAACAACGGCAGCATTCCATAAGCGGCCAGAAAGATGCCGAGACAAACGATGATGCGTGGCGTGCGAGCGGCAAAGCGCGTCAGGCTCTCTTTTTTTAGCAACATGGGGCCGCAAAGCTGTCCCAGGCTCCTGGCGAAAAGCAGCGGCAAAGCAAGGCCCGCCGCATCCTGAGGATGGAGTTGCTGTGCCAGTGCCGGAAGCAGTGCCATGGCCGGCGAGCCGACGGCCGCCAGCGCTGGCAGGATGAGCAGACTGCGTTTCTGCCGAACGTTCAACGTCCGCCAGCGTAATGCCGCAGGGGCTTCCTCTTCCTCGAGGGACGGGAGTGATGGCGCTGAAAACCGGCGTCCAGCCAGCCATAGCATGAGCAGTGACCCGAGAAAGCTGGCGGCATCAATGGCCAGCAGGGTAAATACGGATATCTTCTGAAACAGCACCACGCCCAGGCCGGTCCCCAGCAAAACCTGAGAAGCAAAAATCACATTTTCCAGACAGGTCGCAGCAGGCAGCTCCGCTTCGCTGAGACCGCGCTTGAAGAGCAACGTCAGCGCGGGCCAGCTCATCCCGCTGAGCAGCGCTTCGGTGGATTGCACGGCGAGTAACGCGGTAACGCTGTGATAACCCACACCAAGGAGGGGAAAGAGCAGGGCGAGCAATCCCAGTGCCTCGGTCAGTATCAGCAGGGCGATCGGAGAACATCGGGAGCACAGCTTTTCGCCGATCGTACTTCCGATAAACCCCGGCACCGTAGCGAAAAGAAAAGCGAGGGTGAGCAGTGCGGGCGGGGCTGACCATGCTAACAGCAAGCCGAAGACCACGACCTGGGTTAAGCCATTCCCCAGCGAAGAAAAGATAAAAGCACAAGCAAGGAGGCGCAGCCAGCGGTGGCAGCGCAGCGCTTCAATCAGCGCATACAGAAGCGAGTTCATGACGATTTCCTTTCAAAAACGATTTAATCCACGCTGCAGAATGTGCGCGTGTGTGAGAAAAAGTTAATGAAAAGAGATCGTTACATTGGCGGGCTCGTTTGCGGATGCAGGTGTAAAGAATGTAGCAGCAGAAAGGCGATAAAAAAAGGAGGCCGTTTGGCCTCCTTTTTGATTATTGCTGGGTACCGTTGTTTTGCAGGGTCAGCAACAGCCCGTCACGGCGCATGGCGGCGGCCTCTTCCGGCTTATGCTGCTTGTCCAGCGTATCGGCAAGCCAGGCGTAGTCGAAGGCGTCCGGACGCTGCTTCAGCGCTGCACGGAAGGCGAGGCTCGCCTCCTGCCATTCGCCGTGCTTCATCAACGACTGGCCGAGCGTGCTCCACAGCAGCGGTCGATCGCCGACGGTTTTAATCTGCTGACGCAGCACTTTTTCGATTTGCTCAGGATTGTTGGTTTTCAGGCGCGGGATCACCATCACCAGACGATCGTCGTACTGACGCTTCAGACCGTCGAGGAGGATCTCCTGAGCCGTGTCGTGATCGTCACACTCGATGAGGTGTTCCGCCATCGCCACCTGCAGAGGAACCTGCTGACGCGTTTTACGGCTCTGATTCTTCCACCACGTTTTCAGACCGTCGCTGCCCAGGTCTGCGCGCGCCTGATCCATCAGGCCAATCCACGCCAGACGCTGAAGCTCATCACGATGTTCATCGTCGCCCACCTCGGCCTTCGCCATCGACGGAATGATGTCCAGCAGTGAGCCCCAGGCGCCGGTACGAATATAGGCCTGCTCGGCAAGGCGCAGCACTTCCGGATGACGCGGCGCGACTTCCAGCAGACGGTCGATGCCGTGGCGAGCCGCGTGATTCTCATTGCGTGCCAGCTGCAGACGAACGCGCGTGATTTCCACCGGAATCGGGTCGCCGTGAGCCAGCTCAGCCGCTCGCTCCAGATGCTGATTAGCGCGGGCTTCATCACCGCGCTGCTGCGCCGCTTCGGCCGCCAGCAGATAGTTCACCACCGGCTGTTCGGCATGGTCGGCGTTTTTCGACATCAGCTTTTCAACCTGCTGATAGTCACCCTCTGCGAGCTTAAGCAGCGCCTGCTCGGTCTGTTTACGGGCGCGACGGCGCTTACGGCCAACGAACCAGCCGCGGGTATGGGCACCGGTACGGAAAATACGGCGCAGGATCCACTCGATCGCAAACAGCACCACCACGCCAAGGATCAGAATGATCGTCAGACCCGTTACGCTGGTTTCAATGTTGTAGTTATCGGTCTGGATCAGGACATAACCCTGATGACCCGCAAGCATAGGCCCCAGGACGATCCCGGCGATCAGCAGGATAAAGAGTAAGAGGACTTTTAGCATCGTTACTCTCCCTGCGGTGCGCTTTCAGGCGCAGGAGCCGGAGCAGGTGCCGCTCCGCTCGTCTGCTCAGCCGGCACGCCCGGCTGCGCCAGCAGGTTACGCACGCGCGTCTGCATCAGTTTCTCCAGAATCGGCTGGCTGGTCAGCTTGTCCGGCACGTTCATGGTGATGTTCTGCTGACTCAGCTTATCAATGTCTTCGAGTAAGGCGGTGGTCGTCGCATCATCGGTGTTGTAGTAAGCGCGTACCCACGTTGAGACGTTATCCAGCGCCTGTTTATAGGTCTCTTCCTGATGACGCGGCACGGCCTGGGCCGCCACCAGCAGACGGGAACGAATGTTCTCGCGCAGATAGATGTCCTGGTTCGGCGCGAGCAGCGGTACGGCAGTTTCGTCGCGACGGCGGATAGTGATAAAGCTGTCCATAAAGTTCTGCCAGCTTTTCTGCAGGTTTATGCGCCATTCGCTCAGCGAGCTGGAAAGCTCCGTACCGTCGGAATCCATCGGGGAGTCGTCGTCGTTGTTATCCGCCAGCTGCAGGTTATCAATCTGATTCGAAAGCTGGTTCACTTTGAGGATAATGCCGTCGTAATCCACCTGCGAAACGGCAGAGAGGCTGGCGATGTCTTCGGTAATCGCGCGACGGGCGGTAATGAGGCTCGGGTCGTTCATGTCTGCCAGGCTTGCATCGGCGCTTTTCAGCAGCGCGGCGGCCGTGGTGACGTCCTGATCGCTCCAGAGCTTACGTCCGGCGAGCTTCACCAGGAAGTCAGCCTGCGAGAGCAGCCAGGTTTTGGCATCGGTGCCGGAAATCGTGGCGACTTTCTGCTGAACTTCACCCAGCTGTTTGGTCAGCTCTTCCTGTTTGCTGTTCGCTTCGGCAAGCGCGGCGGCCTGCTGCTTAATCACGGCTTCCAGCTCGGTTTTCTGCGTCTCCTGCTCTTTTTGCAGGGCAGTGAGCTGATTCACCAGCGCATCGCTGGTGGACGTCTGGTTAGCGCTCTGTTGCTTCACCAGCCCGTACAGGCCAGCCCCCGCTGCCAGCGCAATGGCGATGGCAATCGCGCTCAGCGTGAGGCTTGTTTTGTTGCTGCCGTTTTTCTTCTCAGCGGTTTTCTCAGTCGTCTCTGGCTGTGGCGTCGTCTCCACAGTCTCCCTGGTCTCTTCAACCACGGCGGAGGATTTGTCGTGTTCCGTCATTATGGCTTCCCATTTGAGAGTTATTGTAATGCGCGCAGCAGCGCATCGTTGTCGGCGTTATCAGCGATCCGAATATCCTGCCAGCCCAGTTCCCGGGCCTGGTTCGCCAGACGCTCACTGACGACCAGAAGCCGACAGCGGAGTAACCAGTTTTCGCGATACCAAAGCGGTATCAGCGCCCAAAGCTGTTGTAACATTTCACCGCTGGTGACCACCAGCGTATTGATGCCTCGCGCGTGCCAGCGCATCGCCTCTTCCGCGCCATCGTAGTGTTTTGCACAGCGCTGATAGCACTCAACGAACGTCACGTTCGCACCACGTTCACGCAGCGTTTCGCCCAGCAGCTCGCGCCCCCCATTGCCGCGCAAAATGAGCGCACGCTTTCCGGCAACAGTTTGTAATTCAGGTAATTGTAGCAAGACTTCAGTGATTTCCCGATCTAACGGGTAACGAACGTCCGCGCCGCTTACGGTATGCAGCGCCAGTGCCGTTGTGCGGCCAATCGCGAAATAGCCGGGGGCGGTTGGCCAGGCCATGTCCTGCTGCTGCAGCTGTGCGTGGGCAAATTCCACGGCATGCTGCGACAGCGCAAACAGCAGGTCACCGTCCTGAAGGGTATTCATCTGGTCGGCGAGCGCAGAGAGCTCGCGACCGGGGGAGAATTCAATGAGCGGAAAACTCCAGGCCACCTGCCCCAGTGCGCGCAGACGGCTCACTAACTGCTCTCCTGCGGGAGAAGGGCGGGTGACGAGAATACTCATGCAGGGGGCTCTCCATTATATACGTCAGCCAGGATCTCGCGGGCGCCGTTATCCAGTAACTCTTCCGCCAGCGACACGCCAAGCTGCTCGGCATCTTGCGCGTTACCGCGACGTTCGCCGCGCACCATCTGCGAACCGTCCGGGGCGCCTACCAGCGCGCGCAGCCACAGTTCGCCATTCGTCAATTCAGCATAGCTGCCAATTGGCACCTGGCACCCGCCTTCGAGGCGGGTATTCATCGCCCGCTCCGCTTTTACGCGCGTAGCGGTTTCGTCATGATTCAGTGGGGCAAGCAGCTCGCGGGTACGCACATCGTCCAGACGGCACTCGATGCCGACGGCACCCTGGCCAACAGCGGGCAGTGAGAGCTCTGGCGGCAGCGCTACGCGAATACGTTCTTCCAGCCCCAGACGCTTCAGGCCGGCAACGGCGAGGATAATGGCATCGTAATCGCCGTTATCCAGCTTGCCCAGACGCGTGCCGACGTTACCGCGCAGCGAGCGGATGATCAGGTCAGGACGACGCTCCGCCAGCTGACACTGACGGCGTAAACTCGACGTACCAACCACGCTACCCGCTGGCAGCGCGTCGAGCGAGTCATAGCGGTTAGAGACAAACGCATCGCGCGGGTCTTCACGCTCGCAGATGGTCACTAGCCCCAGCCCTTCCGGGAACTCGACGGGCACATCTTTCATCGAATGTACGGCGATATCGGCGCGGTTCTCAAGCAATGCCAGTTCCAGTTCTTTGACAAACAGGCCTTTGCCGCCCACTTTCGCCAGAGGCGTATCGAGGATCACGTCACCGCGCGTGACCATCGGCACCAGCTCGACGCGCAATCCACTGTGGCAGGCTTCCAGGCGCTGCTTCACATAATGTGCCTGCCAGAGCGCGAGAGGGCTTTGGCGTGTGGCAATTCTCAAAACATTGTCTAACATGCTTGTTACCGTCATTATCAATCGCTAACCATCCTAACATTGTTGACTCTGGGATGGCAGTTTTACGGTTGATGAAGAGTGAGAGGGACAAGGCGGCGTATTCGTCAGCCAGAGCCGTATTCAGGAATTTACACGTACAGAACGGTGCTACACTTGTATGTAGCGCATCTTTCTTTACGGTCAATCGGCAAGGTGTTAAATTGATCACGTTTTAGACCATTTTTTCGTCGGTACCACCAAAAATGATAAGGGCGAAAAAGGGTAACGGTTATCTTTTTGAAATACTGCGGGTCCGCTGTTACTCGTGTTTTGAATAGCTGCGACACCCGGAAACATCAGGCGATACGTCTTGTACCTCTATATTGAGACTCTGAAACAGAGACTGGATGCCATAAATCAACTGCGTGTGGATCGCGCGCTTGCTGCTATGGGCCCTGCTTTCCAGCAGGTATACAGTCTGCTGCCGACATTATTGCACTATCACCACCCTCTGATGCCTGGCTACCTTGATGGTAACGTTCCCCAGGGCATTTGCCTTTTCACGCCTGATGAAACCCAACAGCATTATTTGAACGAGCTGGAACTCTACCGGGGCATGCCGCCACAGGAGTCCCCGAAAGGTGAACTGCCGATTACCGGCGTTTACTCTATGGGGAGCACCTCATCGGTAGGGCAAAGCTGTTCTTCTGACCTGGACATCTGGGTCTGTCATCAGTCCTGGCTCGATAACGAAGAGCGTCAGCTGCTGCAGCGTAAATGCAGCCTGCTGGAGAGCTGGGCGGCCTCGCTCGGCGTGGAAGTGAGCTTCTTCCTGATTGATGAAAACCGTTTCCGCCATAACGAAAGCGGCAGTCTGGGTGGTGAGGACTGCGGCTCGACCCAGCACATCTTATTGCTGGATGAATTCTACCGTACTGCCGTTCGTCTGGCCGGGAAACGTATTCTGTGGAATATGGTCCCGTGCGAAGAAGAAGAGCATTACGACGATTACGTCATGTCGCTTTATGCGCAGGGCGTACTGACGCCAAACGAATGGCTGGACCTCGGCGGTCTCAGCTCACTGTCTGCGGAAGAGTATTTCGGCGCAAGCCTCTGGCAGCTCTATAAGAGTATCGACTCACCGTACAAAGCGGTGCTGAAAACGCTGCTGCTTGAAGCCTACTCCTGGGAATACCCGACGCCGCGCCTGCTGGCAAAAGACATCAAGCAGCGCCTGCACGACGGGGAGATCGTCTCCTTCGGGCTGGACGCTTACTGCATGATGCTCGAGCGCGTAACCGAATACCTGAAAGCCATTGATGACACCACGCGTCTGGACCTGGTACGTCGATGTTTCTATCTCAAAGTCTGTGAGAAGTTGAGCCGCGAACGCGCCTGCGTGGGCTGGCGTCGTGAAGTGGTCAGCCAGTTAGTGAAAGAGTGGGGATGGGACGACGCGCGTCTGTCCATGCTCGACAACCGGGCCAACTGGAAAATCGATCAGGTGCGTGAAGCGCACAACGAACTGCTCGATGCGATGATGCAAAGCTACCGTAATCTGATCCGCTTTGCGCGCCGCAACAACCTCAGCGTTTCCGCCAGCCCGCAGGACATCGGGGTATTGACCCGTAAGCTGTACGCCGCGTTTGAAGCGCTGCCGGGTAAAGTCACGCTGGTTAACCCGCAGATTTCGCCTGACCTGTCAGAACCGAACCTGACCTTTATCTACGTGCCGCCGGGCCGCGCGAACCGCACCGGGTGGTATCTGTACAACCGTGCGCCAAGCATGGATTCCATCATCAGCCATCAGCCGCTGGAATATAACCGCTATCTGAACAAGCTGGTGGCCTGGGCCTGGTTTAACGGCCTGCTGACCTCGCGCACGCGCCTGTTTATCAAAGGCAACGAGGTGGTCGATCTCGCTAAGCTGCAGGAGATGGTCGCGGATGTGTCGCACCACTTCCCGCTGCGTCTGCCTGCGCCGACGCCAAAAGCGCTCTACAGCCCGTGTGAGATTCGCCATCTGGCGATCATCGTCAACCTGGAATACGACCCGACGGCGGCCTTCCGCAATCAGGTGGTCCATTTTGACTTCCGCAAGCTGGACGTCTTTAGCTTTGGCGAGCAGCAAAACTGCCTGGTGGGCAGCGTGGACCTGCTGTACCGCAACTCGTGGAACGAAGTGCGTACCCTGCACTTCAACGGCGAGCAGGCGATGATCGAAGCGCTGAAAACCATTCTTGGCAAGATGCACCAGGATGCCGCGCCGCCGGACAGCGTGGAAGTGTTCTGCTACAGCCAGCACCTGCGCGGGTTGATTCGTACCCGCGTGCAGCAGCTGGTCTCCGAGTGTATCGAGCTGCGTCTCTCCAGTACCCGTCAGGAAACCGGGCGCTTTAAAGCGTTGCGCGTCTCCGGCCAGACCTGGGGCCTGTTCTTTGAACGTCTCAACGTGTCGGTACAGAAGCTGGAAAACGCCATTGAATTCTACGGCGCGATTTCGCATAACAAGCTGCATGGCCTGTCGGTGCAGGTGGAAACCAACCACGTTAAGCTCCCGCAGGTGGTGGACGGCTTTGCCAGTGAAGGGATTATTCAGTTCTTCTTTGAAGAGTCGGGCGACGATGCCGGGTTCAACATCTACATTCTGGATGAGACCAACCGCGCCGAGGTGTATCACCATTGTGAAGGCAGTAAAGAGGAGCTGGTGCGCGACGTCAGCCGCTTCTACTCCTCTTCGCATGACCGCTTTACCTACGGCTCAAGCTTTATCAACTTTAACCTGCCGCAGTTCTACCAGATTGTGAACGTCGATGGCCGTGCGCAGGTGATCCCGTTCCGCACTCAGGCCGTCACGCCTGCCGCGCCTGCCAATCAGGACACCGCGCCGCTGTTGCAGCAGTATCTCTCCTGAGCCTTTTCGCCGGGTGGCTAATGCTTACCCGGCCTACGGTTCGAGCCGTTGTAGGCCCGGTAAGGCGCAGCCGCCACCGGGCAACAAAACTACCTGAAACGCACTTCCTCACCCGCCTGCGCGGTCGCGGCCTGTTCCAGCAGATCCCAGAACGGTACGCCGCTACGGTCGCACACCCACTCATCACCCTTCAGATCGAAGTGATAGCCGCCCTGTTTGGCCGCCAGCCACACCTGGTGAAGCGGCTCCTGACGGTTAATAATAATTTTGCTGCCATTTTCGAAGCTCAGGGTCAGAATACCGCCGTTGATTTCACAATCGATATCGCTGTCGCCGTCCCAGTCGTCAAGACGCTCTTCGATGGTCATCCACAGGTTGTCGGCAAGGCGATGGAATTCACTGTCGTTCATGGTTTTGTTCCTGTTTTTCGTGATGCCGGCAGTATAACCCTAAATAATTCCCGTTGCAGGAAAGCGGCAAACTCTTGCTTTTGTGTCTTCTCCTGCGATGATAGAAACAGATTTGAACTTACGGGCAACTTTATAATGAAAAACGCTTTCCGAACGCTTGCCGTTCTCATCACGCTGTTTAGCCTGACTGGCTGCGGACTGAAGGGACCCCTGTACTTTCCGCCTGCGGATAAAACCGCACCGCCGCCGACGAAACCGGTTAACAGCGGCATTGAGTCTTCCACGCCAGATACTAACGACCGTGGCGACAACGGCGGCCCGACTCAGGTTAATCTCTGACGACAACGTTCTGTACCCGCGCAATGGAGCAAATGATGCAGTTCTCTAAAATGCATGGCCTTGGCAACGATTTTATGGTCGTCGACGCGGTAACGCAGAATGTGTTTTTCTCACCGGAACTGATCCGTCGTCTGGCGGATCGGCATCTGGGCGTGGGGTTCGATCAGCTGCTGGTGGTTGAGCCGCCGTACGATCCCGACCTCGATTTCCACTACCGTATTTTTAACGCGGACGGCAGCGAAGTGAACCAGTGCGGCAACGGCGCGCGCTGTTTCGCCCGCTTTGCCCGCCTGAAAGGGCTGACTAACAAGCGTGATATTCGCGTCAGTACAGCCAATGGTCGCATGGTGCTCAGCGTCACCGATGATGAGCTGGTGCGCGTGAACATGGGCGAGCCTAACTTCGAGCCCTCCGTCGTGCCGTTTCGCGCAAACAAAGCGGAAAAGACCTATATTATGCGGGCGGCCGAGCAGACAGTATTGTGCGGCGTCGTCTCTATGGGTAACCCACACTGCGTGATTCAGGTTGATGATGTGGAAACCGCGGCGGTCGAAACGCTCGGCCCGGTGCTGGAAAGCCACGAACGTTTCCCGGAGCGCGCGAACATCGGTTTTATGCAGGTGGTGAAGCGCGAGCACATTCGTCTGCGGGTTTACGAGCGCGGTGCGGGCGAGACGCAGGCCTGCGGAAGCGGAGCCTGTGCGGCAGTGGCCGTGGGCATCTCCCAGGGGTTACTGGCTGAAGAGGTTCGCGTGGAATTACCGGGCGGTCGGCTTGATATCGCCTGGAAAGGACCGGGTCATCCACTGTATATGACGGGCCCGGCGGCACATGTCTATGACGGGTTTATCCATCTATGAAACAACCAGGGGAAGAACTGCAGGAAACAGTGACGGAACTGGACGACAGAGCTGTTGTTGATTATCTGCTGCGCAATCCTGAGTTTTTTATTCGCAATGCACGCGTCGTCGAAGAGATGCGCGTGCCGCATCCGGTTCGCGGAACCGTGTCGCTGGTGGAATGGCACATGGCGCGCGCGCGCAACCACATCAGCCAGCTTGAAGAGAACATGACGCTGCTGATGGAGCAGGCCAGCACCAATGAAAGCCTGTTCTATCGTCTGCTGCATCTGCAGGCGCGTCTGGCGTCGGCGCACAGTCTTGACGAGTTCCTCAGCCGCTTCCACCGCTGGGCCCGCGAGCTGGGGCTGGCGGGTGCAACGATTCGTCTTTTCCCTGACCGCTGGCGCATCGGCGCACCGTCGGGATTTACCCATCTGGCACTGAGCCGTCAGGCGTTTGAACCGCTGCGCATTCAGCGTCTGGGCCATGAGCACCACTATCTGGGGCCGCTTAACGGACCTGAGCTGCTGGTGGTGTTACCGGAGGCCAAAGCGATTGGCTCGGTGGCGATGTCGCTGATGGGGCGCGATGGCGATCTGGGCGTCATCTTATTTACCAGCCGCGACGCGCATCACTATGAGCAGGGGCAAGCCACGCACCTGCTGCAGGAGATCGCCCTGATGCTGCCTGAGCTGCTGGAGCGCTGGATTGAGCGCGTATGACGGACGGACTGCTCGCCACTGACGTCTCACGCTTTCTGCGCTATCTCGGCGTGGAACGCCAGCTTAGCCCCATTACGCTGCTTAACTATCAGCGTCAGCTTGATGCCATCATGCAGATTGCCGACGAGATCGGCCTGAAAAGCTGGCAACAATGTGATGCTGCGACGGTACGCGCGTTCGTCGTGCGTAGCCGCAAAAAAAACCTCAGCCCGGCAAGCCTGGCGCTCAGGCTCTCTGCGCTGCGCAGCTTCTTCGACTGGCTGGTCAGCCAGGGCGGCATAAAAGCCAACCCGGCAAAAGGGATCGCCACGCCGAAAGCGCCGCGCCATCTGCCTAAAAATATCGACGTTGACGACGTAAACCGCCTGCTGGATATCGATCTGAACGATCCGCTGGCCGTCCGCGACCGCGCGATGCTGGAGGTGATGTACGGTGCCGGGCTGCGTCTGTCTGAACTCGTCAACCTCGACCTGAAGCATCTCGACCTGGAATCTGGCGAAGTGTGGGTAATGGGGAAGGGCAGCAAAGAGCGCCGCCTGCCGATTGGCCGCAATGCGGTCTCCTGGATTGAGCACTGGCTTGACCTGCGCGGGCTGTTTGGCACCGACGAAGATGCGCTGTTCCTGTCGAAACTCGGCAAGCGGATCTCGGCGCGTAACGTGCAGAAGCGCTTTGCGGAGTGGGGCATTAAGCAGGGGCTAAACAGCCACGTGCATCCGCACAAGCTGCGCCACTCCTTTGCAACACACATGCTTGAGTCGAGCGGCGATCTGCGCGGCGTGCAGGAACTGCTTGGCCACGCAAATCTGTCGACCACTCAAATTTATACCCACTTAGACTTCCAACACCTCGCCTCGGTGTATGACGCGGCGCATCCACGCGCCAAACGGGGGAAATAATGCGTTTTTACCGCCCACTCGGTCAGATCTCAGCCCTGACGTTTGACCTTGATGACACTCTTTATGACAACCGCGAGGTGATCCTGCGTACCGAGCAGGAGTCGCTGGCGTTTGTGCAGAACTATCATCCCGCGCTGAAGACGATGCAGAACAAGGACTTCCAGAAGCTGCGTCAGTCCCTGCGGGAGACCGAGCCGGACATTTACCACGACGTGACCGAATGGCGTCGTCGCGCGGTTGAGCAGGCGATGCTGAATGTAGGCCTGAGTGCGCAGGATGCCGCGATTGGGGCGGAAGCGGCCATGGAAAACTTCGCCAAATGGCGCAGCCGTATCGACGTGCCGCAGGAAACCCACGACACGCTGGCGACGCTTGCCGAAAAGTGGCCGCTGGTGGCCATCACCAACGGCAATGCCCAGCCGGAGCTGTTCGGCCTCAGCGATTACTTTGAATTCGTGCTGCGTGCGGGTCCTCACGGGCGCGCGAAGCCGTTCAGCGACATGTACCATCTGGCGGCGGATAAGCTTAACCTGCCGCTGGGTAAGATCCTGCACGTGGGGGATGACCTGACCACAGACGTGGCGGGCGCCATCCGCTGCGGCATGCAGGCCTGCTGGATCAAGCCGGAAAATGCTGACCTGATGATCGCCTCCGATAGCCGTCTTCTGCCGCACGTGGAAATTTCGCGGTTGGCATCCCTCACGACGCTGATATAATCACCAGTAATATTGTATAAATTACCAGGGTTTTGCTGTTGTAGGCCCGGTAAGCGAAGCGCCACCGGGCGTTTTGCTCTGTTCCTGAATACTATGTGACGGTGCCAATGGACGTTTCTTACCTGCTCGACAGCCTTAATGACAAACAGCGTGACGCGGTTGCCGCCTCGCGCACCAACCTGCTGGTGCTGGCTGGAGCGGGCAGTGGTAAGACGCGCGTGCTGGTTCACCGTATCGCCTGGCTGCAGAGCGTGGAAAACTGCTCGCCGTACTCCATCATGGCGGTCACGTTCACCAACAAGGCGGCGGCGGAGATGCGCCACCGCATCGCCCAGCTGATGGGCACCAGCCAGGGCGGGATGTGGGTCGGCACCTTCCACGGTCTGGCGCACCGCCTGCTGCGTGCGCACCACATGGACGCCAACCTGCCGCAGGATTTCCAGATCCTCGACAGCGAAGATCAGCTCCGTTTGCTGAAGCGCCTGATCAAGGCGATGAACCTCGACGAGAAGCAGTGGCCGCCGCGTCAGGCGATGTGGTACATCAACGGTCAGAAAGACGAGGGGCTGCGCCCGCACCACATTCAGAGCTTCGGCAACCCGATCGAGCAGACCTGGCAGAACGTCTACAAGGCCTATCAGGAAGCGTGCGATCGCGCCGGCCTGGTGGATTTCGCCGAGCTGCTGCTGCGCGCTCACGAGCTGTGGCTCAACAAGCCGCACATCCTGCAGCACTACCGCGAACGCTTCACCAACATTCTGGTGGACGAATTCCAGGATACCAACAACATCCAGTACGCATGGATCCGCCTGCTGGCCGGCGATACCGGCAAGGTGATGATCGTGGGCGATGACGATCAGTCGATCTACGGCTGGCGCGGGGCGCAGGTGGAGAACATTCAGCGCTTCCTCAACGATTTCCCCGGCGCGCAAACCATCCGTCTGGAGCAGAACTACCGCTCTACCAGCAATATCCTGAGCGCGGCTAACGCCCTGATTGAGAACAACAACGGGCGTCTGGGTAAAAAGCTGTGGACCGACGGCGTCGACGGCGAACCGATTTCGATTTACTGCGCCTTCAACGAGCTCGACGAAGCGCGCTTCGTGGTCAACCGCATCAAAACCTGGCAGGACAACGGCGGCGCGCTGGAGCAGTGCGCCATTCTCTATCGCAGCAACGCCCAGTCGCGCGTGCTGGAAGAGGCGCTGCTGCAGGTGGGGATGCCGTACCGCATTTACGGCGGTATGCGCTTCTTCGAACGTCAGGAAATCAAAGATGCGCTCTCGTATCTGCGTCTGATTGCCAACCGTAACGACGACGCGGCGTTTGAACGCGTGGTTAACACGCCGACCCGCGGGATTGGCGACCGCACGCTGGACGTGGTGCGTCAGGCCTCGCGCGACCGTCAGCTGACGCTGTGGCAGGCGTGCCGCGAGCTGCTGCAGGAAAAAGCGCTTGCCGGACGCGCGGCCAGCGCCCTGCAGCGCTTCCTTGAACTGATTGACGCCCTGGCGCAGGAAACCGCCGACATGCCGCTGCACGTGCAGACCGACCGGGTGATTAAAGACTCCGGCCTGCGCACCATGTACGAGCAGGAAAAAGGCGAGAAGGGCCAGACCCGTATTGAGAACTTAGAGGAACTGGTCACGGCAACGCGCCAGTTCAGCTACAACGAAGAAGACGAGGACCTGATGCCGCTGCAGGCATTCCTCTCCCACGCCGCGCTGGAAGCGGGTGAAGGGCAGGCGGACACCTGGCAGGATGCGGTTCAGCTTATGACCCTGCACTCCGCCAAAGGTCTGGAGTTCCCGCAGGTGTTTATCGTCGGGATGGAAGAGGGGATGTTCCCGAGCCAGATGTCGCTGGATGAAGGCGGACGTCTGGAAGAGGAGCGTCGTCTAGCCTACGTGGGCGTGACGCGAGCGATGCAGAAGCTGACGCTGACCTACGCTGAAACCCGACGTCTCTATGGTAAAGAGGTCTACCACCGTCCGTCGCGCTTTATCGGTGAACTGCCGGAAGAGTGTGTCGAAGAGGTACGTCTGCGGGCGAGCATCAGCCGTCCGGTCAGCCATCAGCGCATGGGCTCGCCGATGGCGGAAACCGACACCGGCTACAAGCTGGGCCAGCGCGTGCGCCATTCGAAGTTTGGCGAAGGCACCATTGTGAATCTGGAAGGCAGCGGCGAGCACAGCCGCCTGCAGGTGGCGTTCCAGGGGCAGGGGATCAAATGGCTGGTGGCCGCCTACGCGAAGCTGGAAACAGTCTAACTTTCAGAAAAATATCATTATTTTGTAATAATCTGCTAGCCTTATACGTTGAAGGTCAATTAATGCCCTTCAGCGTTTCGTTGCGTGTTGACGCCACAGTTATAGCTGGCGTAACATGCGCGCACGATTACGCTAAGAGGACATTCGCCTTGGACACACCCAGTAGATACTGGCTCAATTCCCTGTCATCCAGGAACAACTCCTAAGGCTATCTCCTCTTGCTGATGGCCTTAGTGGTTGTCAGCGACTGCATTATTCCCGTCGCGCTGAGTCAGGCTGTTTAATGGTCTGAAACCCAATTTGTTTCTGTGTGCCCACCGAACTGTCCGATATTTTTTGCATTGGGAGTCCCGGTCATGTTGAGCGCATTTCAACTCGAAAATAACCGACTGACTCGGCTTGAAGCCGAAGAGTCACAGCCCCTCATTGATGCCGTATGGGTGGATCTGGTCGAGCCGGACGACGATGAGCGCCTTCGCGTACAATCTGAGCTGGGGCAAAGCCTGGCAACGCGCCCGGAACTGGAAGACATCGAAGCATCCGCCCGTTTTTTTGAAGACGAAGACGGCCTGCACATTCACTCCTTCTTCTTCTTCGAAGATGCCGAAGACCACGCGGGCAACTCCACCGTGGCATTTACCATTCGCGACGGCCGCCTGTTTACCCTGCGCGAGCGTGAGCTACCGGCATTCCGCCTCTACCGCATGCGCGCCCGCAGCCAGGCGATGGTGGACGGCAACGCCTATGAGCTGCTGCTCGATCTGTTCGAGACCAAAATTGAACAGCTGGCGGATGAAATTGAAAACATCTACAGCGATCTGGAAAAGCTGAGCCGCGTGATCATGGAAGGCCATCAGGGCGATGAGTACGACGAAGCGCTTTCGACGCTGGCGGAGCTGGAAGATATCGGCTGGAAGGTGCGCTTGTGTCTGATGGATACCCAGCGCGCGCTGAACTTCCTGGTGCGCAAGGCGCGTCTGCCGGGCGGTCAGCTGGAGCAGGCGCGTGAGATCCTGCGCGATATCGAATCCCTGCTGCCGCACAACGAATCCCTGTTCCAGAAGGTCAACTTCCTGATGCAGGCGGCGATGGGCTTTATCAACATCGAGCAGAACCGCATCATTAAGATCTTCTCGGTGGTGTCCGTGGTGTTCCTGCCGCCGACGCTGGTGGCGTCCAGCTACGGGATGAACTTTGAGTTTATGCCGGAGCTGAAGTGGAGCTTTGGTTACCCGGGGGCGATTATCTTCATGATCCTCGCCGGGCTGGCGCCGTATCTCTACTTTAAGCGTCGTAACTGGCTTTGAGAATCCGCCCGGTGGCGCTAC